>DWWO01000130.1 GCA_019119675.1 Candidatus Mediterraneibacter faecipullorum | reverse complement strand
TAAGCTGATAACTGTTTTCTTCCTTTTGCTCTTCTGGCAGCTAAAACTTTTCTTCCGCCCGGTGTGCTCATTCTTGCTCTGAAACCATGAACTTTAGATCTTGATCTCTTCTTCGGCTGAAATGTCATCTTCATCCCCAATACACCTCCCTTTTTCTGATATACTTTATAATAAAGTATTCACATAATTAACGGTTTTCTATGTCTTCCTAAAAAGACGCGCATTTAATTATAGAGAAAAAACCTTGATAAGTCAAGCAAAATCGGGGATTGGCTTATATTTTTTATAACAGTGCACTATGACCTGTTTTATCCACATTATCAACAATTGTTATCAACAGTCTGTGTATAACCTGTATCATGTGGATAAACTGTGGATAACCGCAAAATAACATGTTGATAAAAAATAATTTCTTTTTTTATGCTTCATTTTTTGAGTGACGACGTCTGTTGAAAAAGTTATACACATTATTTTCCGTTGATTCACACTCTGTTTTGATGTAAAATGTAATGGAGAGACTTTGCCTTAAGATCTCTCTATTCTATTGATTAGGAGTTACTTTCGATGAACATTGTAGAACAGAATTGGGACCAGATATTAAATAAGATGAAGCTGGAATACTGCTCGTCAAACATTTCATATAACACCTGGATTGCTCCCCTGACAGTATATGAGGTTAAAGATGACACTGTATATATACTTGTCAAGTTAAGGGCCAGTCTGGAACACATTGAGGAAAAATATCTCCTTCCTTTTAAAGTATGTATCGCGGAAGTAACGGGGATCGAATATGAAGTTGCTTTTGTGACAGACAATCAGACTGTCATCCAGGAAAAGAAGGAGAACATCGTAAAGAAGAACAGGGCCAATTCACTTTTTGAGAAGGCAAACCTGAATCCGAAATACACTTTCGATACCTTTGTGGTAGGAAGCAATAATAACTTTGCACATGCAGCTTCTCTGGCAGTTGCAGAATCGCCTGGTGAAATCTATAATCCTCTTTTTATATATGGAGGAGTCGGGCTCGGAAAAACGCATCTTATGCATTCCATCGCCCATTTCATCCTTGAAAATGATCCGTCCAAACAGGTACTCTACGTTACCAGCGAAACATTTACGAACGAGCTGATCGACGCACTGAAAGCAGGTAAGACGGGAAGTGAACTCGCCATGACGAAGTTCCGTGAAAAATACAGGAACAATGATGTCCTTCTTATCGATGATATCCAGTTTATCATCGGAAAAGAAAGTACGCAGGAAGAGTTCTTCCATACTTTCAACCATCTGCATGTCTCCGGCAAGCAGATCATCATTTCAAGTGATAAACCTCCGAAGGATATCGAAACATTGGAAGCCCGTCTCAGGACCAGATTTGAATGGGGACTGATCGCTGATATACAGTCTCCTGATTACGAAACCCGAATGGCTATCTTAAGAAAGAAAGAAGAGCTGGACGGCCTCGACCGTTATCATATTCCTGATGAAGTCATGCAGTATATTGCAAACAATATTAAATCGAATATCCGTGAGCTTGAGGGATCACTAAATAAACTGATCGCTCTCTCAAACCTTGAGAACAAGCCCATCGATATTTCCCTGGCGGCAGAAGCTCTGAAAGATATGATATCTCCGGATAATAACCGTCCGGTCACACCTGAACTGATCATAGATATTGTGTCTGAACATTTCAATATTCCGATTTCTGAGCTGAAAGGGAAAAAGAGAAATGCCGAGATCGTACTTCCGCGTCAGATCGTAATGTATCTGTGCAGGACGCTCACTGATACACCTTTAAAGGCGATCGGGGCACTTTTAGGAGGTAAAGATCACGCTTCCGTTAACCATGGAGTAAAGAAGATCGAAAATGAGCTGAAAACAGATGAAGCTCTTAACAATACAGTTAATATTATTAAAAAGAAGATCAATCCGATCTGATGTGTATAATACATATAAAACCAGCTTATCATGTTGATAACTCTGTAGACAAGATGTGGAACAGTATGTGAATAACAGATTTACATGATCTGAACTTCATATCGGGCTGAAAATTATTCCCACTGTTTCTTCATCCTGTCCAACAGTGACCAACATACTTATCAAAACGGATAAGCCTTTATTTTTAAGGCTTTGGAGCAGTTATTAACATATTCACAGCCCCTAATAATACGGAGGCGGAATTGATATCCTGTCATAATACACAGCGCGCGTCCGCCTTACAGTTTTTCACACACAATATATGCGCGGAAGTTATACCACCATACCGTAAGAGATATGGCTACAGGAAGGAAAGGAGTTACAATCACATGAAGATCATCTGTACAAAAACCAATCTGTCAAAAGGAGTCAGCATTGTCTCAAAAGCAGTTCCGTCAAAAACGACAATGCCCATCCTGGAATGTATACTGATCGATGCATCTACTGATGTGATAAAGCTGACCGCCAATGATATGGAACTCGGTATCGAGACATCAATAGACGGAGAAATCGTAGAGAGAGGTATTATCGCATTGAATGCCAGGATTTTCTCGGAAATCGTGAGAAAGCTGCCTGACAATGAGATCGTAATAGAGACGCAGGGAGACAGCCAGGTCCTGATCACATGCGAAAAGGCGAAATTTAACATTGCTGCACAGCCGGGAGACGAGTTCTCATATCTGCCTGCCGTAGAGAAAGATGACTTTATCACGGTATCTGAGTTTACACTCAAGGAAGTGATCCGTCAGACGATCTTTTCGATCGCAGACAGCGATACGAATAAAATGATGACAGGTGAACTCTTCGAGATCGAGGATAATATCCTGAAAGTGGTATCTCTTGACGGACACAGGATCTCGATCCGCAAGATCGAGCTGAAAGATTCCTATTCACCGAAGAAAGTGATCGTACCGGGCAAGACGCTTCAGGAGATAAGCAAGATCATTGGCGGAGAAGCCGAAGCAAATGTGGATATATCATTTACGAGAAATCATATAGTGTTTGAATTTGACAGGACGGTTGTTGTATCCAGGCTGATCGAAGGAGAGTATTTCAGGATCGACCAGATGCTTTCAAGCGATTATGAGACGAAAGTAAGGATCAATAAAAGAGAACTCCTGGATTGTATCGACAGGGCAACTCTGCTGATAAAAGAGGGCGACAAGAAACCGATCATCATTGATATCAGGGATGAGTCCATGGAGTTTAAGATCAAGTCACAGATTGGATCCATGGATGAGGAGATCATGTGTATCAAAGAGGGAAAAGACCTTCTGATCGGCTTTAATCCGAAGTTCCTTATTGATGCACTCCGTGTCATCGATGATGAAGAAGTAGATCTGTATTTTATGAATGCAAAAGCACCGCTGTTCATTAAGGACGAGGAACAGAGCTATATTTATCTGATCCTTCCTGTAAACTTTAACGCGGCAGTATAGAGGAGAAATAAATGGAAAATTTTAAGTTGAGAGCCGGAGAAGAATTCATCCGGCTCGGACAGGTTTTAAAAGCAGCAGGACTTGTTGAGTCCGGCGCAGAGGCAAAAGAAGTCATACAGGACGGACTTGTCACCGTAAATGGAGAAACTGAGACGAGACGGGGAAGAAAGCTCCATCCGGGAGATATTGCGTCCTATGAGGGCAGAGAGATAGAGATTTGCTGATCCATACGTTGAAAAAAATGTGAAAAAAGTGTAAAATAGATTAGATGGGAAAGTTATGGTAATCAAATCTTTAAAGCTGAAAAATTACAGAAATTATGATCTGCTGGACTTAAATTTTGATCCGAATACCAATATACTGTATGGTGACAATGCCCAGGGAAAGACCAATATACTGGAGGCATTATATCTGTCAGGGACAACGAAATCACACAGAGGGACAAAAGACAGAGATATCATACAGTTTGGATATGATGAATCCCATATAGAGACAATAGTAGAGAAGAGAGGAATCTGTTTTCAGATCGATATGCATCTGAAAAAGAACAGCCCCAAAGGAATTGCGATCGACAAGATTCCGATCAGGAAAGCAGGAGAGCTGTTCGGTATTGTCCATTTTGTATTTTTTTCTCCGGAAGACCTGAATATCATCAAAGAAGGACCGTCGGGGAGAAGGAGATTTATTGATCTTGAATTGTCTCAGCTTGATAAAATATATCTCAGTAACCTTTCAAACTATAATCGCATCATCAATCAAAGAAATTCCTTACTCAAAGATCTATACGGACAGAAGAACCTGATGGATACTCTGGATATATGGGATATGCAGATGGCTGCATACGGGACAAAGGTTCTGGAAGCAAGAAAAAATTTTATAAAACAAGTAAATGAAATAATTTCTGATATTCATTTTAAATTAACCGGAGGGAAAGAAAGAATTTCTATCTCTTATGAAGCGAGTAATGGAAATATGTCTCTGGAGGAGGCATTAAAGCGTTACAGGGAAAGAGATATGAGGATGAAGAGCACCACGGTAGGTCCTCACAGGGATGATATCTGTTTTACTACAGACAGCGGACTGGATGTAAGGAAGTTCGGTTCGCAGGGACAGCAGAGAACAGCAGCACTGTCGCTGAAAATGTCTGAAATAGAACTGGTAAAACAGGTGATAAAGGATACCCCTGTCCTGTTACTTGACGATGTATTGTCTGAATTGGACAAACATCGGCAAAACTATTTATTGGACAGTATTAACAATATACAGACGATAATTACATGTACCGGGCTTGATGAATTTGTAAATCACAGATTTTCGATAAACAAAATATTCCACATCAGGAACGGGCATGCAGTAAACGCAAATTAGGAGGTTATTAAATGGGTGCATCAAGTACAGAGTTTGACGCTGAATATGGAGCGGATCAGATCCAGATACTGGAAGGTCTGGAAGCTGTAAGAAAAAGACCTGGTATGTATATAGGCAGCACTTCCTCAAGAGGACTCCACCATCTGGTATATGAGATCGTGGACAATTCAGTAGATGAGGCACTTGCAGGGTACTGCGATGAAATCCAGGTTGATATAAACAAAGATAATTCCGTTACTGTCAGTGACAACGGACGGGGAATCCCTGTGGGAATCAATCATAAGGCAGGACTTCCTGCAGTGGAGGTCGTATTTACAGTGCTTCATGCCGGCGGTAAATTCGGAGGCGGAGGATATAAGGTATCCGGCGGTCTTCACGGTGTAGGTGCATCTGTTGTAAATGCCCTTTCCGAATGGCTGGAGGTTGAGATCTATCACGAAGGACAGGTATATAAGCAGCGCTACGAAAGAGGAAAAGTATGCTATAAACTCAAAGTAACGGGTACATGCGAACCGGATAGGAGCGGTACCAAGGTTACATTCTTCCCGGATGCAGAGATATTTGAAGAGACTGTATTTGATTATGATGTATTGAAGCAGAGGTTCAGAGAAATGGCGTTTCTCACCAAAGGACTCAAGATTGTATTGAGGGACTGGAGAGAGGAAGAGCTGCGCGAACATACTTTCCACTATGAGGGAGGAATCAAGGAGTTCGTGACATATCTGAACAGAAGCAAGACGCCTCTCTATGATCAGATCATTTACTGTGAAGGGATGAAAGACGGAGTTGCAGTCGAAGTTGCCATGCAGCACAATGACTCCTACAGTGATAATACCTACGGATTTGTAAATAATATCACAACTCCCGAGGGAGGAACTCACGTAGAGGGATTCCGAATGGCCCTGACAAAGACATTCAATGATTATGCAAGAAAAAATAAACTGCTAAAAGACAGCGAGCCGAACCTGAAAGGTGAGGATATCAGAGAAGGGCTTACCGCGATCATCAGTGTTAAGATAGAAAATCCACAGTTTGAAGGGCAGACAAAACAGAAGCTCGGAAACAGCGAGGCAAAGGGTGCGGTGAACAGTGTATTATCAAGCCAGCTTGAAATATTTCTCGAGCAGAATCCGAATGTGGCAAAGATGACTATCGAGAAATCTGTTCTGGCTCAGCGGGCAAGAGAAGCTGCGAGAAAAGCAAGAGACCTGACAAGGAGAAAATCAGCCCTTGATTCCACGTCACTTCCGGGAAAACTTGCCGACTGCTCTGACAAGAATCCGGAAAACTGCGAAATCTATATTGTAGAGGGAGATTCCGCCGGGGGTTCGGCAAAAACTGCGAGAGACCGTGCGACTCAGGCAATCCTTCCTCTTAGAGGTAAGATCCTTAACGTAGAGAAAGCCCGTCTCGATAAGATATACGGCAATGCGGAGATCAAAGCGATGATAACGGCATTCGGAACAGGGATCCATGACGATTTTGATATCAGCAAGCTCAGATATCACAAGATAATCATTATGACAGATGCCGATGTGGACGGTGCTCATATCAGTACATTATTATTAACGTTCCTGTATCGTTTTATGCCTGATCTTATCAAAGAAGGGTATGTATATCTGGCACAGCCTCCGCTGTTTAAGCTGGAGAAAAATAAAAAAGTATGGTATGCATACAGCGATGAAGAACTGGCACAGATCCTGAATGAGGTAGGAAGAGACAGTAATAACAAGATCCAGAGGTATAAAGGTCTGGGAGAGATGGATGCAGATCAGCTCTGGGAGACAACGATGGATCCTGAACACAGAGTACTTCTGCGTGTAAAGATGGACGAAGAGACTTCATCCGAACTTGACCTGACATTTACGACCCTCATGGGAGATAAAGTAGAACCAAGACGTGAATTTATCGAAGAAAATGCCAAGTACGTCAGAAACCTGGATGTATAGCGATTAACAGCGACCGGCTCTGTGGACGCTATGGGACAGAAAGCAAGTTTACTTGATTGTCTGGCACAGAGTGGACACAGGGGCTGGCATTGGAAGAAAAGGAGATAAACTATGGAAGACAATATTTTTGATAAAGTTCACGAAGTCGATCTGAAAAAGACAATGGAGATTTCCTATATCGACTATGCGATGAGCGTAATCGCATCCCGTGCTCTTCCGGATGTAAGAGATGGCCTGAAGCCGGTACAGAGAAGAATCCTTTACTCAATGATAGAGTTAAACAACGGTCCGGATAAGCCGCATCGTAAGTGTGCCCGTATCGTCGGTGATACGATGGGTAAATATCATCCTCACGGCGACAGTTCGATCTACGGAGCTCTTGTCAATCTGGCACAGGAGTGGTCAACACGATATCCGCTCGTAGACGGCCACGGTAACTTTGGATCTGTGGACGGCGACGGGGCAGCGGCCATGCGTTATACAGAGGCGCGTCTGAGTAAGATATCCATGGAGATGACAGCAGATATCAACAAGGATACGGTTGATTTCACTCCGAACTTTGATGAGACAGAGAAAGAACCGACCGTACTGCCGTCAAGATTTCCGAATCTTCTGGTAAATGGTACTTCCGGTATTGCCGTAGGAATGGCAACCAATATCCCGCCGCACAACTTAAGAGAAGTAATCGGTGCGGTGGTAAAGATCATAGACGACCAGATTGATGAGAACGGTGAGACTACGATCGAAGAAATTTTAAAAATCATAAAAGGACCGGATTTCCCGACAGGGGCAGAGATTCTAGGTACAAGAGGAATCGAAGAGGCATACCGTACAGGACGCGGAAAGATAAGAGTACGTTCTGTTACAAATATCGAGCCGATGGCAAATGGAAAGAACCGGATCATTGTAACGGAACTTCCGTATATGGTGAATAAGGCAAGGCTGATCGAGAAGATCGCTGAGCTTGTAAGAGATAAGAAGATCGACGGAATCACGGATCTGAGCGATCAGTCCAGCCGTGAAGGAATGAGGATCTGTATCGAACTCCGCCGTGACGTTAATCCGAATGTCATACTGAACCAGCTCTATAAACATACACAGCTTCAGGATACCTTTGGCGTGATCATGCTTGCCCTTGTAAACGGACAGCCTAAGGTAATGAATCTTCTTGATATGCTGAAATATTATCTTCAGCATCAGGAAGATGTCGTGACAAGAAGAACAAAATATGATCTTAACAAAGCAGAAGAAAGAGCTCATATTTTAAAGGGATTATTGATCGCTCTTGATAATATTGATGAAGTGATCAAGATCATCCGCGGATCAAAGACAGTCCAGATCGCCAAGGCTGAATTGATGGAGCGGTTTGAATTATCAGATGTCCAGGCTCAGGCTATCGTAGATATGCGTCTGAGAGCTCTGACAGGTCTGGAGAGAGAAAAACTGGAAGCAGAATATGCAGAACTCATGAAAAAAATTGATGAGTACAAAGCAATCCTTGCAGACCGCAAACTCCTTCTTGGTGTTATCAAAAAAGAAATCCTTGTTATTTCCGAAAAATACGGAGATGACAGAAGAACACATATCGGATATGATGAGTTCGATATCTCTATGGAAGATCTTATCCCGAGAGAAAATGTTGTGATCACAGTCACAAATATGGGATATATCAAGAGGATGAGCATGGATACCTTCAAGAGCCAGAACCGAGGAGGCAAAGGCATCAAGGGGATGCAGACTCTGGAAGATGACTTTATAAGAGAACTTTTCGTCACTACAAGTCATCACTATATCATGTTCTTTACAAATAAAGGACGTGTATACCGCCTCAAGGCATATGAGATACCGGAAGCGGGAAGGACTGCAAGAGGAACAGCGATCATCAATCTTCTGCAGCTTATGCCGGAAGAGAAGATCACGGCCACAATTCCGATCAAGGAATATGAGGATGGCAAATATCTGTTCATGGCAACAAAGAAAGGTCTTGTCAAGAAGACTCCGATCAAAGATTATATGAATGTCAGAAAGACAGGACTTGCAGCAATCGTTCTCAGAGAGGATGATCTGCTGATCGAGGTAAAAGTAACAGATAATGATCAGGATATCCTGCTTGTGACAAAAGATGGCCAGTGTATACGGTTCCATGAGTCGGATGTCCGCTCAACAGGAAGAGTTTCCATGGGTGTACGCGGTATGAACTTAAGCGATAATGATGAGGTCATCGGCATGCAGATGAGCAGCCAGGGCAAAGATCTCCTTATCGTGTCTGAAAAGGGAATGGGCAAGCGGACCAGCATGGATGAGTTCACAAGACAGAACCGCGGCGGAAAAGGTGTGAAGTGCTATAAGATCACTGAAAAGACCGGATACGTAGTGGGAATGAAAGCAGTGGACGATGACAGCGAGATCATGATCATCAATACAGAAGGAATCGTGATCAGGATGAAGTGTGAAGACATTTCCGTATATGGAAGGATAACTTCCGGAGTCAAACTCATAAATTTATCTGAAAACGATATTGTGGCAAGTGTTGCAAAAGTAAGAAAAGCATCAGCTGAGATAGACGGGGAACAGGTAGAGATAAAAGAGGAGACAGAGGAAGAGTCCGAAAAATAAAAAAAGGTTGTTATAAGAAAATATAAGAATAAAGGCTGCCATGTGGCGCAGGGATAAGGATGTAAGAATTCCTTGCGCTGTAAGGCGGTCTTTTTTATTTTATTAAAACCGATCGGTCTTGGCTTGACATTTACCTTGACATTTAAACCGGTTTACCCACCGGTTTAAGTCTTTTTACCCGTGCTTATTGAAAAACAATTTTAATTTATTGAAAAACAATAAAAAAATATTGACAAATAATATAACCACACCATATAATACACTCAGATACCAGATTTTACTAATACATTTAAAGGAGATGTCATTATGGAGCAGAAAAGAATCGTCATATTTACAAAGTATCTGCTGAATTTCATGTTTTACTCAGGTATCCTTGTGGCAGTGTCGCTGCCCTATACACTGAGGCTTGCGGGAAAATATTATTCTGCTGATTTTGCAGACCACTATATTTCCATGCTGATCATCTTTTTCTTATCTGCAGTCTGCGGGCTTATTATTGTATGGCGGTTGAAAAAGATGATAACTACGGTCTTAGAAAGAAACTGCTTTGTGGACAGTAATACAAAAAGCCTTAAGGTAATGGGAAAAGCTGCATTTGTAATAGCCGTGCTCTTTCTTATCAAGGTATTTATCCTTCCGACGCCCGCCACATTTATCATTGTCCTCACATTCTTTATCGCGGGAATATTCAGCCATGTGCTGAGTCTCGTATTTTCTGAGGCGGTACGTTATAAGGAAGAGAATGATCTGACGATATAGGAGGAGATGAAAATGGCAATCGTAGTAAATCTTGATGTCATGATGGCTAAGAGAAAAATGAGTGTGACGGAGCTTGCAAATAAAGTGGATATTACCATGGCGAATCTGTCTATATTAAAGAATAACAAGGCGAAAGCGGTGAGGTTTACCACACTGGATGCGATATGTAAGGCTCTTGACTGTCAGCCGGGAGATATCCTTGAGTATGTAAAGGAGGACGAAAATGGATAGCATCTTTATTCAGAGAATGAAGAAAAACCGCAGATGGTTTCTCATCATGAGTCTGATCTACGGAGTATTATTTACTTTTTGTCTGTACCGTAATCTTTCGGGGATAACATTTCCTGTGATAACGGCAGTTTCACTCTGGTTTTCCGTACTTTTCCTCAGGAAAGCCGGGATAACTTTTCAAAAAGGAACTCTGAGGTATTTTGTGGGTATTCTGTTGCTTGGGATATCCACAGTGCTGACGGACAGCGGGTTTTTCCATTTTTTCAACAGTGTGGGGATCATCCTTCTCTTTATGATGGGAATGGCGCATCAGCTATATAAAGACAGTGAATGGGGATTTACGGAATATGTGAAAAAATTCTTTATCATGCTGTGGACATGGATCATATCCGTGGGCGAACTTTTCCGCGGAAACAGAAAAAATACTGAAGTTAAAATCAAAGCTGACGGGGCAGACTGTACTGAGGATACTCCAAAAGAAAATACCGGTGCCCGGAAAATGAAATGGAAGAATGCCGGTCCCGTACTGCTGGGAATACTGGCGGCATTGCTTATGCTCATCATTGTACTCCCTCTGCTCATGATGTCAGATAAAATATTTTTACAGATTTTCAACAGTCTGTTCCGGTTCCTGAATCCGTTCCGTTTTATGAGAAATATTGACTTCGGAAATATTATCGGTATTGTTTTCACATTCCTGTTCGGTATGGTTTCTCTGTACGCTTTTTTTGCAGGACTTTTCAAAATGAACCTGGGTGGAACAGATGTGAAAAAACCGGGAAGTTCCAATTATGTCACGGGGATAACTTTTACAGGGATCATGGCGGCGGTGTATGTGCTCTATTCGGGAATCCAGATACTGTTTCTGTTTCTCAGACTTGATTCCGGCCTGCCTGACGGAGTCACTTATTCACAGTATGCACATCAGGGATTCTGGCAGCTTTTATTTGTCAGTCTTATCAACTTTGTGACAGTCCTTGTGTGTGCAAAAATATTTGAAGACAACAGGGTGCTGAAGATCCTGCTCACTGTGATTTCCGTATGTACCTGCATCATGATACTTTCAGCGGCATATCGTATGGTGTTATATGTGGGTGAATATGATCTCAGTTTTCTGAGAGTGCTTGTGCTCTGGTTCCTTGCAGTACTCATGATCATCTTTTTCGGTGTGATATACAGTATTTTCAAAAAAGATTTTATGCTGTTCCGTTATATCACGGCGGTTGTGTCCGTCTGTTATATCCTGTTTTCTTTCAGCCGTCCGGATGCCCTGATCGCACGGTATAATATCCAGAATGCGCAGGAGACAGAAGAAACTGATCTGTATTATCTGATGTATGGTCTGTCAGAGGATGCAGCCGGTGAGATTGCCGGTCTCGATGTCAGAGATATAAAAGACAGCGGGATGGCGACAGATTTGGAGAATTATTTTAAAGAGATAAGCGGAGAGAATCAGAGAATGTCTCTGCGTGAGTGGAATTATTCCCGTGCAGCTGCGGGAAAAGCAGCGGAAGAATGGCTGTCAGAGAGAGAATAAATAGCCGGGGTCCGGAATAAACTGTATCAGGATGTATCACTGACGGGGCGGAAATCATTGCAGTGGTACAGAGATGACAGGAAAGGGTGCGGATCATTTGGGGAAGAAAATCGTATCGGCCGTGATAAATTTTTTTATACGGGCGGCAGTGGGAATGGCTCTGATATTTTTTATAAATCAGTATGTGATCCCGCCTGATTCTTCAATTAATGTGGGACTGAATGCAGTGTCTTTTTTGACATCCGGAACCCTTGGTATTCCGGGCGTCGGGCTTCTTTACGGAATCATGTGCTATCAGATTTTGTGAGTTTTTTACAAAAATCGGCGGATTTTATTTTTGCTCTGGACAAATTAAAATCCGCCATTTATAATGCGTCTTACACAACAGGGATTCACCTGATGTCACACCGGCTTTTGAGGGAAAGCAAGCGGTGTCAATATGTCGGCCCGGGGGAAAGCCGGCAGTCATTATCTTTATTCGTGCTGCATGAGATCGCGGCAAAATTCAGATTATGTCAGAAGAAAAAAGAAAAAATGTATCAGGCGGTTTTGTAGTCTGTGATGAGCAGGAAGATTACATCGAACATCTTTTTGCAATTCTGTCAGAACAGCTTCCGGGAGAGTATCAGTTCCATCTTTTTCACGATCCTGCGAAGATGGTGGAATTTATGGAGACAGAAGAAGCAGAGGTGCTGCTGATCGGTGAGGAATACAGGAAAAGGATCGAGGATCTGTCTAAGGTACAAAGAATTTTTGTACTTACAGACATAATGAAAGAGCGTACGGAGAATAATGTGATCCCCGTATTTCGTTATCAGTCTGCAAGTCAGATATTAAGCCAGATCAAAAGCGGGATCAAGATACCGGACAGACGTATTTCCGTACAGAAAAATGGCAGGAAACGTATCCGGGACGAGCCGGAAACTGTGGATTTACAGGATAAAATCAGGAGTGCGGATCCCCGGATCAGCCTGCAGACGAGAGGGCTGATCGGTGTGTATTCACCTGTGCACAGGATAGGCAAGACAAGATTTGCAATGCGGCTGGGAGAGAAACTCTCGGAGCAGGTACCGGTACTTTATCTCAACCTGGAGGGATATGCAGGCGGCAGCTACTATTTTCCGGAGAAGACAGAACACGATCTGGGAGATCTGATCTATTGCATGAAACAGGAGAGAACAGATCACGGACTTAAGATCAGCTCTATGGCAGGGAGACTGGGAGGGATGGATTTTATCATGCCGATGGAAAATGAGTTAGATATGAGATCAGTCAGAGGAGAAGAATGGATCAGTCTGTTCGATCAGATCCTTGAGAAGTGTATTTACGAAGTGGTCATTCTGGACCTGGGAGACTGCATTGACGGACTCTATGATATCCTGCGGAACTGCTCAAGAGTCTATACGCCATATATCCGGGAGGGGGCGGCCATTGCCAAGCTGGAACAATATGAGAGAAATCTTCGGACAACAGGGTACGGGGATATCCTGAGCCGTACAGTGAAAAAGCAGATGCAGAAGAAGCGTCATGATACGGAAAGGGCTGGGACAGTGCAATGATAAAGTCGGAACTGCTGTATGAAAAAGTAATGCTACGCCTGGACATGACAAGGGAGACGGGAGAGGAAGAACTTCAGGAGATCATCCTTGCAGTTATTGAAGAGGCAGCGGAAGAGGAGTTTCTGCCCCTGAGCGAGAAGATACGGATCAGCCGGGAATTGTTTAATGCGTTCCGACGTCTGGATATCCTGCAGGATCTGATCGAGGATGATTCCATAACAGAGATCATGGTGAACGGGACAGAGAATATTTTCTATGAAAAGGGAGGAAGACTGTACCGCACGGACAGACATTTTATCTCAGAAGAGAGGCTTTGCGATGTCATCCAGCAGATCGTAGGGGAGACAAACCGGTATGTAAATGAATCTTCGCCTGTCGTGGATGCCAGACTGAGAGACGGCTCCCGTGTCAATGTAGTATTAAAACCGGTTGCCGTGAACGGACCGATCATGACGATCAGAAAATTCCCGTCAGAAGCGATCACTATGGAGCAGCTCATACGGATGGGAAGCCTTACGAGAGAGGCGGCGGAATTTATCCGGCAGCTCGTGGAAGCAAAGTATAACATCTTTGTCAGCGGCGGGACCGGAGCCGGGAAGACGACATTTCTCAATGCAATGTCGGATTATATTCCCAAGGAGGAGCGGATCATAACCATTGAAGATAATGCCGAATTACAGATACAGGGGGTGGACAACCTGGTGCGTCTGGAGGCCAGAGGCGCCAATCTCGAAGGAGAAGGCGCGGTGACGATCCGGGATCTGATCCGTTCGGCTCTCAGGATGAGGCCGGACCGGATCATTGTCGGGGAAGTAAGGGGCGAGGAGACTGTAGATATGATATCTTCCGCAATGCTGAACGGACACAGCGGTTCCATGTCTACCGGTCATGCCAACAATCCGGCAGATATGCTCCACAGACTTGAGACTATGATGATGATGGGGATTGATCTTCCGCTCCAGGCAATCCAGAGACAGATCGCGTCTGCACTGGATATCATTATCCATCTGGGACGGCTTCGGGATAAGAGCAGGAGAGTCCTTAAGATCGAGGAAGTACTTGACTGCATGGACGGGAGGATCAGGACAGAGACCTTGTATGAATTCAGAGAGGAGGGGATGAAGGATGAAAAAATTGAAGGAAGCCTTGTGAAAGCTGGCGAGATCAAAAACAGGGAGAAACTTGTGGCTGCAGGATATAAAGAAGTCTGAGTATATCCTTGGAGCAATAAAGACGACGGCTGTCTTTCTGCTGATATTATATGTTTTCTACGGTACATTTGCGGCAGCTCCATTTCTTATCCCGGTATGGTTCATGTATATGAGAGACTGGATCCGGGATACGGCGGGAAAGAAAGAGCAGCAGTTCAGAGTGCAGTTCCGTGACAGCATCCAGGAAATGTCGGCAGTACTGAAAGCTGGATACTCCGTAGAAAATGCGATACGTGAAGTGAGCCGGGAGCTGGTCCCTCTGTATGATAAAGAATCCAGGATTCGAAAGGAATATGACAGGATGACACATCAGCTTGAACTGAAAATGCCGGTAGCCGAAGTACTTGAGCAATTTGCGGAGCGCACAGGGCAGGAAGATGTAGAAGATTTTGTCAATGTATTTGTTGCGGCAAAGAAAAGCGGAGGAGACAGCATCACGATCATAAGGAACGCGGTCAGGATCATAAGCGGAAAAATTGATACGGAAAAAGAAATCCAGACGATGATCGCCTCGAATAAACTGGAATTTGAGATCATGTGTGCTGTTCCGTTCGCGATCATTCTTTATATGAAGCTGACTTTCGGGGAATTCCTGAGTGTACTGTACGGAAATATGGCGGGGATGATCATTATGACAGTCTGTCTGTGTGTATATATTGCAGCTTATTGTATCGGAAGAAGGATCATCCGGATCGAAGTGTGAGCAAAGGAGCAGAAATGAGATGGAAAAGGATCAAGAAGGCGGTCAGGGAGAATCCGGTTTATTTAAAAGCGGGAATACTGGCAGCAGCTGCTGTGGTCTGTTTTGTATGTGTATACATGTGGGATAACAGCAGGGAAATCAGGACAAATGAAAACGGGGAAAAGATTCTTGAGAGAGATGCAAACGGAAAAGACCAGACCCACGGGATGAAAGTCCGGATCGGAGATAAAGAAGAGGAGATGAATATTTCAGTTTCCGGCCGAAAATATAATGAGGAAGAATTGAAAAAAGCATTTGAAGATACAGGTGAGAAACTTGAGACACTGATCCTCGGAGAGAATGAAAGCCTTGACGAAGTGAGATATGACCTTGACCTGATCACTGAAGTTCCCGATGCGGGCATAGCAGTTTCGTGGCAGCCGGACCGGTATGACGTGATCGACAGCCGGGGATGTATTCAGGAGGATACCCTGACAGAAGAAGGGACTGTCGTTAAGCTGACGGCTGTGATGTCATATGAAGGTGAGAAAGCATCTCATGAATTTTACATTAAGGTATTTCCGCCGGTTTTAAGCAGTGATGAAAAGCTGATGAAAGATGTTGAGAGCAGCGTTATCCGGGCA
The DNA here is from genome assembly GCA_019119675.1 of Candidatus Mediterraneibacter faecipullorum. Lineage (GTDB taxonomy): Bacteria > Bacillota > Clostridia > Lachnospirales > Lachnospiraceae > Mediterraneibacter > Mediterraneibacter faecipullorum. The sequence continues at coordinate 28,678 of DWWO01000130.1, read as the reverse complement.
GATGAAGAGACCGGAACAGAAAACTACATGGTTCTTCCCGATCAGGTAAACGGTGAAGTGCTCCAGTGGGATTACGGGACAGAGACCAGGGCAGGAGCAATTCTTATCCTCGGCGTGGGAGCGGCGTTTATGCTCATTGTGTCAGACGGACAGAGGAAAAAGGAAGAAGAGAAACGGCAGATCCGTCAGATGACGCTGGATTATCCTAAGATCGTTAATAAGTTCAATCTGTATATACGTGCAGGTATGACCATACGGCGGGCGTGGTTTATGATCGCCCGGGATTATGAAAAGCAGCACTCAGGAAAAACAGGGAGAAAAGCATACGATGAGATGGTATATGCCATGAACCAGATAAGCGGAGGCATACCGGAAGGCGAATGCTACGAAAAATACGGTATGCGCTGCAATGTATCTTCATACAGAAAGTTCGGTACCCTGCTTGCCCAGAATCTGAGAAAAGGTTCGGGAGGACTTACGGAGATGCTGGGACGGGAAGCGGAAGAAGCATTTGAAGACAGAAAGAATCTGGCGAAAAAACTTGGAGAAGAAGCCGGAACAAAACTGATGATCCCGATGTTCCTTATGCTTATCATCGTGTTTGCGATCGTTATCATTCCGGCATTCTTCTCTATACAGATCTAGAAATAGAAAAAAGGAGGAAAGATTATGGAAACGATCGTAACAAGAACAAAACAGAAAATAAGGTCTGTCAAAGATAAATGGAAGGAAGTCTATATGCGGCACCGATATGTGTCGGGAATCACGGTGATCGAACTTGTGCTGATCCTTGTCATTGTGATCGCACTGCTGCTTATATTTAAAAATCAGCTGATCGATCTGATCAATACGATATTCGATAAGATCGTATCGGAGAGTTCGGGAATCTGACGTAACAGTTCCTGACAGCCAGATGTGCTGAGCGCCAGTACATGAGCAAAGAAGCGGCGCAGCCGCAGTTAGCACGTTAGTACGACTTTGCGAATGGCGCGGGCCGAACTGTTACGATCGCAAATATTGATAAGAGAGGAAGCGGCTATGAAGAAAGCGGAGATCACGGCATTCCTGAGTATCGTTTTTATACTTACAGTGTCTTTTGTGCTGGGGATTCTTGAAGTTTCTGTCATACATACGACGAAGAATCTGAACCGTCTCGCGGCAGACAGGGCGGCGTTCTCGGTGTTTGGAGAATACCACAGAAAGCTTCTGGAGGACTATCATGTATTTGCCATAGAGGGAAGTTACGGGACGGGAGAATACAGCGATGAAAGGCTGATCGGAAGGATGCACTATTATGGCACTGCCGGTATGGAACAGGAAATCACGGGAATCCAGTATCTGACAGATTTAAACGGACAGGCATTCCGCGAACAGGTACTTCAGTATATGGAGGAGAGATATGGGCTTTCACTCATCCGCGATTTTACCGGCCTTACTTCCCGGTGGGAGGAGCAGGCAATACAGGGAGAAGAAATGGAAGAAACAGAAGGAAACATCCTCGATGAAGTGAATGACCTGATGGAAAGTGCACAGTTCCCAGAAGAAGACGGCGTAGCTGATACGCAGGAAAATCAGGATACGGACCTTGAAGGTCCGGAAACGGATGTGGTTTCTCCGGATTCTGAAGGTGTGGGAGACCTGACGGAAGGAGGGCCGTTTACGTGCATAGAAGAGATTGAAAAATCAGGTATCTTGTCTGTTGTGATGCCGAAAGATATGGAGCTTTCCGGTCTGGCGATAGAACTTGAAACACAGCCTTCTGCAAGGAGTCTGAATACAGGAAAAGGAACATTTCCGGTCAGGCAGGGAACGGACGGAGTGGAGGAAAAGCTGCTATTTAACGAATATGTATTGAAAAACTTTTCCTGTGCAGTACCGGACGAGGGGCAAAGTGTGAGCACAGGAGAAAACGAAGGAACAGAAAGCCGCTCTCTTGCATATGAGACGGAATATATCCTCGAGGGGAAGTCTTCTGACAAAGAAAATCTGGAATCGTTTTTGATGAAATTATTTTTGGTGCGTATGGCTCTGAACTATGTCTATCTTATGGGAGACTCGGCAAAGCAGGCAGAAGTAACAGCTCTCGCCGTTGCCGTGACAACGGCACTCCTGATTCCGGAGGCGGCTGAGGTACTGAAACAGCTGATTCTTCTGGCATGGGCTGCAGGAGAAAGTGTAGTTGATATCCGGACATTGCTTTCCGGTAACAGGACGGCTCTTATAAAAAGTTCCGATACATGGCAGCTTCCTCTTTCATCCCTGCTGACGCTGGGCAGCGGAACAGAGCAGATAGACGGCTCTGACGTACCCGGCGGTATCACGTACAAAGATTATCTGAGAATGTTTCTCTTCCTGAAAGACCCGGATGACATAAACATGCGTGTACTGGACCGGATCGAAGAGAATATAAAGATGGAATATGGTATGGACTGGTTCAGAACAGACCAGTGTATTACAAAAATAGAGGTGAAGAATACGTCAGAGATATTAGGCGGTATCACGTATACATTTCCAGTATATTTCGGATATGAATGACCAATATCATCCCCGGTACAGATGCCCTTTCATCCTATGCGCATTCCCTCATGCGAATTCCAATGTAACTATCAAATATATGTCCATACGAAAGGAAAAAATCGGCTGCGATGACGATACATACGAATAAAGATATTACCCTGATGAAACCGGAAAGGGCATCTGTACCGGGGATGAGGAATGAAAAGAAAAAACTTTTCAGACAGAGCGGCAGTGTTACGATAGAAGCCTCTTTCGGCATACCTCTCTTTCTGTTTGCCGCGCTGTGTCTGATCTGGCTGATCGAGATACAGAGTATCAGGATCAGTATTACAAATGCTGCTCACAATGCAGCAAAAAGTGCCGCGGAAGATACAGCAGTCATCCCGGTACTCAATACAGTAAAATTGAAGTCAGATATTGTCTCTCTTATCGGGGAAGACAGGATCAGCAGGAGCATCCTGAAAGACGGAAGTGCCGGAATCTCCTGCTGGAAGTCTTACGTATCCCCTGTGACGGGAGAGATGAATATTACAGTAAATTATAAGGTCATGGTACCTCTGCCCGTCATGGGCAGTCCTTCTGCGGAACTTGAAGAGTCGTTCAAGCTCAGTTCCTGGCGGGGATATGAGGATAGTGGAATGGGCGGAGAGGATTCCGGTATCGTCTATATGACAGATAACGGGGCTGTTTATCATGATGATTATAACTGCTCCTATCTTCGCCTTTCCATCCGATATGTCCCGTATGAGGAACTGGACGGGATAAGAAATGAAAGCGGTGGAAGGTATCACGCCTGTGATAAGTGTGTGATCGGACGGGCTATGACAGGCGTATATATAACAGACAGCGGAACAAAGTATCACAATTCGTTAAATTGCAGCGGACTGAAACGTACGATCCATGCAGTTGAGAGATCAGAGACAGGGGGTGTGGGAGGATGTTCCAGGTGTTCGGGACACAGTTGATGACCGGATCGGTCACGGCCTTTATTATGGACAACAGGTGGATCATGTGTCAGCTATTGTTTGCTGTGTATATGAGCATCCTCGCGATTATGGATATAAAGTGGAAAAAACTGAGCCTCTCAGTGCTGCTGTCCGGATTCATCATTTTGGCTGCAGGACTTTTATGCGGGAGAGATATCCACATGATAGTACTGGCAGCAGGCGCGGGCGTAGGAATTGTTTTTCTGGTTGTCAGCAGAGTAACGGACGAGTCTTTGGGATACGGGGACAGTATACTGATCCTGATCATGGGAGGTTTCCTTGGATTCTGGAATATCCTTTCCCTGCTTGTGGCAGCATTTTCCATTGCAGCACTGTTTTCAATCTTTATGCTGGTCAGGAAGAAGTTTCACAAGAAATCAGCATTTCCTTTTGTCCCGTTTCTTACGGCTGCATATATCGGAGGGATGATCATTGGTGCATATTGAACAGGACAGAAGAGAGAAAAGAATTACAGTAAAGAGTATAGTAAAGCGTGCAGCAAGGGGAAGCACAGTCGTTGAGATGTCTTATATCATACCGATGTTCCTGGGACTGTTCGTCCTTATCATGCACGCGGTCTTTTATTATCATGACAAGGCAGTATTAAACGGCGCAGCGAGCGAGACTGCGATCCTTGGCGTGCAGGCGGAAAGAAGGGAAGACACAGAATATGATCTGGAAGGATTCTTCAGGGAAAGGACAAATGGAAAACTGATCTATATGACAGATATAGATATATCTGTATCCGAAACAGACGAGGAGGTTACAGTGACTGCTGCTGCACAGAGATCATTCATGAAACTGAAGATAACCCAGAAAGCTTTGATCGTAAAACCGGAAGAAAATATCCGGCGTATGAATTGATGTTGAAGTGCAAAGGGCGCGAAAGGCTGTGTGTGAACATGTGATGAAGATGAAGCGGCGTGTGAGGTGACAGAAGTGAATGTAACATATGAAAATAACTGGGAATACACTGATATTCATATTGATCTTGAAATCCCGTATAAGGAAAACTATCAGATGCGTATGCTGAACAGCAATGATATCTCCGGACTCATGAAAGTAAAAGGAAGCGGAAGAGACGGACAGAGCAGATATACCTTTCGTATCAATGGCGGTAACAGTATGCAGAAAGAATTCGCCGGGAAAGAGATGAAAAAGGAGGATGTCGTAAGGTTCACAAAAGATCTCATAGATACGGTGGATGATCTGAGGGAACATCTGCTCGATCCGGACGGACTTTTGCTGTCGCCTGAACTTATATTTATACGTGATGGCAGATACAGATTCTGTTATCTCCCTGTATCAAAAGCCGACGAAAGGCAGCCGTTGTGTGCTTCCTTTCATGTCATGACAGAATACTTTGTAAAAAATCTGGACTATCAGGATACGGCCGGAATATTATTTGTATACAAAATGCATAAAGAAACACTCAGGGAGAATTACGAATTAAAGAAGATCATTGAGGCGTGCAGGGAAGAAGAAAAAGCATGGGAATCAGAACAGAGAGCAAAAGCGAAAAAGGAGAGCAGTCTTCCGGAAAGTGCCGTTTTTTCGGTAAATGAAGATAATGAGGAGAAAGAAGCACAGCAGGAGAACCGGTATCAGAGAAAAAATGACACTGAACTGATCAAAGAAAAACCTGTAAAGTACGGTCTGATCAAAAAGGCGGTAAACCGGATAAAGACCGGGCGATGGGGAGAGTGGGATGATCTTATTACGGAAATGGATGGACAAGACGTCTCGTTCTGAGTTGACGGTTGATAAAAAGAGCAAAGAGATAGTATAATTGAGAATACAAAATAAATCTGATGATAAATGATTGGACGGTGATATATAATGTCCGCAAATAAGAACAGGAAATTTCAAATTCGAAACAGTACCGTAGATTTCCTTGTGTTCACGATGGATGCCCACGAGGATGGGATTGAAGTCCGTGTGCAGGATCATGATGTATGGCTGACACAAAAAGCGATTGGTCAGCTTTTCGATGTGGACAGAAGCGTTGTTACAAAGCATCTCAAAAATATCTATGAAAGAGGTGAATTATCTGAAGATTTAACTTGTGCAAATTTTGCACAAGTTGCTGACAACGGAAAAACTTATCAATATAAGTTCTATTCATTATCCGCTATCATCGCTGTTGGTTACTGTGTTAACTCCGGCAGAGCAACGCAGTTCCGGCAGTGGGCAACAAAGGTGCTGGACACTTTTGCTAAACAAGGATATGTTCTGGACAAGAGCAGACTGATTAACGGTCAAATCTTTGATGAGGACTATTTTGACCACCTGATTTCTGAAATACAGGAAATTCGGGCCAGTGAGCGCCGTTTCTATCAGAAAATCACGGACATTTATGCTACTGCCGTTGATTATTCCCTTGATAGTCAAATTATGAAAGAATTCTTTGCAACAGTACAGAATAAGATGCATTATGCCGTTCATGGCAACACTGCTGCGGAGGTTATGCCACAAGGCAGGCCAGACGACATATCCCTATGACAATGGCAGACTGGGCTTCCAAGTTAGATGCGTTCCTGCAATTTAACGATGCTGAAATTTTGCAGGATAAAGGGAAAGTTACTGCGGCAATCGCAAAAACCTTTGCGGAAAGCGAATTTGAACAATATCGTGTTATCCAAGACCGTTTGTATCAGAGCGATTTTGATCGTCTTGTAGCCAGCACCGAGGAAAAGTAACGTTGTTAGTCTTCCATTCCCAGCAGGGAATGTGAAGTTCACAGTGTGGTGTATCAATAATGAAAAGAGGAATAACAGGTGAGACAGAAACCCGAAGCAATCTGCACAGTCGCATTGATCGTTATAAATATAGCAGTATTTTTTATCCTGACCATGTTCGGAGATACCGAGGATGCAGTATTTATGCTGCAGCATGGGGCTATGTATGAACCGAATATCATAGAGGGGCACGAGTATTACAGAATATTTACCTGTCTGTTCCTGCATTTCGGAATCACCCATCTGCTCAACAACATGGTGCTGCTGGGGGCTCTCGGCTGGAATCTGGAACTGGAGATCGGAAAAGTACGTTTTGTGATCATTTATTTTGCGAGCGGAATAATTGGAAATATAGTCTCGCTTTTCTACGATCTTACACTGGAGCAGCCGGCAGTGTCCGCAGGAGCGTCAGGCGCGATTTTCGGACTTATGGGTGCACTCTTGTATGTCGTGATAGCAAACAGAGGAAGACTTGGACGACTGTCCGGACGCGGGATGCTGGTCATGGTTATTCTCAGTCTCTACTTCGGTCTGACAAGCACAGGGGTAGACAATCTTGCACATATTGGCGGACTTGTCTCAGGATTTCTGCTGGCGGTCCTGCTGTATCGGAGAAAGCAGTATTAAGAAAACAGTATTAGAAACAGGCAGTATTAGAAATATAAAACAGTCAGACAGGGAGAGTGACGGTAAAAACAGTTCCCGTTTCAGGCGAGGATTCTGCCTGGATCGTTCCTCCATGAGCTTCTGCTATACGTTTTGCTGATGAAAGGCCGAGTCCTGTACCGTTTTCCTTGTAGGTGACAAATGGATCAAATATTGAATCTATCTGATCGGAGGTGATTCCGCAGCCATTATCATGACAGCAGATCACTATAGTATCATTTTTACGTTCCGCAGAGAGTGTGATCCTGCCCTGAGGACCAACGGCATCTTTTGCATTCTGCAGGAGGTTGAGGATAACTTCTTCCAGTTTGATCTTGTCACCGGTAAAATCGCCCATCCGGGGCATGATCTTTGAGGAAAACTCAATATTACTGTCAGCCGCATCCAGCGAGATCGCGAAAGACACGGCAATATTTTTCAATAGTTTTTCGATGGAAAATACAGAATGGTGAAGCGTACTGCTGTTATTAAAAGAAGACAATTCATTCAGCAGATCACACATAAAACGGACATCTTCCATAGTCTGGTTCCAGTTATGGAATTCTTTCACTTCGGGATGCTGGGCCTCTATGATCTGAAGAGAGGAGGACACAAGTGTCAGAGGATTGCGGATTTCATGCGCGATCATAGATACAGAAGTATGATGATTCTCCAAAAGCTGTGTGATGATCTGTTTTGCATCTTCATTTTCTTCCATTAACCGGTTCATCTGGTTGATATCTATATTACTGAGCATAATAATCCCTTTCTTCCTGATTCTGAAACCTGATAAGTACAGAGAAATATCCACTATCTTTCAGTGTATCATGGCGACTGACTGCATTCAACAAAAATCGTTCGACCAATTTCGACGAAAACTAAAACTTCTCTTTTTCCAGAAAATGGTCTATACTACTTACATAAATATTCTGTGGAAAAGAGGAATTAATATGAGAGACAAAGATTGTATTTTTTGTAAAATTGCAGCAGGAGAGATTCCGTCTGCAACACTTTATGAGGACGATGACTTCAGAGTGATCCTGGATCTGGGACCGGCGTCAAAAGGACATGCCCTTATCCTGCCGAAAGAGCACTTTAGAAATCTGTATGATATTGATGATGAGCTGGCGGCGAAGGCTATGGTCCTTGCCAAAAAGATGGTGAAGAAGCTGACGGACGTGCTCGGATGCGATGGATATAATATCGTGCAGAACAATGAGGAATGTGCGGGACAGACAGTATTTCATTTCCACATGCATCTGATCCCGAGATATAAAGGAGATCAGGTCGGACTGGAATGGAAAGTCGGAGAACTGACTGATGAAGTAAGAGATGAGATCCTTGAGAAAATGAAATAAACCGGAGTAATTATGTTGACAGGTAATCGTGAGTTTAACGAGATTTATAAGAAGTATAAGAATCTCGTCCTGAAAGCGGCATACATTTATTCAGGTGACAATTACGATGCGGCAGAAGACATTACTCAGGATACATTTCTGAAATTGTACATAAGATTCGATGAACTCAAAGGAGGAAATGTGTCTGCATGGCTGTTCACGACTGCAAAGCATGCAGCATTAAATTATAAGGAAAAGCACAGCCGTGAGGTCCTGAGTATAGACAGTGATGAACCTCCGGAAGAACCAAGAAGGGAAAGTGTGGAAGAGGAATATTCGGAAGATGCACTTGAGAGGGACAGAGCGAAACTTCACGACAGGATATTCAAGGAACTGCTGGAGAAAAATCCACGCTGGTATGAAGCAGTCTATCTCGCCTACTATATGGAAATACCTCAGGAGAGGGTAGCGGAGATGATGGGCATGCGTCTGGGAGCTCTGCATACACTATTGAGCAGAGCGAGAAAGTGGATCAAGAAAACATACGGTGTGGAATACGAAGAAATGAACAGGCAGGACTGACAGAAAATCAGCAGGTGCTTTAACACACCTGCTGGATCATAAACAGGAACAGCGCAATTTTACTTGCCGGATGCTGCATCTTCAATCAGAGAGATGATCGTATCGATGGAATCCTGCTGATCGGAATTTCTCATAGCATCGATAAAAGTTCCGCGGTTGTCATAGAGGTTATGAACGGCTGAAACAAGAGTCTCTTCCGTGAGTTCTTCCTCCTCGAGGACCATACTGAAGCCCTGACGTTCAAAGGAACGTGCATTTAAGATCTGGTCACCGCGGCTTGCTTTTGCGGAGAGCGGGATCAGAAGGTTCGGTTTCCGAAGTGCGAGAAGCTCACAGATGGCATTTGCGCCTGCTCTTGAGATTACGATATCCGCAAGAGCAAAGATATCCCGGAGCTCGTCCTTGATATATTCATACTGGCAGTAACCTTTCGTACCATTTAGAGATTCGTCCGTCTTGCCCTTACCGCACAGATGGATGATCTGGAACTCTTTCAGCAGTTCCGGCAGACTCTTGCGCACTGCATTGTTGACAATGACAGAACCAAGACTGCCCCCGATCACCAGGATGACAGGTTTGTCTGCAGTAAAGCCGCAGAGATCCATGGCAGCGATCTTATTTCCCGACAGCAGCTCCTGACGGATGGGAGAACCTGTGAGGACGGCTTTTCCCTTCGGGAGAGAGTCAAGCGTCTCAGGAAAGTTACAGCACACTTTCGCTGCTGATGGAATCGCTATCTTATTTGCAAGGCCCGGAGTCATATCCGATTCGTGGATGATCACCGGTACCTTACACCGCTTTCCGGCAAGGACGACCGGTACAGATACGAAACCGCCTTTAGAAAAGATCACATCAGGTTTGAGGTCTTTGATAAGTTTTCTGGCTTCACTGAATCCTTTGACTACGCGGAACGGATCTGTAAAATTCTGCACGCTGAAATAGCGTCTCAGTTTGCCGGAAGAGATTCCGTGATAAGGAACCCCGAATGGTTCGATGAGTTCCTTTTCGATGCCGTTGTATGAGCCGATATATTGAATGTCATATCCCAAGTCTTTGAGTTTGGGAATCAGGGCGATGTTCGGAGTAACATGTCCGGCAGTACCTCCGCCGGTTAAAATGATTCGTTTCATAAAAAAGCAACCTCCAGAAATAATCGTATTAAAGCTAATTTCATCTTAACCTTATTTGATGAAAAGTCAAGGAAAAGATAGGACAGAAAAAGGTGTAAAGTATGAAAGAACTGAAAAAGTTATCACTGAAAGAAGAAGTGGACAGAGAAGCACAGGACATAGAAAAAGAAGTCGAGAGCAGAGACGATCTCGACGATATCAAAGTGTCCGAAGATATGGAAACTTCCCTTTTCAATAAAATACAGGAATACGAATATGACAAGAGAGTGAAAAAAGCAGTGCACCGCAGCAAGAAAAAACGCCGGCTCTTCCTGGCGCTTGCGGCAGTGCTTATTCTAGTGTGCGGAAGTGTGATAACAGGGACGGGGAGTAAGTCGTATTGGAAGGTGCTTTGGGATAGAGTTGCGGGGGATGAGGACATGTCGGTTATAAATGTAGAAGATATGAATGCGCAGCAAGCAAAAGATTTGGATGGTGTGCAAGTATTTAATGAAATAAGAAAAGAAACAGGTATTTTCCCTGTAAGGCTTGGATATATGCCAGAAAATCTTTATTTTACTGGATATGAACTGGATAGAGAACAAAATCGAGCTATTATATTCTATAAATATAGCGGCCAGATAATACGTTATTCTATGTATATGAATAATACAGATTCTTCTCACGGACAAACGGAGCTAGATAAATTGATAGATGAATATCAAATTAATACAAGAAATAATATCAGCGTGAATATAAAAGCCTATACAATTTCTAATTCGGCTGAAAATAGATATGTTGCAGAGTTCGAATATATGGACGCACAATACCAATTAATGGGGATAATTGAAAAAGATGAATTTGATAAAATAATAAATAATTTAATTTTTTATGATGAAAATGCGTAAGTTTTTTGAAAATCATCTGTTTAATTAATAGAGACATGAAAATCAAGATAAAAAAGGAATGAGAGAATGAAAAAGCGCATTTTATCAATTCTATGTAGTATGGCAATTTTGTGTACAATAGTAATTGGATCTGTAGTTGATGTGAAGGCAGCAGAATCAGAGCAGAAAGTAGTAGATGGTTCTATTCTTACTATGGATGAAAGTTCAACAGGTTATACAGCTCCTCCTAAGGCAAGAGGGGAGTATCTTATGACAGGTGATTGTACGATTTCGAAAGCCGGTTTAACAAGAGTGTATGCATATGCATCGACAACTGCCAATAAGGAAGTAGATTATATCGCTACAATAGTTTATGTTGAACGATATAATGAAGATGAAGATGCGTGGGGACAAGTTGATTGGTGGATGGAAGAAACTCACAATGATTATTTCCTTTCTACAGCAAAGTCTATTAAAGTTGACAGAGGATATTATTACAGAGTACGTGCTAATCATATAGCTGGGGAAAGTGCATATTCTTATGATGAGACTGCATCTGTTACAGATGGAATCCTTCTTCCATAAGAATTAATAATTACACCTTACTCCATTAAACCCTGAGAGCAGCCGCCAATGGAAGCTGCGGAAACTATTAACAATCAAATTAAAAATAAAATAAAGATTTGAGTAACCTGTTCCGAGAAACACCACAAATATCGGCTATACATATGGCGGCTGCTCTCAGGGTTTAATGGTGGAGTCTTTAGTTATTATCCCATTTTCAGAATAATAATTCAATAACGAAACGAAGAAAACGGGCAGCCGGTTATTTACCGACTGCCTGTTTTAATGCCTGTGCCAGCTGATCCGGGCAGGATGTTGATTTGAAACCGCATTTGATTCCGTCGATGCGGGAAATCGCTTCGTTGACGTCCATCCCGTCGATCAGACGTGATATTCCCTGGAGATTGCCGTGGCATCCGCCTTTAAAAGAAACATTTCTTACTTTGTTGTCTATTATGTCAAAATGAATCTGCTGGGAACAGACTCCTTTCGGCTGATAATCCATTCTTTCAGACCTCCTTTATCTTACAGAACGCTTCCTGGATCTGAGTATAAATGATATGCAGGAGCACTCTGTCGTATTTCTGATTATCCTTATGTGCGAGGACATTATAGCAAATAGAAGATAAAAATTCAATAAAATGGGAATAACAGTTCAGCTCGCGCCATTCGCAAAGCCGCACTGACGTGTTTACTACGGCTGCGCCGCTTCTTTGCTCATTTACTGGCGCTCCGCTCATCTGTCTGTCAGTCGTCGGATTCTTATGCGAGTATAAATCAGCCTCCTGACAACAGATAGCTGAACTGTTGGCAAAAAGTTTTGTACGCCACTTTTCGGGCTGACATGACCTTATATGACACCGGGGATCAGACAGAAAAAGCGGGATGAACTGTGAAGATAATACAGGTGTTCCTCAATGGTTTCGAGGTTCATATCAACATCAGGAAAGAAGGAGAGAGGATGCCGGATGTGCGAAATCTGATGCCTGCGGATGTAGAAATATGTAGAACGGTTTTTGAGGACAACCTGCCCGTGATGGACTATAATGACCACAAACACAATAGAAACCGTCAGGGAGCATTGTGGGAGAAATAATATATAACAGGAGGGTTTGCTATGTTAGAAGGATTGGCAGCAGATACCAGGGTCATTACATATCTGATGGCGGCTGTCGGGGTACTGGGGATCATAGCTAAGATCGTCAATCATTTTACCCTGAACAGACTGGTGAAGGCGGCAGGAAACATGCCGAAGAGTACACACAGACTGATAAAACTCGTAAGGGCGAAATACGAACACGCATGTATGATCCGCGATTCAGTGGAAAACATCGATGCGTTTGTGGAAAAATATATCTATGAATACCGCGGATTTTTGTTCCGTATCCATACATGGAGGCAGGTTGAAATATTGTCTGTCTGGTTTGCCGGGATACTGGCGGCTCTCGGGGCGTCGGTACTTTACTTTTATTCCGGATTCTCTGAATCCGTTTATCAATATATTGCTGCAGGGATAGCGGAGGTGGTGCTTCTCTCGGTAGTGATGCGTCTGAGTGATGAGCCGTATAAGGTAAATGCGGTTAAGATGTATATGACGGATTATCTGGAAAATATATGTACATTCCGTCTGCGTAAGCAGAATACAAGGGAACGTGAATCCATCGATGTCATCTCAGCAGAGGGAAGCGGGAAAGGCATACAGGCTTCTGAGGAAAATGCAGAATATAAGAGGCCGGAATATGCAAAGCAGGAACCGCGGACAGCAGGCCGCGGAGGAAGAAATGTGCGGCCCGCCAGGACAGCGAAAAATCAGCCGGAACCGGCGTATGCAGAACCGGCACGTACAGAGCCGGCAAATGCAGAACTGGCATATGCAGGGGAAACCGCAGCGGATGCAGAGGAACTTCCCATTAATATTGAAGGGGAACCGAGAACGACAACAAAATCGGCTGTCGTGAAAGAGGCGGCGCGGCATGCGGCACAGGACAGACAGGACGATGACAGACCTGCCCTGAGAGAGGAGGCGATCCGTCAGATACTGGAAGAATTTCTTGCATGAATGAATATTAGAATTTTCATTTAACTTGAATAAGGTATACAGATTTGGTAAAATATGCATAGAGTATCGGCAGCGGCTTCAGCCATTGCCGGAATTCAAATGATGATATTGATATCAGAGAATATCAGAGAGGAAGGATAATGATGAGCAAAGTAACATTTGACTATTCAAAGGCATGCGGTTTTGTACAGGAGCATGAGATGCAGTACATGAGCGAGCTTGCCGCACAGGCGAAAGACAAGCTGCTCGCAAAGACTGGCGCGGGAAATGATTTCCTTGGATGGATCGATCTTCCGGTAGATTATGATAAAGAAGAGTTCGCACGCATCAAGAAAGCGGCGGAGAAGATCCGTGAGGATTCAGAAGTACTCCTCGTGATCGGAATCGGCGGTTCCTATCTGGGAGCCAGAGCTGCCATCGAGTTCCTCGGACATTCTTTTGCAAATGTGGTATCCAAAGAAATCCGCAAGGCTCCGGAAATCTATTATGTAGGAAACAGCATCAGCAGCACTTATATCAAAGATCTGATCGACGTGGTAGGTGACAGAGATTTTTCGATCAATATGATCTCAAAGTCAGGAACCACAACAGAACCTGCGATTGCGTTCCGTGTGTTCAAGGAAATCCTGGAGAAGAAATATGGAAAAGAGGAAGCTGCAAAGAGAATCTATGCGACCACAGACCGGGCTAAGGGAGCTCTCAAGAATCTCGCTACAGAAGAAGGTTATGAGACGTTCGTAGTACCGGACGATGTAGGAGGACGTTTCTCCGTACTGACAGCAGTAGGACTGCTTCCGATCGCTGTGAGCGGCGCTGACATTGACAAGCTGATGGAAGGCGCAGCAGCAGGAAGAAAGGCTGCGATCGAGAATGATTTCGCTGACAACGATGCAATGAAATATGCAGCGGTAAGAAATATCCTTCTCCGTAAGGGCAAGACGATAGAGGTCCTGGCAAACTATGAGCCGAGCCTGCACTATGTATCTGAGTGGTGGAAACAGCTCTATGGTGAGAGTGAAGGCAAGGATCAGAAAGGTATCTTCCCGGCATCTGTAGACCTTACGACAGACCTGCATTCCATGGGTCAGTTCATCCAGGACGGCAACAGGATCCTGTTCGAGACTGTTCTCAATGTAGAAAAGTCCAGGGAAGAGATCATCATCAATGAAGAGCCGGTAGATCTGGACGGCCTGAACTATCTTGCAGGCAGGGATGTTGACTTTATCAATAAGAGTGCGATGAACGGTACGATCCTCGCACATACAGACGGAAATGTTCCGAACCTTATGGTAAAGATCCCGGAGCAGAACGAGTATTACCTCGGTGAACTGTTCTATTTCTTTGAGTTTGCATGCGGTGTGAGCGGATATTTACTCGGCGTTAATCCGTTCAACCAGCCGGGCGTTGAGAGCTACAAGAAGAATATGTTCGCTCTTCTCGGAAAACCGGGGTATGAGGAGCAGAGAGAAGCTCTCCTTAAAAGACTGTAAAGTTCGGGGTTCACTTTTATTGAATGGAAATCGTAAATAGGGTATAATAATAAGCAGTCGGAAAAAGCCGGCTGCTTATTCTGTTATATTGAGAAGATCCGGATATATGCGAAGAGTATGGAAAAACGGTCCGGCAGAGATATCCGGGATCAGGCAGCGGTGAGATAAAGGAGGAAATGTAATATGTTACGTATCGGTATGTTGACAAGCGGCGGAGACTGCCAGGCGCTCAATGCGGCTATGAGAGGCGTTGTAAAAGGAATCTGTTCCAAACGCGATGACGTGGAGATCTATGGATTTAAAGACGGATACAAGGGCCTGATCTATGCGGATTTCAGTATGCTTACATCTAAAGATTTCTCAGGGATCCTTACAAGAGGCGGCACGATCCTCGGAACATCCAGACAGCCGTTCAAACTGATGAGAGTGCCGGACAAAGACGGACTTGACAAGGTGGAGGCTATGAAGCATACATATCATAAGCTGAACCTGAACTGTCTTGTCATCCTCGGCGGAAACGGAACGCACAAGACCGCGAATATGCTCCGGGAGGAAGGACTCAATGTTATCACACTTCCGAAGACGATCGACAATGATCTGTGGGGAACGGACATGACATTCGGTTTCCAGAGCGCCGTGGATATCGCGACGGATACGATCGACAGGATCCATACGACAGCCACATCCCACAGCCGTGTGTTCATCATCGAGGTTATGGGACACAAGGTAGGACATGTCACCCTGCATGCGGGTATTGCAGGCGGCGCTGACATCATCCTGCTCCCGGAGATCCCGTATGATATCAAGGCGATCAAGAAGGTGATCGACGGCCGGAGCAAAGCGGGCAAGCCGTTCACGATCCTTGCGGTAGCAGAGGGCGCAATCTCCAAGAAAGATGCGAAACTGTCCAAGAAAGAGTATAAAGAGAAACTGGCGAAGAGAAAATATCCTTCGATAGCTTACGAGCTGGCAGAACAGATCCAGAAAGAGACGGACAAAGAAGTGCGGATTACAGTTCCGGGACATACACAGAGAGGCGGCTCCCCGTGTCCGTACGACAGAGTGTTTGCTACGAGAGTCGGAGCGAAAGCGGCTGAGCTCATCCTGGAAGAGAAATATGGTTATATGGTCGCCATGAAGAACGGTGAGACAACGAAAGTACCGCTTGCGGAAGTGGCGGGTAAATTAAAGACAGTAGATCCGAAGTGCGGCCTGATCAAAGAGGCGAGAATGACAGGCATCAGCTTCGGTGACGAGGTGTAATACATGTCATATACGGCGCTTTACAGAAAGTTCCGCCCGTCCGAATTTGCGGATGTAAAAGGGCAGGATCATATCATTACAACACTGCAGAATCAGATCCGGGCCAACCGGATCGGACATGCATATCTTTTCTGCGGGACAAGGGGAACAGGCAAGACGACCGTGGCGAAGATATTTGCGAAGGCGGTGAACTGTGAGCACCCGGTGGACGGAAGCCCCTGCGGGGAATGTGAGACATGCCGGTCCATAGCGGCCGGCACGTCCATGAATGTGATCGAGATCGACGCAGCCTCCAACAACGGTGTCGACAATATCAGGGAGATCCGTGAGGAGGTGGCATACCGTCCGACAGAGGGCAGATATAAAGTCTATATCATCGACGAGGTGCATATGCTGTCTATAGGCGCATTTAATGCACTGCTGAAAACACTGGAGGAACCGCCGGAGTATGTGATCTTTATCCTGGCGACTACGGAAGTCCACAAGATCCCGATCACCATCCTGTCCCGGTGCCAGCACTATGATTTCAAGCGTATCAGTATCGAGACGATCACGGACCGCATGAAAGAGCTGATGGATACGGAACATGTGGAGGTAGAGGACAAGGCGCTCCGGTATATCGCGAAAGCGGCGGACGGTTCCATGCGTGATGCGCTGAGCCTTCTGGATCAGTGCATTGCATTTTATATGGGGCAGAAGCTCACGTATGATAATGTGCTGGAAGTCCTCGGCGCAGTGGATACGGATGTATTCAGCCGGCTGCTAAGGAAAGTGATCGACAGGGACGTAGCGGGCGTGCTGGACGTGGTGGACGACCTGGTGATGCAGGGGAGGGAACTCACCCAGCTTGCGGCGGATTTTACATGGTATCTGAGGAACTTGCTTCTGGTAAAAACTTCTGATAATATAGAGGATGTTCTGGATGTATCAACGGAAAATATGGCGCAGCTTAAGGAAGAGGCGCAGATGATCGAGCCGGATATGCTGTTCCGGTATATCCGTATTTTTTCCGAACTTTCCAATCAGCTCAAATATGCCACTCAGAAAAGAGTGATGCTCGAAGTGGCGTTGATCAAACTCTGTACTCCGGCAATGGAGAACACACAGGATTCCCTGCTGGACCGTATCCGCGCAGTGGAAGAAAAAGTAGAAAAGGGAATTGATGCTGCGGCTGTGATCCAGGCACAGGGAGGATATGGAGCAGGATATGGGCAGGACAGTGCATACGGAGGAGCCGGCGGAAACGGAGCCGGTATGCCGGGCGGAGGTTCCGGAGCAGCAGGCGGCGCGGGAGTCCGTAAGGAGCTTCCCAATGCGATACCCGAAGATGTTCAGGAAGTGGTAAAGAACTTCCGCTCCATCGCAGGAGAGGCATCCGGTATACTGCGGGGGTATCTGAAGAAAGCGCGCCTAAGCCTTGGCGGGGACAACCGTCTTATGATCGTTCTTCCCGACCCTCTCTCGGAGAGTGTAGTCGGACGGGAGGATCATGTGCAGGAGCTGGAGAACCTGATCGAACAGCGGATCGGGAAGAAAGTGGAAGTAGAAGTGCGGCACGTAGAGGAAGGCCGGCATTTTGAAGATACATTCGTAGACATAGAACAGAAGATCAATATGGAAATAACAGTGGAGGATTAAATATGGCGAAACGCGGAGGATTTCCGGGCGGCGGAATGCCGGGAAACATGGCAAACCTTATGAAACAGGCGCAGCGCATGCAGCGTCAGATGGAAGAACAGCAGAAAGAGCTGGAGGCAAAAGAATTTACGGCGACAGCAGGCGGCGGTGCAGTGGAAGTGACTGTATCCGGAAAGCGCGAGGTGCTGAAAGTAAAACTTGCAGAAGAAGTAGTCGATCCGGATGATATCGAGATGCTCGAGGATCTGATCGTTGCGGCGACAAACGAGGCGCTGCGCAAAGTAGAGGAAGAAAGCGGAGCAGCGATGTCCAGGCTGACGGGCGGACTCGGCGGCGGTGTCCCGGGGATGTTCTAGAGATGGATTATTACAGTAATCAGATCAGCCGGCTGATCGAAGAGTTTTCCCGCCTTCCGGGGATCGGAAACAAGTCGGCACAGAGACTGGCGTTCCACGTGATCAACATGCCGGTGGATCAGGTGGAGCAGCTTGCAAAGACGATCGTGGACGCCAGAAAGAATGTCAGGTACTGCAAGGTGTGCTGTACACTGACAGATCGGGAGACGTGTCCGATCTGCAGCAATCCTGACAGGGATAAAAAGACTATTATGGTCGTGGAGACACCGCGGGATCTGGCTGCGTATGAGAAGACGGGCAAATACAACGGCGTCTATCATGTGCTCCACGGCGCGATCTCCCCGATGCTGGGGATAGGTCCCGGAGACATCAAACTGAAAGAGCTGATGGAGCGGCTGCAGGGGGATGTGGATGAAGTGATCATCGCGACGAACTCCAGTCTTGAGGGTGAGACAACAGCCATGTATATCAGCAAGCTCATCAAACCGGCAGGGATCAAGGTGAGCAGGATCGCCAGCGGCGTGCCGGTAGGCGGGGATCTTGAGTATATCGATGAGGTCACGCTTCTGAGGGCGCTGGAGGGCAGGACGGAATTGTAGAGGAACTGTTTTTCATGAGCGGGAAGAAAGTAACTTCATCGGATGTGGCGAAGCGGGCCGGAGTATCGCAGGCCACAGTGTCGATGGTGCTGAATAAAAAGTATAATGTATCGTTTTCTAAAGAAGTAATCCAAAAAGTGGAAGAAGCGGCAGAGGAGCTCGGGTATGAACTTCCGAAGCGCAAAAAGCGCAGGGAGGAGCGCAGGCAGAATCTGCTCGTAGTCATCAGCCCGAATCTCACGAATCCGTATTATGTCATGCTGCTCCAGGGCATTGAATCCAGGGCAGCGGATCAGGGATTCGGTATCTTTGTGTGTAATACACAGAGGGATCTGAAACTGGAAGAGCGTTACCTTAAAATGATCTCATCGCTTAATCCCCAGGGGATCATCTACATGTGCAATCCGAGTCAGTGTTTTATGGAACAGGTCGAGGATCTGTCGAAGAAGATTCCGGTGGTGGTCATAAACAATCAGAATGAGAAGCTCAGTGTAGATGCAGTGGAACTGGACAATTCCAAGCTGGGCCGCCTGATGGCGCGTCATCTTCTTGAACTCGGGCACCGGAAGGTGGGGTATATCGCGCCGCCGCTTACCGTGCGGCAGAAGCAGAGATCCAAGAGGGTTGAGGGATTTTTAAAGGAGTTCCAGAGTGCAGGCCTGAAAGACGGTGTGGTGATCAAGGCAGCAGATGAGCAGATCGATAAGGATATACCGGGGATTGATTCGGAATACAGGATCGGATACGATCTGACAAAAGAGCTTCTGAAAGAATATCCGGAGCTGACTGCCATTGTGGGGCTCAATGACATGATCGCATTCGGGATCATGGATGCACTTTATGACGAAAAATACAGGGTGCCCGGAGATATGTCTGTCATGGGATGCGACAATACGCTGTTCGCAAAGGTGAAAGAAGTGTCCCTTACGACGATAGAACATTTTGTCATATATAAAGGTATGGATGCCTGTGACATCATCATGAAAAAGATGAAATCGCGCACACAGAAATATACTGAGATCGAGCCTGTCAGCATCTATCATGTGGAGTATGAACCGAAGCTCGTTATGCGGGGAACGACTTCTTATCCGCGTTCCGAAAAACGGCGGAAAAAATAAAAAATTAATAAAAATAAGAAAAATATTAGTAATAAAAATTGAAAAATTGAAAAGTATACTTCGAAATAATCCTTAAAATGCGTCACTTAATAAATTTTGGATTGTTAAATATTATTAATTATTAATAAAAACCTATGATAATCCGATTTATTAAGTGATTTTTCTGTATTAATAATTTTTTCATGAGTTGACCGGATTTTTTTTTGCTTATATAATCAAAACAGATACAATTAATATGTCCAGTTTTAAGGAGGAACGAAGATGAGATTTTTTATTGACACAGCAAATGTAGACGACATCAGAAAGGCAAATGATATGGGTGTGATCTGCGGTGTTACGACAAACCCGTCACTGATCGCAAAAGAGGGACGTGTATTCGAGGAAGTGATCGCGGAGATCGCATCGATCGTAGACGGACCGATCAGCGGTGAGGTAAAGGCTACGACAACAGATGCTGAAGGCATGATCAAAGAAGGACGCGAGATCGCAAAGATCCATCCGAATATGGTAGTGAAGATCCCGATGACGACAGAAGGCTTAAAAGCAGTTAAAGTCCTTTCAGCTGAGGGGATCAAGACAAATGTGACACTGATCTTTACGGCAAACCAGGCACTTCTTGCAGCAAGGGCAGGCGCTACATATGTATCACCGTTCCTTGGACGTCTGGATGATATTTCCGTAAGAGGTGTTGACCTGATCAATGAGATTGCACAGATCTTTGAAGTTGCAGGTATCGAGACTGAGATCATCGCAGCAAGCATCCGTAACCCGATGCACATCACAGACTGTGCGCTTGCCGGAGCAGACATCGCGACAGTACCGTATAAAGTGATCGAGCAGATGACACACCATCCGCTGACAGATGCAGGAATCAAGAAATTCCAGGAAGATTACATTGCTGTATTCGGTGAGTAAGATGACCGGCGCGCATCCTGCGCCGAGCCGGGCTGACTTAAAATGTAAAAAAGGAGAAACAAATGGACAAGCTTAAATTAATGAAGACTGCCAACGAGGTCCGCAAGGATATCGTGACAGCAGTACACAGTGCAAAAGCCGGACATCCGGGCGGATCACTGTCGGCAGCAGATATATTTACCTATCTTTATTTTGAAGAAATGAATATCGACCCTCAGGATCCGAAGAAAGCGGACAGAGACCGGTTCGTACTTTCTAAGGGACATACGGCGCCGGGACTCTACTCTGTTCTGGCTGAGAGAGGATATTTCCCGAAAGAGGATCTGAAAACACTCCGTCATACAGGGTCTTATCTTCAGGGACATCCGGATATGAAACATATCCCGGGTGTTGACATGTCCTCAGGTTCTCTCGGACAGGGAATCTCGGCAGCAGTCGGAATGGCGATCGCGGCGAAACTGACAGGCGCTGACTACAGAGTATATACACTGCTCGGAGACGGCGAGATCCAGGAAGGGCAGGTATGGGAGGCATCCATGCTTGCGGCTCACAAGAAACTGGACAATCTTGTAGTGATCGTAGACAATAATAATCTTCAGATCGACGGTGCCATCACGGACGTCAACTCTCCGTATCCGATCGACAAGAAATTTGAGGCGTTTAATTTCCATGTGATCAATATCGACGGAAATGATTTTGACCAGATCGACGCAGCATTTAAAGAGGCGAAGACGGTGAAAGGACAGCCGACGGCTATCATTGCAAAGACAGTCAAGGGCAAAGGAGTATCCTACATGGAGAACCAGGCCGGATGGCATGGAAAAGCTCCGAATGATGAAGAGTACAAGATCGCAATGGAAGATCTGGAAAAGGCAGGTGAAGCGTTATGTCAGATGTAAAGAAGATCGCAACAAGAGAAAGCTATGGAAATGCACTGGCTGAACTGGGAGCAGAACATAAGGACGTCGTAGTACTGGACGCTGACCTTGCGGCAGCTACGAAAACAGGCGTATTCAAGAAAGCGTTTCCGGAGCGCTTCATCGACTGTGGTATCGCAGAGAGCAATATGATGGGAGTAGCGGCAGGACTTGCAACGACAGGTCTTGTACCGTTTGCAAGTTCCTTCGCAATGTTTGCGGCAGGACGTGCATTTGAGCAGGTAAGAAACTCCATCGGATACCCGCACCTTAACGTAAAGATCGGTGCGACGCATGCCGGCATCTCTGTTGGTGAAGACGGCGCGACACATCAGTGTAATGAGGATATTGCCCTGATGCGTACGATCCCGGGGATGGTAGTGATCAGCCCGGCGGATGATGTAGAAGCAAAAGCGGCTGTGAAAGCAGCTTACGAACACCAGGGACCGGTTTATTTAAGATTCGGACGTCTGGCAGTGCCGGTGATCAATGACAGACCGGATTACAAATTTGAGATCGGTAAAGGTGTTGTGTTAAGAGAAGGAAAGGATCTTACGATCATCGCGACAGGCCTTCCGGTGAGCAATTGCCTTGAGGCTGCCGAGAAACTGGCGGCAGACGGCATCGATGCGAAAGTGATCAACATCCACACGATCAAACCTCTGGATGAAGAACTCGTTGTGGCGGCTGCGAAAGAGACCGGAAAAGTCGTTACAGTTGAGGAACATTCCGTGATCGGAGGCCTCGGAAGCGCAGTGTGCGACGTGCTTGCTGAGAAAGCTCCGACAAAGGTGATGAAGATCGGAATCAACGATACCTTCGGTGAGTCCGGACCGGCAGTGGAACTGCTCAAGAAATACGGACTTGATACAGATAGTATCTATGAGAAGATAAAAGAATTTGCAGAATAGTTTCTAAATTGTCGTCGGGGACGTAGTAAAACTCAGTTTTACTACGTCCCCGATTGCGTTTTGCCCTGTCCCCGATTAAATTTGTCGAACTTATCTGACATCAACTGATAAATTCAGCTATTTCCCTGTGCTATTCTCTTTACGACGCCGGGAAAATAATCATTATCAGGAAGGTGGAGTATGATCATGGAAAGACAGATACCGAAAAATGTGAGGCAGATTGGGAATGTGAGCGACAGCCCGAAGATATATGTGGAAGACTATGTAGATACATTCTTTGCACAGCTCAGTGAAAAAAGTGAGAAGGCAAAAGCTCCTGTCGGAGCATTTCTTGTAGGAGATATCCAGTCGGGAGATGACGAGGATTATGTATACATATACGGAGCGATCCGGATGCATGAGCTGAAGATGTCGGGGAATGAATATGTGATCGACGAAGACACGTGGAAACATGCGTATGAGGATTGTAAGCAGTTCTTTGAGGACGGGGAGATGCTGGGATGGTTCGTGGCACATCCGGGAGTACCGCTAACGCCGGACAGTTCGACCATAAAGTTCCACAAGAAATCATTTCCGAAGAAAAACACTGTATTTATCATGAAGGATCCGATAGAAAAGGATGAGACATATTATGTGCATAAAATGAATGACCTGATGGCGATCGGAGGGCATTACACGTATTATGAAAAAAATCCGTGTATGCAGAACTATATGATCGCCAGTCGAAAAAAAAATGGGGCAGTCTCCCCGGAAACTGTGGAAGACAGAGCTGCACAGGACTTTCGTGATCTGGTTAGAAAGAGGGGGGAGCGCCAAAAACGCAGGAAAGCAGGAGGCCTGATGTATGTGGCGAGCGCGAGTCTTGTGCTGATATTGATCATCATGGGCGTATCTATGGTCAACAGCTTTGACCGGATGAAATCCGTACAGAGTACACTGGAGGCTCTGGCAGATACATCGGATACGGTGGAGACAAGGGAAACGAGCGGATCCGTGACAGCCGTGACGTCGGAAGAACAGACCGGAGACGGGCTGGTTTCTGATGATCAGGGTGCACCGGGCGAGGACGGACAGGCATCGGATGGTCAGAACACTCAGAGTGAAGATGCACAGGCTTCAGATGGCCAGAATGTTGAGAGTGAGGACGGGCAGACGGATGAATCTGGTACAGACAGCTCCGGCGGAAACGAGTCCGCAGAAGCAAGTGATGCCTCTGCGGCAGAAGAGAGCGGACAGGCTTCCCTGTCTGCGTCCCAAAATGGAAGCGACGGCGTATATATCGTGGAAGAAGGAGATACCCTTGCTATAATCAGCAGGAAAATGTATGGAGATGTTGATCATGTGGATGCTATATGCAGGATGAACGGTATCGCGGACGGCAACCTGATTTATGTGGGGCAAAAATTGCTATTACCATAAAATCATGGTATAATGATCGCGCAAAGCGCGATCCGAAGCGGCACGACCGCTTCGCCCTGCTGCGCAGGGATTATACCGGCAGCCACGGCTTGAAAAGTAAATGCCTGCCGGCAAAATCAGAATAAGGGGAGTTAGAATGACGCAAAAGAAAAAGCCATACCTCAGAATATTGACGCCCCCGGATGATCTAAGCGAGATAATGAAGAAAGTACGCAGATTCCGGCATGCAAAAGTGCGGAGGATACTTGTGATCCTTATATTGGTTATTCTTGCGGTATGTGGTACATATCTTCTTATGAAAAATCAGGTGTATGGTACTGCACGGATATCAGCACAATATTCTGGAAATATTTCGGATACAAGTAATTACGCTCAGTTTGCTGACGGCATTGTGAGATATAATCGTGACGGCGTCGCATTTCTTGACAAAAAAAATGAGGAGAGATGGATACAGCCGACCCAGATACAGAATCCGCTCATCGTAGTGAGAGATGAATCTTTTGCCGTGGCAGATAATGGCGGAAACAGTATCATGGTATTCTCGGAGGAAGGCCTGAAAGGTGAAATCGAGACAACTCTTCCGATTGAGAAAATTGTAATCTCGAACCAGGGGATAGTGAGTGTGCTCCTCAGAAATGAGACTTCTCCGACGATCATGACCTATGATGCAACAGGAAATATATTGGCAGAAATGCAGATATCTACAGGAACGACAGGATATCCGACCGCAATGGGCATGTCCGATGACGGAACTACGCTGGCGGTGTCCTATCTCTTCTTTGACGGGACTGCCATAAAATCGAGAGTGGTATATTATAATTTCGGAGAGGCAGGACAGGAAAATGCAGATAATATTGTCTTTTCGGAAGAATATGATAATACTATCATGGGAGAGATATTTTTTATGGGAGGCGGCCGCTCTGTTGCCGTAGGTGATAACTCTTTTACGATCTGCCGGGGGACTGATGCGCCTGAGGCAGTGAAAACGATCACTTTAGATCAGGAAATACAGAGTGTGTTTCATTCAGACGAGTATATCGGGCTGATTCTTCTTAATCGTGAAAAATCAGGATATGAGCTGAGGCTGTACAACCGGAACGGTGAACAGATGATCAGCAGGGGAATCCCCGGAATGTATGATAATGCCAAAATAGACGGTGACGAGATCATTATGTATGACGGCAGCAGGTGCTGTATCGTTACGGTGACGGGAATCATCAAATTTGACGGAGATCTTGATGTGGATGTGCTGGACATGTCCCGGGCTTTTGGAGTAAACAGATACTATGTGATGAGCGTCGATGAATTGCGTGTGATTTATCTGACGAAGTAGGAGAGATTATGGATAACTGGCTTTTGATCATTGTTGCAACAATATTTATCATTTGTATTGTGGTGGGGTATGTCAGAGGTTTCCTGAAACTCGGGATATCTCTTCTTTCGACCGTCCTGACACTTATTCTCGTACTGTTCCTGTCGCCATATGTGGCAAATGCATTAGAGGAGTACACTCCGGTGGATGACTATATTGAGTCCAGGATCGTGGAGGCTTTTATACCGGATATCACAGAAGAGCAGCTCTCCCAGATCGACCTGAGCGGTACGCCGTTTGCCGACCTTACAAATGACCAGCTCGCAAATCTCAATGATCTGGACTGGGATCTGCTCGGCATCACGACGGATGATATCCTGAATCTGATCGGAGAGATTCCGAAAGATATGCAGATCCAGGAGATAGAAAATGCGCCAATGCCGCAGTTTTTGAAAGACGAGCTTATAGAGAACAATAACAGTACGATCTACGATGAACTCGGAGTAAACAGTTTCCCGAGATATGTGGCAGCCTATATATCAAGACTGGTGCTGAATCTGTTGTCATTTCTGGTAACATTCCTGCTGGCGATCATCATTGTAAAAGCACTGATGTTTGCGGTAAATATTATCGGGGAGCTTCCGGTACTGGGACTGGTGAATCATATCGCAGGTGCCGGGCTCGGACTGGTGCTTGCTGTTGTGATCGTCTGGCTGGGCTTCCTTATTATGACACTGGCATATACGACAGAAGTGGGAATGGCATGCTTTGATATGATGGAGAAGAGCCAGATCCTTCAGTTCCTGTATGACACGAATCCGCTGCTGATCAGACTGGTTAGTTTTTAAAGTAACTTCTAGTTTCTCAAAGTAACTTCCATATGGAGCCATCATATTTTTCTTTTTGCAAAAAATTGATGGCTCTTTTTCTGGTTTTGGGGTAAAATAGTATGCGAATCCGAGAGAATAGGGCTATAAATGGGCGCAGTTGACCGGAAGTGAAATTTCATTGTTTTTTTCTCAGAGTAAATTCCACCCCTGTTCTTGTGCCTATGAAGTCTCATCCCGGGTTGTGGTTTTGGTACAGGCATGATCAGCCTGTCTTTTGTATTATCGCTCCTGGGTTCCTGTCAGGAGCGATAACTTTTCCTTTAATTCGAAAACTTCCAGTTCCAGATCAGAAATCTGATCCAATGCGTCAAAATATTGGAAGATCATCTCTTCGTATTCTTCAATCCGTATAGTAATGCATTCTCTGTCATTCATCTTTGTCATCTCCTTTCGCAAGAAGAGACGGCCGCAGTGTGACATCATCCGGCGCAATCTTATGAATCCCAAACCGTTCAGGAATTCCTTTCCCATATAAAAAGCACATCATATCATAAGGAGTCTTATTGCCAAGGCTTGGGCGGCAGTAAGAATTGATGTGG
This sequence comes from Candidatus Mediterraneibacter faecipullorum, assembly GCA_019119675.1. Classification (GTDB taxonomy): domain Bacteria; phylum Bacillota; class Clostridia; order Lachnospirales; family Lachnospiraceae; genus Mediterraneibacter; species Mediterraneibacter faecipullorum. The sequence continues at coordinate 1,887 of DWWO01000130.1, read as the reverse complement.
CTCATCATCAGGCTGATGTCATCCTGAGTATAGGAATCCAGCGGTTTCCCTTTGGGAATTACAAGGCGGATCAGTTCATGATTCCGTTCTGCAGATCCTTTCTGACCAGGCGAAGCAGGATCACAGTAAAACAGATGTGTCCGCTGATTCCCCTGTGTATCGAATTCAATCCGGGATGGATTTGAAAATTCGGAACCGTTGTCTGCAAGAAGGACTGGCATGAGAGAGATAAAAATATCACAGCGCAGTTCAAGGTAAAGCCTGTTAAAGATATCGATAACAGACTGGGAATCATTGGTATCCCTGAGGAATGCGGCCATGAATTCTGCCTGCACGAAATGGATGGTGAGAAGGACTTTCCCGCCTTTGACGCCCTCTACCGAATCAATCTGCGTAACAGGGAGATCAGGATGCTCCTGTATATAAACCTGATAATCCAGATAGGTTCTGCCAGTCCGACACTGCTTGTCGATCTTCCTGTTTTTTCTGCACTTGCGTTTGGAAAAACGAACCCTGCGTGGCAGGTCAAGATTTCTTGCGGTAAAAAGATTGTCATTGATCAGCCGGTAGAGAGTGCTTTCACTGACCATAATGGAATCCCCGTGGTTCTGGAAGATATGGTTGAGGGACTGCCCTTTCAGGATCAGAGGGGAGATGATAGAATCCAGATGCCGGATTTCATCTTCGGAAAGAGAGATCCCTTCCCTTGCCTCTGAAAGGAGGCTCTTGTATTCTTCCTGTGCAGACTGAGCCCTGTAAAACCATTTTTCCAGCGTGCAGGAATTCAGGTTCTGGCAGCCGTTGCAGACGTAGGGAGGAGAGGAAATGCGGGAGCATTTTTGCTCCTTGTAGTCAGGGCAGATAGAAATACATTTACCGCAGGTCCAGCAATAGCGGTTATTTTTGCATCCGGTACAGAGACGTCTGCAGTCGCAGCCGAACCGATGGGCGCAATTGTTGAAGGCTTTCCCAAGGGCACCGGATTTTTTAGGAACCCGATGTCCCCGGACTTCTTTTGAAATAGTAGATGGATCACGTCCAAGTTCGCGGGCGATTGCTTTAAAAGGGGAACAGTCTTTTAAAAGCTGTGCAATTGTAATCCGTTCATCTAAAGATAAATGCGTATGTTTTTTCATCTTCTAAAACCTCCTGCAAAACAACCTGGGGTGAGGAGATAAAATCATACAGGAGTGAAAGCGAGAGGTAAAGAATTTTTTTAAGTAACTTCTATCTGTAACTTTGTCAAAGTAATTTCTATGGTTAAAATAAATGGGTGGAACTTAGTTTGGAAAATAAATTGCTGATCAGACTGGTCGATTGAAAAAGTAAATTCCACTTTGAAAGACTAAATTCCATTTTGCAAAAGTAAATTCTACTCATGGGAAAAGAAAGAAACTTTTTGAGAAGGTTTTATTCCATTTTTTGATCATTTCGTGTATATTGGAAATGGAAATCTTTGATTTCTGCCGGATTTTGGGCATAAACGTTCCAGGGTGGAAAACAGGTCAATTTTTCGGAAACGGTTAATTCCACCCCCCTATTAGATTGTATGGAGCTGCCCTCTGATAGATATCCGGCTGCGGAAAATTTTATTTTAAGAGTTCTGGGCTCAGGATAATCTCATCAGCAGGGATTTTCCTGAGCCCGAACTTTTCCAACGCTTCTGTCCCGTATTGAAAGGCAAAGGTATCATAAGGGCTTTTATTCCCTAGAGCCTTCCGTAGATAAGAATCAATATGTGACATCATCAGCAGGATCTGGTCCTGCGTATAAAGCGCCAAGTCCACCCCTTTTGGGATGATGCGCCGTATAAATTCATGGTTATTTTCTGCGGCTCCTTTTTGATACGGGGCAGAGGGGTCGCAGTAAAATAAATGGGTTCTTCGG
>DWWO01000129.1 GCA_019119675.1 Candidatus Mediterraneibacter faecipullorum | reverse complement strand
AGTCTGCAGCATCACTCCGCTGCTTCAAACGCTGTATCAAGCGCCGAGATCAGGTCGTCCGCTTTCTCGATCCCGACAGACAGCCGGATCGTATTCGGTCTGATGCCCTGTTCTTCCAGTTCCTGTGCCGTACACTGGCTGTGAGTCGTTGTAGCCGGATGGATCACAAGGGATTTCACATCTGCCACATTTGCCAGCAGTGAAAAGATCGGCAGGTTATCGATAAATTTCTGTGCAGTCCCTGCGTCTCCTTTGATCTCAAAGGTAAAGATGGAGCCGCCGCCCTGCGGGAAATATTTCTCATACAGGGAATGGGTTGATTCGCTTTCCAGAGACGGGTGATGCACCGCCTCCACCTGCGGATGACCTGCCAGATATTTTACGATCTTCAGGGCATTTTCCACGTGGCGCTCCACCCGGAGAGAGAGAGTCTCCAGCCCCTGCAGCAGAAGGAAAGCGTGGAACGGGGAAAGTGTAGCTCCTGTATCCCTCAAAAGGACTGCACGGATATATGTCGCAAAGGACGCTGACGATGCCGCATCTGTAAATGAAACACCGTGATAACTGGGATTCGGCTCTGAGATCCACGGATATTTCCCTGAATCTTTCCAGTCAAACTTTCCGCTGTCAATGATCACTCCACCCAGAGCCGTGCCATGTCCGCCGATAAACTTTGTTGCAGAATGCACCACGATATCTGCCCCATACTCGATCGGCCTCACCAGATACGGCGTGGCAAATGTAGAGTCCACGACAAGCGGAATCTTGTGTTTATGGGCAAGCTCTGCAAGAGTTTCCAGATCTGCCACATTGGAATTCGGATTTCCCAGCGTCTCTACAAAAATTGCTTTTGTATTTTTCTGAATTGCTCTTTCAAATGCGCCCTCTTCTTCCGGATCCACAAATGTTGCCGTGATCCCGCTTGTAAGCGGCAGTGTATGAGCCAGAAGATTGTAGGATCCTCCATATATCGTCCTGGAAGCAACAATGTGTTCGCCGGCTTTTGCCAGCGCCTGAAATGTATAGGTAATGGCCGCTGCTCCCGAAGCTGTTGCAAGAGCTGCCGTGCCGCCCTCCAGAGCCGCAATTCTCTGCTCAAATGCATCCTCCGTCGGATTCGTCAGTCTCCCGTATATGTTTCCCGAATCCTTCAGAGCGAAGCGGTCCGCCGCATGCTGACAGTCATCAAACACGAAAGATGCTGATGCATAGATCGGAACTGCTCTTGCCCCTGTTGCCGGATCCGGCTGCTCCTGTCCGATATGTACCTGTTTTGTCTCAAAGCTCCAGTTCTGTGAATTTCTGATGTCTGCCATGTCAGTCTCCTCCATTTTCGTCCGATTGTTTATTAAAACGATTAGCGGTATATTATAGTTCTTTTGTTGCTTGATTCATCCTATCACAGTATATATATTCCTGCTAATACGCAAAAAAAATACCCGGTTATAGGTTCATCCTATAACCGGACTTTTCTTACATAAAATTGATATCTATTTTCTTGAGCTTTTCATACAACGCTTCCACATCCGTAGTTTCTTCTTTTATGTTGTCCATCTCAATTCGGATTTCCTGCATCGTCTCATCCACATGTGCGATCTCATCTGCGCACTCTTTCAGGCGGGCGATCACCTTCTCTGCATGCTCCACATTTTTCTTATACTTGATCTGATGTTCCAGGCTTGCCCAGAAGTCCATGGCGATGGTCCGGATCTGTACCTCCGCCTTTACTTCTTTCGTGGACTCTGCAAAGAAGATTGGAACGCTGACGATCAGATGAAGGCTGCGGTAACCGTTCGGTTTCGGGTTGCTGATATAATCTTTTCTCCTGATCAGCCGGATGTCGTCCTGCTTTGTCAGAGCATCTGCCAGGAGATAAATATCATCTATATAAGAGCATATCACCCGGATTCCGGCAATGTCGTTCAGGTTATTTAGCCGTTTGACTAAGTTTTTTTTAATTACTCAAAACAAAGCCGAACGGCTAAATTATTTATTAATTTTAAAAAATCAAGCCGTTCGGCTAAAAAGGAAGTTGATTTCTGACCTGGAACGTGGAAAAGCTACGGTCGAATTAGAAAAAACGCTGAAGATCAACGGGACGAGTGTTTATGTCGGGGGTATCATTGGGGATACTCCGGCAAGTGCGAGTTTCATGTATTCTCCTGAATATCGCAGGCTTACAGACACTGAAGCAAAAAATCTTGCCAGAGAAGGGGCATCAGTTATCAATAATCCCCAGATACTTCTTCAGTGCCTCGATATACATCTTCCCCACTTTTCCGGGCATCGTATTTTTTCTCACAACATAGCCGATTTTCATGACGCTGTTGTGATTCTCCTCATCGTCCCGGAACGGAACAGCCGCAAATTCATTGCCATTGAGCTCCTCGCAGATGATCCCGGAACAGAGTGTGTATCCGTTCAGCCCGACCATCAGGTTCAACATGGTCGCCCTGTCATTTGCACGGATGATCCTCGGGTATTCGTTGGTAGAGAGAATTTCTTCTGCAAAATAAAAAGAGCTGTTGTCCCCCTGCTCAAACGCTAGGCAGGGATAGTCGGAAAGCTGGCTGAAGCTGATAGACTCTTCTTTCGCCAGCGGATGATTTTTCCATAAGTACACATATGCCTGACAGTCGATCAGATGATGAAATTCCAGACCGGACGAGCTTAACAGCTTCTCCATACTCTTTCTGTTAAAATCACTGAGATAGAGAACTCCGATCTCACTTTTCATCGTGCTGACGTCGCTGATGACTTCCGCGGTCTTTGTCTCCCGGATAGCGAACTCGTATTTAGACATATCAAATTCCTTTGCCATATCTACAAATGCTTTTACGGCAAAGGAATAATGCTGCGTAGAGACACCGAACTTCTTTTTAAGCGAGCCGTTCTCCCCGTATTTTTCGAGGATCATCTCATACTGTCCATAGAGCTGTTTAGCATACAGGAGAAATTCCGCTCCGTCATTGGTAAGGGTCACGCCTCTCCCGCTGCGGTTCAGCAGTGTGATCCCCAGTTCTTTCTCCAGTTCCTGCACAGCACTGGTCAGGGACGGCTGTGATACATATAACTGTTCGGCCGCCTTATTTATAGATTTTGTCTCTGCTATTGTTATAAAATAATTCAACTGGGTCAGAGTCATTTCTCATTCCCCGACTCTCTTAATGCTTTCATGTTATGACGTCCGTAGAGCACCAGTGATATCAGCATCATGATCACACAGATGCCGATCAGCACTTTAGATACCACATCCGGAATATTGTACCAGAACACATGAAGGATCATCATTGCGTAGAGCAGCCATGTATTAACCTTGCCATGCCAGTCCGCCCCGAATACCCTGCCTGTTTTCTGGATCACAAGAAATCCAGTCACACCCATGAAAAACTCTTTAAATACCATGAGCCCGAGCGGCACGATCATGAGCGGGAACCGTGTGAGCAGACAGAACAGCATCGCCGCCTGCGTCAGTTTATCCGCCACCGGATCGAGGATTTTCCCGAGATCACTTATCATATTGAAATGTCTTGCGACAAATCCGTCCACCGTATCTGTAAGTCCGGATATGATCAGTATGATTCCTGTCCACAGATAGTTTCTTTCCACACAATAAAGCCACATAAAAACCGGGATCAGGCAGAGCCGGAAAAATGACAGTAAATTGGGGATCGTCAGAATTTTATTCTGGTATCTGCCGGTTTTTTCCGGTTTTTCATTTTCTGTTTCTGTACTTTCTGATTTTATATTTTCTGCTTCAGTTTTCATTCGTTTCCTCCTGCGAATCTCATCCTGCCGTATGGGTAAGATGATAGGACGAATCCGCGGAGTTGTCAATGGTTTTCCTGAATTCTGTTCCGGATCAATTCCATATTCCGGTCCAGTTCATAGCAGGTATCAGCTGCATTTTGAAGACTGCCTGCAATCTCTTCTCTCACCTGCATATCCATCTCCTTTTTATAGCGGAGCTTATGCTCCAGGCTTGCCCAGAAATCCATCGCCATCATGATGTAGTCTTTTTCTTTGATCAGACGTATATCATCCTGCGCCAGAATACACTTTTTTACAAGATACACATCCTCCGGAAAAGAACAAATTACTCTGAGCTATGTCTCAATCTCCATTACTGCACACTCATAATAAGAGATCAGTTTTCTGAACTCCAGTGTATCTCCTTCCCAGTCTCCGGTAAGTTCATTAAAATAAAATTCTTTGAATTCTTTCTTTATTATAAGCTCACTCCTGACAGACCTTTCATACTCACGCTGTTTTAGCCCGCTTATCTATATTCTTCAGCGTTTTCTTAAATTGAACCGCAAACAGGATTGCCGTGAATGTCACTGCCAGCAGATCCGCGATCGGTTCCGCCATATATACGGCCATTGTCTGATTGGACCGGATGATATGAGGCATAATGTAGATCAGCGGGATCAGAAGAACAAACTTTCGCATAACAGCAACAATAATGGACTCTGCGGCCTTTCCCAGAGCGTTAAATGTCATCTGGCACGCCATCTGTATGCCAAAGAGGAACATAGATCCCATATAAATACGGAGTGCCGTCTTCGTATATTCCATCAGCTGGGCGTCTGACGTAAACATAGCTGCAAATCCTCCCGGCAGCATCATGACCAGAATCCACAAGATAACAGAATATCCCATGCTGACCTTGAGCAGAAGTTTAAAGGCTCCCCGTACTCTTCCCGAATCCCCGGCTCCATAGCAGTAACTGATAATAGGCTGTGCCCCCTGCCCCAGTCCCTGAAGCGGCAGCATGGCAAACTGCATAACACTTGTAAGGATAGTCATAGCTCCCACTGCAATATCTCCGCCATAATTCTGAAGAGAACTGTTAAAGCATACGGAGATTATACTCTCGCTCGCCTGCATAATAAAAGTAGCGACTCCCAGAGCCAGACATGGAAGCAGGATCTTCGGCGTAAGTCTCAGATTCTTTCTCTTTATTTTCAGGAATGTCTTTTTCCCGGCAAGGAAGCTGACTACCCAGATACAGGAGAGAGCCTGAGAAATGATCGTAGCCAGAGCTGCTCCCCGCACATCCATATTAAATCCGAAGATAAAGATCGGATCAAGAATGATATTGGCTACTGCTCCGATCAGAACCGAAAGCATTCCTGTCTTTGCGAATCCCTGTGCCGTAATAAATGCATTCATTCCGAGGGTAATCTCCACAAAGATCGTTCCCAGAGCGTAAATGTTCATATAATTGACGCCGTATCCGATCGTATTTTCACTGGCGCCGAAAGCCATAAGAAAATCTCTGTTCCAGATCAGCAGCACTGCTGTAAGTATAACTGAAATAATAATCTGGAGCACAAAACAGTTTCCCAGCGTTTTTTCCGCCGATTCCTTATCCTGCTTTCCCATAAATATCGAGGCTCTGGGGGCTCCGCCGTATCCCACCAGCGCTGCAAAGGCGGAAACGATCATGATCAGCGGCATACATACCCCCACACCTGTAAGCGCAGTTGCACCGATATCCGGAATATGTCCGATATAGATTCTGTCAACAATATTATAAAGCATATTGATCAGCTGCGCCGCTACCGTCGGCAGAGCCAGTTTAAGAAGCAGCCTTCCAAGCGGTTCCGTTCTCAAAAATTCTTTATCTTCACTTGCCCCGGATGCGTTGTTTTGTATATTTGCATCCTCATTACTGCGGTTTTCAGACTGATTTTTTTCTGTCTCTCCCATTATTTGTCTCTCCTTTCAAGTTCGTGTCTGGTGTTGTCAAACACTCTCTGAAAAAATCTGGAATGCGCTTCCAGTTCCTCGCTGGTGAACCCTCCCAGAACAGTATTCAAAAATTCTTCTTTTACCTCGTCTATCATTTCTGTCACAGGTTCCGCTTCCGGTTTCAGTTTCAAATGGATCCTTCTGCGGTCCTCCGTATCCGGTATTCTCTCCAAAAATGATTTCCGGATCAGTGATTCCACAGCCTTTGATACTGCCCCCTTGGAAAGCCCTCTCAATTCTACGATATCCACAGCTGTATCTTTTCCCGGATTATTTCGAAGAAAGCTGATAACATCCGCTTCCACAAGCGACAGCTCATGTTCTGTGCAGACTTTTTTCAGCATCTTATCATATAACCGGATCAGACTTCGAAGTCCCGTCCATAATTCCGTGCTCCTTGACATGACACTGCTCCTCTCTATTAGTTTCTTTTAAAACCGTTTCTCAATAAACTGTTTCTAATAAAACATTATAATATTCTAAACGTCCAAGTCAAGAATTGTGAACGAAAATTCACAGAAAAGAAAACACTGCCATAACTGCAGATTCACATTGCTGTGACCACCTGCTGTTATGGCAGCTCTTTTATTCGTTCCTTTTGTTACTTTTTATCCGATTTCCTACGCCGCGAAATTACCTGTATACAGCTGATAATACTTTCCTTTCGCCGCGATCAGCTCATCATGCGTACCACGTTCGATGATGCGCCCCTGCTCCATGACCATGATACAGTCGGAATTTTTAACTGTAGACAGACGATGGGCAATAACAAATGTGGTACGTCCTTTCATCAGTGCGTCCATACCTGCCTGCACAAGTTTCTCTGTACGGGTATCAATGGAGGATGTCGCCTCATCGAGGATCAGGGCCGGCGGATCAGCAACAGCCGCACGGGCAATAGCGAGAAGCTGTCTCTGGCCCTGGCTTAAGTTTGCACCGTCGCCGGTAAGCATGGTGTTATATCCATCCGGCAGGCGGTGGATAAATCCATCGGCATTAGCCAGTTTTGCAGCCTGAATGCAGTCTTCGTCTGTGGCGTCCAGCTTACCGTAACGGATGTTGTCCATAACAGTTCCGGTGAACAGATGGGTATCCTGGAGCACCATGCCGAGAGATCTTCTCAGATCCGGCTTTTTAATCTTGTTGATATTGATACCGTCGTAACGGATCTTTCCGTCTGCGATATCGTAGAACCGGTTGATCAGGTTGGTGATCGTCGTCTTTCCTGCGCCTGTAGCGCCGACAAAGGCGATCTTCTGCCCAGGCTTTGCATACAGACTGATATTGTGAAGCACGATCTTATTTTCATCATAGCCGAAATCCACATCATCAAGGACAACCGCGCCTTCCTGCTTTGTATAGGTGACAGTTCCCTGTGCCTTGTGCGGATGTTTCCACGCCCACAGATTTGTCCTTACCGGAGACTCAGTCAGATTGCCGTTTTCATCCTCTACAGCGTTGACAAGTTCTACATATCCTTCGTCTTTTTCCGGCTCCTGATCCATCAGATCGAACACACGCTGGGCGCCGGCTGCAGCGTTTACAACGAAGTTGATCTGCTGGCTGACCTGCGTGATCGGATTTGTAAAGCTCTTGTTGAGTCCTACAAATGTAACGACAGTACCGATAGTGACGCCTGCCAGTCCGTTAATTCCAAGAATTGCTCCCACGATCGCAACAAGTGCATAGCTGATCCATCCGATATTTGCATTAATAGGCATCAACAGGTTTGCATACCGGTTTGCCTTGTTCGTACTGTTTCGCAGCTTCTCATTCACTTCATGAAAATCTTCCATAGCTGCCTGCTCATGGCAGAACACTTTTACTACTTTCTGACCGTCCAGCATTTCCTCGATAAAACCGTCCACAGCCCCCAGGTCAATCTGCTGGCGGATATAGTATTTTCCGGACAGCCTGGAAAATTTCGACGTGACAAGAAGCATGACTGCTGCCGTCAGTATGGAAATGACCGTCAGCACCGGATTCAGGATGATCATTGTGATCAGAGTTGCCGCCATCGTAATGACCGAATTAATGATCTGAGGAATGCTCTGACTCAGAAGCTGTCTGAGCGTATCCACATCGTTTGTATAAACCGACATGATATCACCGTGAGCATGAGTATCAAAATATCTGATAGGAAGGGACTCCATCCTGCAGAACAGGTCATCTCTCAAATGACGCATTGTTCCCTGGCTGACGTTGACCATGATACGGTTGTAAGTAAACGCAGTGATAACCCCGACTCCCATGATGCATGCCAGACGGATCAGATCAGATGCGAGACCACTGAAATCATCTGTACCGTTCCGGAGCATCGGAGTTATATAGTCATCCACCAAAGTCTGTGGGAATGTGGCCCCGATCACTGTTGCGACAGCGGTGATAAGGATACAGAGGATAACAAGTAAAAACGGATATTTATAATAGTGGAGCATATACCGGATAACACGGTTTATAAGCTTTGCAGCCGTATTGACCCGTCCTCCTGATTTTTTCTCAATCTGTTTTTCGTTCATAGCTCGGTTCTTTCTCCTTTCCATATTTTTGCAATGCCCGTACTATGCCGGCTGATCGAAATCACCGCTGCCTTCCAGCTGCGAATTATAGATTTCCTGATAGATTGCATTGTTCTTTATCAGATTCTCATGTGTGTCAAATGCATCAATCTTACCATCGTCCAGCACAAGGATTCTGTCAGCAGACTCAACACTGGAGACGCGCTGTGCAATGATGATCTTTGTTGTTCCCGGGATCTTACTGGCAAATGCAGCACGGATACTCGCGTCTGTCGCTGTATCCACGGCACTTGTAGAGTCATCAAGGATCAGTACTTTCGGCTTCTTAAGGAGAGCTCTGGCGATACACAGCCGCTGTTTCTGTCCGCCGGAAACATTGGAGCCGCCCCGCTCGATCCGTGTCTCATAGCCGTCCGGCATACGGTCAATAAATTCATCGGCACAGGCTGCCTTACATGCCTCGATACATTCCTCTTCTGTAGCTTCCGGGTTGCCCCAGCGCAGATTATCAAGAATCGTACCGGAGAACAATGTATTCTTCTGAAGGACAACGGACACCTGGTTTCTCAGGACTTCGGTATCATATCTGCGGACATCTACACCTCCTACACAGACGGATCCTTCATCCACGTCATACAAACGGCAGATCAGATTAACAAGACTGCTTTTTCCTGAGCCGGTACCGCCGATCACACCGATCGTTTCACCGCTTTTAATATGGAGATCTATATCAGACAGAGCATTTTTGCCGCTTCCGTGCTTATATGAAAAATTCACATGATCAAAATCAATGCTTCCGTCAGCTACTGTCATCACCGGATTCTCAGGATCCATCAGGTCTGCTTTCTCATTCAGCACTTCACTGATACGCCGGATACTCGCCATGGACATACTGATCATAACAACTACCATGGAGAGCATCATCAGGCTCATCAGCAGCGCCATGATATAACTGAAGAGACTCGTCAGGTCACCGGTAGTTAGGGAGCCTCCCACAATAAACTGAGCGCCAAACCATGAAACAGAGATTATGCAGAAGTAAACCGCAATCATCATTGCCGGGTTATTGAACGCCAGCAGCCCCTCTGCCTTAACAGAAAGGTCATAGAGCATTTTTGATGCCCCGGAGAACTTGATATTTTCATAATCCTCACGTACAAAAGCTTTGACAACACGGATTGCAGTTACATTTTCCTGTACACTTGCATTTAAATCATCGTACCTGCGGAAAACCTGTCTGAATATTTTCAGTGTTACCACCATGATGGAGCCGATCACGACCACAAGAAATATAACAGCGATCAGGAACATCAGGCTCAGGCGGGGACTGATGATCAGGCACATTGCATAACTGAAGATCAGGTTCAGCGGGGCACGCACTGCCACACGAATGACCATCATATAAGCATTCTGGACATTCGTGATATCCGTTGTCATACGTGTGACCAGACCGGGTACGCTGAACTTATCGATATTGGAAAATGAAAATGTCTGGATATTGGCATAAATTGCTTCACGCAGATTTGCAGAAAGACCTGATGCCGCGCTTGCGGCATTCTTTCCTGCAAAAGCACCAAAAGCAAGACTCAAAAAAGCCATAAGTACCATGAGGGCTCCATAGCGGTATACAACCGGAAGGTTTCCGGCTTCAAGCCCCTGGTCAATAATGATCGCAGTGACAAAGGGCATCAGGATTTCCATAATTACTTCGAGAGCGGTCAGGCCTATACAGAGAAAGGTGTCCCGCTTATACTTTCCCAGTTGTTGTAATACTTTTCTCACTGTAAATAAACCTCCTGTCTGTTTTTTTCATTCTGCTCCATCCTTACAAACTGTGTCAGAAGTTTTTCTTCCAGATCCATAAACTGTGCTCTTTCCCGGCCATTGAGCACACTGCAGATTTCCTTTTCCATCTCATCTGCCTTTCTTATAAATCCGTCTCCTTCAGCAAGCAGTTTTTCCGTAGGGAGCACCTTCTTCTTCCGGACGTCATCCGGATCTTCATGAAAATGAAGATAACCTTTTTCCCTCAGTTTTTTTATCAACGCAGACAGCGTTGATTTTGATACGCCTATTTCACGGCACAATTCCGTAAGATATGTCCCCTGGGGATGATGTCTCAGGATATAGACCAGAAAATAGACCTGGACACCGGTCATATCTTTATTTTTCAGATTTAATTCCAGCTGGGCTGTCATATTCAGGCTGAGCCTCTTCACCATAAAGAGCAGATCTTCCGTCCTGAAACTTTCTTCCATTTTCAGACACCTCCTGTATTTTCTGAATTGTTTTCTGCCGAACAGTTCGCATCCTTATCTTCTGTCCATTAGAGATTTTAGCTCAGTTTTGATTGAATGTGAAATTCAAAAGTGCTATAATCAATAAATATCTTTTATAGTCATTGATTATGGTTTTATATTAATGATGTTGGGGGCAAAAGCCCCCAACTATGATGCCTACGGA
>DWWO01000128.1 GCA_019119675.1 Candidatus Mediterraneibacter faecipullorum | reverse complement strand
AAAACAATATTGACAAGGAGATTCTCGAATTTCCCGTCTCCAGTGCTACCGTTGAACTGGCGGCTCAGGCTGTAGGAGTAGAGCCGGCGCGTATCGCCAAGACACTTTCGTTTTATACGAAGGAAAAAGACGCCGCAATCCTCATCGTGACCGCAGGCGACATGAAGATCGACAACAGTAAATTCAAGCATTTCTTCGGGATGAAAGCAAAGATGCTGGCTCCGGAAGATGTGGAAAAACTGACCGGATACGCCATCGGAGGCGTGTGCCCGTTCGGAAATCCAGAAAACACTTCTGTGTATCTGGATGTTTCGCTGAAGAGATTTGAGACTGTGTTCCCTGCTGCGGGAAGCGCGAACTCTGCCGTAGAGCTGACCTGCGAAGAACTGGAGCAGGATTCAAAAGCGAAAGAATGGATTGACGTGTGCAAATAGGATAACTGTCAAAAGCTCCTCTCATACGATATTCTCATATGAGAGGAGCTTCTTAATTTTCACACTATTTCAGGAAACTTTCTATGATCACGGCTTCAGCCTCTTCCTCATTGAGACCGAAAGTCCTCAGTTTCACAAGCTGTTCGTCGTTGATCCTGCCGATCGCCGCTTCGTGGATGATCTGCGCATCCACATGTTTTGCATCAATCTCGGGGATCGAACTGATTTCAGCCGTATCCATGATGATGGAATCGCACTGGACATGAGCATGGCAGCGGTTATTTCCGATTGCCCTCGGGTGGAATACCTGTCTGGAGGTTCCTTTTCCGACGGAGCGGGATACAATTCTTGCAGAACTATTCTCGCCGTTCAGCTCTACGTCCATATTGGAGATTGCTGTCTGTCCTTCATCTGTCATCAGCTTCTCTGTCACGAAGAGCTTCGCATTGTCCGCAAGCTCGATGTAATTCTCACGTTCCGTGGAATCCACGCCTTTGATCTGCGTTGTCTCAAGTGTAAATGTGGAGTCTTCTCCCACATAGATCTTTGTCACCGGATTGAGGACTTTCTGCCCTGTACCATTTCCTTCTGCGTAATGATTCTCTACATATTTCACGTTGCATCCTTTCCCCACGTGAAATGCATGGATACCATCATGGCGCGTCTCGGAGCAGCCTTCACCGTGGATACCGCATCCGGCAATGATCGTCACATCTGCGCCGTCTTCGATATAGAAATCATTATACACGACATCTACACCCTCCTGGCTCATAACAACCGGGATGTGCACCTGCTCGTCTTTGGCCTCGCCGCTGATATGAATGTCAATGCCCGGCTTATCTTCTTTCTTCACAATATGGATATGACGGCTGTCACCATGGCACACTGCCATTCCGTTCAGTCTCAGATTGTATGCTCCTTCCTGCTTAAATCCGTAGGAGTCGATCACTTTCAGCACATCTTCTGTCACTTTGTCGAGCTTCGCTGTCTGATTATTCTCCATAGAGCTCACCTCCCTTTTGTCTCCTGCACTCGCAGGAGTCCAGTTCCCCGCCGAACAGTGTCGGCATGATATCCTTCGCATCTCCGATAGATTTTACTTTTCCGTCGGAAATGACCATAATCCGGTCTGCCATCTGTATGATCCTCTCCTGATGTGAGATCAGGATCAGGCTTTCTTTCTTCTCTTTGTGTATCTGCTCAAACCGCTTGATCAGCATAGAGAAGCTCCAGAGGTCAATCCCCGCCTCCGGTTCGTCAAATACACAGATCTTATGCTGTTTCGCCAGAACAGTTGCGATCTCGATTCTCTTCATTTCACCACCCGAGAGCGTTGCATCCGCCTCACGGTCAATATACTCCATTGCACAGAGACCTACACTGCTCAGAAGATTACAGCACGTCTTCTCGTCCAGCGGCTGTCCTGCTGCCAGTGACAGAAGTCTGCGCACCGTCATTCCTTTAAAACGGGGCGGCTGCTGGAATGCAAAGCCGATGCCCGCCTTAGCACGCTCATCGATGGTGTAATCCGTGATATCCTGTCCATCCAGAATGATCTTTCCACCTGTCTCTTTGTTTATTCCCATAAGCAGCTTAGCAAGTGTAGACTTGCCTCCGCCGTTCGGCCCGGTGATCACAAGCATTTCTCCGTCATTTACAGTAAAGCTGACGTCTGAGAGAATCTCGGACTGTTTTCCTTCTTCTACCACGTCATATGATAAATGTTCTACCTGTAACATCTCTTAAGTTCACTTCCTTCTTTATACATGTGTAATTAAAACCTGCTATGAAGAAAATCTGCGGAAGATTTCCATATACCTGTCTGCATAGATGCTTCCGCGTCTCCAGATAAAATTGAATTCATGGGAAATCTCAAAGCTTTTCAGAGGAATCCGCTTCAGGGTTCCTTCTTTGAGCTCATCTTGCACAGCAGTTTCATATAAAAATGTAATACCGCATCCGGCTTTTGTCAACTCCTTGATAGTCTGAAGACTGCCGACTTCCATCACTTTGTCAAAATCGTGGATACTGAAATTCTGGGCGTCCAGACAGCGCTCCAGCACTTCACGCGTTCCCGATCCCTCTTCACGCACGAGCAGCCGTTCATGAAAAAGATTCTCAATATTCACTCCCCTGCCGGAAAACAAACCATCTGACAGTCCCCCGGAAGAACCGGTTTCATTCTGTTCATAGAATACATAGTCCGGCGCACATACCGCAATATAGTTCTCGTCCGAATATTTCTGGTGGTCGTATTCATTCTTCTGAAAAAAGCCTTCCACAAGGGCAAAATCAATCGTCCCCTCGTCCAGTCTTTTCAGAAGCTCCTGTGTATTCTCCACGATCATGCATATCTTCGCCTCCGGATATTCCCGCAGATAGCGCTCGAGAATACGTCCCATGAGCACATCGCCGACTGTCCTGGTAGCACCGAAGCGGATTTCCTCTTCCTCATCACTTTTCTGCATTTGATTCTGCATGGAAATCTCATCGTGCATCATAGTCAGCGATGCATTGCGAAGAATCTCTCCCGCCCCCGTAAGCCTGAGCTTCTTGCCCTCATATCGGAAAAGTTTCGTATTATAATGCTTCTCCAGAAAATGAATATGCTGCGAAACTGCCGGCTGCGTAATATTCAGTTTTTCCGATGCGCGTGTGAAATTCATACACTGACATACAGTTAGAAATGTCTCCATCCTGAAATCAAGCATTACCTCACTCCCCTTATCAACGGTAATACATCAATGACAATATATAAAGAACCCCGGGCGGAGATTTATCAGAGACACTCCGCCCAAATCTATACCTAACTACTCCCTGCTCATTATCATAACATATATTTATGATAAAATAAATATTAATAATTTTATTTTATTATTTTTTTATGATATCTTATGGCTGGAAGAAAAATGAAAATTGCAAAGGGAGAAAATATAAAAATGAACTTTGTAAAGAAAAATGGAGCAGGTCTCCTGCTCTGCCTTATCATTGCAGTACCATCGTGGTTTCTCGGACAGGCGGTTCCCGTCATAGGCGGCCCGGTATTCGCCATACTGATCGGTATGATCCTTACACTGCTCCTTACAAAAAAGGACCCCTTTACAGCAGGGGTCAACTATACATCAAAGAAGATTCTCCAGGCCGCAGTCGTCTTCTTAGGCTTCGGCATGAACCTGACAGAAATCCTTGCCAAGGGAAAGCAGTCGCTTCCGATCATCCTTTCCACGATTGCGACCTCCCTGATCATCGCGTTCATTTTATATAAGGCTCTGAAGCTCCGCACGAACAATGCAATTCTTGTGGGCGTAGGATCCTCAATCTGCGGTGGGAGTGCCATCGCTGCTACAGCACCTGTGATCGAAGCAAATGACGAGGAAGTGGCGCAGTCCATCTCTGTCATCTTCCTCTTTAACGTGCTCGCTGCCCTCATCTTCCCTACACTGGGAGCTATGCTGGGCTTAAGCAATGAAGGATTCGGCCTGTTTGCCGGAACCGCCATCAACGACACCTCTTCCGTCACCGCGGCGGCAACTGCATGGGACGGCATTCACGGAAGCAATACACTGGAATCTGCCGCTATTGTAAAAATGACAAGAACCCTCGCAATCATACCGATCACACTGGTCCTTGCCATCTGGCGTGGAAGAAAAGAGAAGAAGTCAGAAGGCTCAACTTTCAGCCTGAAAAAATCCTTCCCGTTCTTTGTTCTGTTCTTCGTGCTCGCCTCTGTTGTGACAACTGTATTCCAGCTCCCGGCAGCTGTAACCGATCCACTCAAAGAACTGAGCAAGTTCCTGATCGTCATGGCGATGGCTGCAATCGGTCTCAACACAAATATCGTCAAACTGGTCAAGACCGGCGGAAAACCGATCTTCACAGGATTCTGCTGCTGGCTGGGGATCTCACTTGTAAGTTTAGGGATGCAGCACGTGCTCGGCATATGGTAGATTTATCCAAAAACGGAAATAGGGACGTAGTAAAATTCGATTTTACTACGTCCCTATTTCCATTTTTTATCCATTAACGGTTTTTAACTGTCGTATACACTTTTTCCGAACGAAATAGAAGCACACTGCCTGCATAAGGATTGTCGCGATCCAAGATCCCGGATAGGAGATGAACAGGAAGAACAGCGATCTGTGATGCGGGAAGAATCCGTAGATCCACACGATCCTTGTCCCAACTGTACCGATCACGGACAATACCATAGGGACAGCAGAGTGCCCCATCCCGCGAAGTGCTCCCGGGATCAGGTCCATAATGCCGCAGAGGAAATACGGTACTGTCGTGATCGACAGAATCTCCATACCGCATTTGATCACTTCCGCATCTGAGGTATATATTCCAAGAACCTGCGAACCGAATATATAAGCTCCGACACCCAATACGGCTGATACTCCCGCTGACAGGATCATGCAGTCCAGAAGGATCCTGTCCATACGTTTCTGCTTGCCCACACTGTAGTTCTGGCTGGTGAAACTCATACACGCCTGTGTGACAGCATTGACTGACACATATAAAAATCCGAGAACATTATTTGCCGCCGTATAGCCCGCCATTGCCGTCGATCCGAACGAATTGACAGACGACTGGAGCATTGCATTGGAAAAATTGATCACCGTGCTTTGGATTCCCGCGGGTATACCCACCTGAAAGATGCGTTTCAGGTAGATCCATTTGATCGTGAGCTTCGAGAACCGGAGCTGATAGCTCCCGTCTGACCTGTGGAGGCACCACAACACCAGTATACAGGAAACGAACTGGGAACTCACCGTCCCGATAGCTACACCCGCTACCCCCAGCGGGATAACGATCACCAGCAGCAGATCCAGTGCAACATTCGCCATCCCTGCTGTCGCAAGGAAGAGCAGCGGGCGCTTGGTGTCTCCTACTGCTCTTAAAACTGCCGCTCCGTAGTTATATAACATGAAAAACGGCATTCCCATAAAATAAATTCTCATATAAGTAACAGACTGATCGATCACATCCGCGGGCGTATCCATAAGGTCAAGTGCCAGTCTGGAAGCCCCTGCTCCGACAAATGCCATGATAACACCGCTGATCAGCGCAAGCGTGATTGCTGTATGTACCGCCTCCGACATCTCTTTATCGCGCCCTGCTGCGAAATACCTGGCCGCAAGGACATTTGCCCCCAGCGAGATGCCGATAAAAAGATTGGTGAAAATATTGATCAGTGCAGTTGTCGAGCCGACCGCCGCAAGCGCCTGACTGCTGTCAAACCTTCCGACCACAATAATATCCACCGCATTAAACATCAGCTGCAGGATACTGGAAAGCATAAGTGGAAGTGAAAACGAGATCAATTTATCCATGATCGATCCGTTGCACATATCTATTTCATATTTACTGGTTTTCAATGTCCGGTCCCCTCCATTCCATTTTGCAATGGATATCTTACTCCGTTCTTTGGGGTTCGTCAATAGATACGGGGCACCGGCCGGCAGTGCAGTTCTGCTTTTGCTTCTGAACTACTTTATTGATTTTCCCAGTTCATAGGCTTCCTTAAGCTCTGGTTTTCCCTCTATAGCTCCCACATCACCGTTGCCTCCGGCAAGGACATGGCCAAAATTCTTCCATCTCAGGTGCTCCATCAGGTGGTCATAATAAAGAAGGACGTCATCAAATCCGTTTCCTTCTACTGCCATCAAAAGCGCGGAAGATCTGTCGTGTCCTCTGAGGAGATTGCCGTCGCCTTCCTCCAGCGCAAACAGACGGTCGATCGCTGTCCGGATCTGACCGCTCATATTCCAGTAATAGAGCGGTGTGGCAAGAACTACCACATAGGACTCTTTTACCGCCGGATAGATCTGATCCATGTCATCTTTCTGAACACAGGGACATTCCCTGCTGCTGTGTCCGCCGAAGCACCCCCCCCGCAGCCGTGAATATCCATGCCGCTTAGGAAAAATTCCGTCACTGTATTACCCGAACTTTCCGCTCCTACTGTAAAGGATTTTATGAGCGCCGATCCCTATCCTGGATGGAATGTGCGAATGGGGCGATAAAAACCGGCTTTGATAAGCCGGTTTTTATCACTCAATCTCTTATTCACGGGTATCGATCGCACCCTCATTTTTATTTCGTTCCCTGACCAATACCTCCAGAATATCGAGCATACGCCGGATTGTCATTTCCCGTTGTTCGATCATTTTTTCCACAGCTTCGATTCCTGTCTCATCCAAATCTGCCAGCTGCTGCAGGGCTGTTTCAAGACTGTCTGATTCATTCAAGAGTTTCTCTATCATCTGTATAATAAAAGTTATTTCCGGTCTTTCATCAGACCGCAGCCTCTCCATATTCTCTTACCTCCGATCCGTCATTCTCCCGCATCTTTACCGCCTGATCCTCTGACAAATTATCTTTATCGGATACAGACACCAGGTCATATTTCACCACATCCATATTCACCGTTCCGTCTGCGAAGAAGGAGATCCCGTCCGCCGACTGATCCGTATACATAGTCGCCGTCATGACCTGTTCACCGTCGTTTACGAAGACTTCCACACTGAACCGGTCCAGGATCACCCTGAGCTTCAGCTCTCCGTTTGTACTGTTCACAAGGCTTCTTCTCTGATGGATGATCGCCCTTCTGGAGCCGGAGAATTTCCGGTCCACCTTGAGGACCGACTCGCGGGGACGGAAGCTGACCGCTGTCTGGTACTTTTCATCCTGCGCGAAACGCAGGGCAAACTTCTGATACAGCTTCTCCCCTTCCGCCGGGCGCAGGGTCAGTTCCATGTCTACTTTTCTTCCCCTGATCCCGTTCAGGCTGATCACGTCGGAGAACGTCACATTGTGGTATTCTACTTTGTTTCTTCTCATTTCATCCAGCTCTCTCACCGGTCTCTGATAAAGCCGGCCGCCTTTTAGAAACAGTTCTCTGGGAAGGCTCATCTGACCGAACCATTTTTCCTCCGGGGAGCGAAGGCTGCAGGCATCCCAGTTCTGCATCCAGCCGATCATCACGCGTCTGCCGTCCGGAGTCAGGACCGTCTGCGGAGCATAGAAGTCGATCCCGTAGTCGATCGCCTGGTTATGCTGTTCCGTGAATTTCCCGGTTTCCTCATCATACTCTCCGATCAGGCAGAGGGTGCCGTTCCCGTTATGGTACTCAAACCCTTCCGGCAGCATGTCCTGAGGACTTGTCAGGAGCACCCATTTGCCGTCCAGCTCGAAGAAGTCCGGGCATTCCCACATTTTTCCGAAATGGTTATTGTTTGACGCGAGCACGCTTTTAAACTTCCACTGAAATCCGTCCGGGCTGGTATACAGCAGGATCTGTCCGCTTCCGTCCGCCGGTCGGTTTCCGACTACACAGCAGTAAGTCCCATCTTCTTTCTGCCACATCTTCGGATCCCGGAAATCATGCACGCTGCATCCTTCCGGAATATCCGCTTTGTCCAGCACCGGATTCATCTCATACTTCTCGTAATCCACTCCATCGCCCACGGCAAGGCACTGGGTCTGCATATCACAGTATTCTCCATTCGCCTGACGCTCGCGCAGCACTCCGGTGTACATCAGCAGCTGTCTGCCGTCCGGGAGCGTCAACGCGCTCCCAGAAAAGCAGCCGTCCCGGTCGTAAGCCTCATCCGGCGCCAGAGCTGCCGGAAGATAATCCCAGTGCAGAAAATCTTTCGTCACCGCGTGCCCCCAGTGCATGGAGTCCCAGCGCGGTGCATATGGGTTGTACTGGTAAAACAGATGGTACTGTCCGTTATAATATGAGAATCCGTTGGGGTCGTTCATCCAGCCGGTCCGCACCGACAGATGAAAATCCGGGCGTTCCTCCTGCTTTATCATTTTCTCAGATGCCTCTTCATATTTTCTTGCTTCACGCAGCGTCTGACTTGTCATATTGATCCGATTCCTTTCCTGCTTAATTTTCTGCCGCAGCCTCAGAAGATCCCGCTTCCATTTCCGCAAGGGACTCCTGATAGCTGTCGAAATATTTCTGCTTGATCTGGAGGTATTCTGACAGGCCGTAGTCTTCCATCTTCTGGAGATACTCGTCCCACTCTTCCTCGATCCCGCCGTTTAAGATCCAGTCCGCTTTCTTCTGTTCCGCGTACTTTTTGATATCTGTATCCAGCTGCGACACTCTGTTCGTGTCGTCGATGCTCATAAATACATTCGGGTATACATACTTGCTGTGCATATCGTCCAGATAAACCTCATGCATATTGTCGAGGCGCCATTTGGCATCGTCCGGCTGTGTCACATAGACGTCATAGTAATCATTCAGCACAGCCAGCGGGCCGTTGACGGACTGCGCCTGGCGCACTTCCACCGGGGAAGCGTCCCCCAGGTCGAGATGTTTGAGCATCGGTCCGCCCTCGGCGTTGGTGCTCATCTCAAAAATGTTGTCCGCGTCCTTCTCCCCGTAGGTTCCCCAGTTGTTCTGCGGAGACTGGAGGGGAGCGTACATCTGGTCGATCCATGCCGCCGCAAGCGCCGTATCCCGGCAGCTTGTCGTGAGCACGCATCTTCCGCGGTCAAATCCGCTGGTCTCACTTCCGTTCTGCCTTGTAATATTGACAAGACCGTCCGGTCCGGCAAGCGCCGGCATCATCACGTAATCCTCATAGTTGTCGATGTTTGCAATGTCCCATGTGAAGCAGAGGCCGTATCTGTGGTTCTTTCCCTTAGCTACATAAGTGGACCACTCCTGAGTAAATGCCTCCGGGTCTACAAGATCCTGCTCTACCAGAGAATGAAGCCATTCGATTCCTTCTTTATATCCTTCCTGTACTGTCGTATAGATAACCTCTCCGTCGTCTGTCACCGCGAAATGATCGCCGGTATCTCCATAGCCTTCGCCGAAGCCGTTGATCAGGATCGCGGGATCCTGGTCGCCGTTGTTGATGATAAATGACATGGGGATCACATCGCCCTCGATATCAAATTCCTCTTCAAGGGCATCCGCATTATCGCGGAATGCGATCAGCGCCTGCTCCAGTTCATCTGTCGTAGTGGGCACATCGAGTCCGAGGAAATCCAGCCATTTCTTATTAATGTACGGAATATCACCGATGGCCTGGATCGCTTCCTTGCCTTCGCCCAGCTGCTCGATCCACGGGAACGAGTAGATATGTCCGTCCGGCGCAGTCACCATGGTCCGGTACTCCGGATATTTCTCAAACACAGCCTGAAGGTTCGGCATATATTTGTCGATCAGGTTTTCCAGCGGGATGATGATGCCCTGCTTTGCATACCGGAGCAGATCATAGTCGTTCATGCCCGCCGTAAAAAGTCCGTCCGGAAGGTTCCCGAACTGCGCCAGCGCAAGATTTTTCTTGTCCGCAAACTGATCGTCTACAAAACAGGTCCAGTCAATGTGTACATTTGTCTGTTTTTCCAGTCTCTGAAAGATCAGTTTCTCATTCGGCTCCTGGGTGGTTGTCGCAGGGGCGCTTGTGATAAATGACAGCTCTTTGGTTTCTTTCAGCGGAAATGTAACATCCTCGATCGGAGTATCCGGATCCGTATCCGCAACCTGTGCGGTCCCGCTGCTGCATCCGAACAGGGACAGTGTTAATATGAGGGACAGGCCCAGTCCTGTCAGTCTCTTGATTCTTCTTTTCATCGATATTCAGCCTCCTAACCTTTTACTGAACCTACCATGATTCCTTTGTCAAAATACTTCTGGAAGAACGGATACATGATCAGAAGCGGCAGACTGGATACAACAATCGTCGCATATTTTAACAGCTCTGCTACTTTCGCCATCTCCGCCGTGCTCTGGATATCCGCGATCATACCCGGCTGAGGTGTATTCTGCACGAGGATCGATCTCAGTACAAGCTGCAGCGGCTGTAAATTGGCGTCATTCAAATAAATCATGGCGTCAAAATAGCTGTTCCACATTCCCACGAAAGACCACAGTGCCAGCACCGCAATGATCGGCTTGCACACCGGCATCATGATACGGAAGAAATGCTGGATCTCATTTGCCCCGTCCAGCGAGGACGCTTCTCTGAGCTCGCCCGGAATAGACTGGAAATAGGTTCTCGCCAGGATCATATTCCACACATTGAAAGCTCCCGGAAGCAGGATCGCCCATACTGTATTTACCATGTGCAGATTATTGATCAGGATAAATGTAGGGATCATGCCGCCGCCGAAAAACATGGTGATCACAAAAATAATGTTAAAGAACTTACGTCCCACAAACTCTTTCTTTGACATCGGGTAAGCGGCCAGCAGGGTAACCAGTACAGAGATCACCGTAAATGCCGCGGAATAAAAGAATGAATTGGCAAAGCCTCTCCAGATCATATTATTTTCCAGCACCCTCCGGTACGCGTCCAGCGTCCAGTCCTTGAAGTTTAAGCTGAGGCCCTGATTATTCAGCACATTCGGATCCATAAAGGAGGCAAGGACAACATATACAAGCGGTACAAAGACTGCCAGCACAAACAGAGCAAGCAGTATATATCCGACGCCGAGAATAATCTTGTCGGATGTTCCGAGTTTCATTTTTCTTCTCGTTTCCATCATCAAATCCCCCTTTTTATAATCCTTCGCCGTCATTGAGCTTCTTCACAAACCAGTTCACAAGTATCAGAAGAATTACATTGATTATTGAATTGAAAAGTCCGACTGCCGTTGAATATCCATAGTCACCGTTGAGAAGACCGAGTCTGTATACATATGTAGAAAGAATCTCGGAAGCCGGAAGATTCATATCTGTCTGCAGCGCATAAGCCTTTTCAAAGCCGATGCTCATAATATTTCCTGCCTGCAGGATAAACTGTATCACGATGATATTTTTGATCGCAGGCAGCTGTACATAACGGATCTGCTGCAGGATATTTGCTCCGTCCACGATCGCCGCTTCTTCCAGATCTTTGCTGGCATTGGACAGCGCCGCCGTATACATGATGGAAGACCATCCTGCTGTCTGCCAGATGCCGCTGGCAATGTAGATCGTCCGGAATGCTTCCGGCATTGTCATCCAGTTGGTGTCAATCCCGAACAGTGAATTGATCGGTCCAACTGGAGAAAGGAACATACGGACCATACCACAGAGTACGATGACCGAGATAAAGTTCGGTGCATAGATCAGAAGCTGAATCTTCTTTCGGATCCCCGTCCTGCGGATCTGGTTGAGCAGAAGCGCAAGGATGATCGGGATCGGAAAGCCCCACAGCAGCCCGAATACACTTAACTTCAGCGTATTCATCAGATAGTTCATGAAATCCGGAGATGAAAGGAATCTCCGGAAATAATCCAGCCCCACCCACGGACTTCCGAGAACGCCTTCAATAACATTGTAATCCTCAAAGGCGATCAGGATACCGCCCATCGGACCATACTTGAAGATCAGCGTAAGCAGAAGTCCCGGCAGCAGAAAGAACACATACAGCTGCCAGTTCTTTTTCACATACTTCAGTTTTTCCCGCGGCGTCTGCTTAGCAACGACTGCCGTACTTTTTTTACGGAAAACTCTCATTTTTAGCCCCTCCTGTGTTTACATTTGCACATCTTGCATTTTTCGATCGATCTTTTTGTGCATAGATAGTTTATAGGTTGTGATTATAGTATCATTTATTGTGCATAATGTCAATCACATTTTTACATTTGCATAACATTTTTATTTTACAAATGCACTATTTTAACAATTTATGTAAAATCTCCAGTTCCGATTACACTAATATCTATCTTTTAACATTTTTACATTTGACAAATCTGCACAATTCCATTACATTAAATGTAACAGTTCAGCCATATGATATCAGTCGGCAGATTTATGCTTGCATAAGAATCTGCCGGCTGATAATCAGATGTGCTGAGCGCCTGTCAATGAGTAAAACAGCGGCGGCAGCCGCAATAAGCAC
>DWWO01000127.1 GCA_019119675.1 Candidatus Mediterraneibacter faecipullorum | reverse complement strand
GGCTGATTGTTTTTAGCTATATTTCAGGGTTATTAGTTTATCTTCCTTTTGTAACCGGAGCCGGATGCATTACAATCCCGACTGATCCGAATACGTAAATCACATCATTGTATCCGGCTGCTTTTCGGACGATCTATACGAAAAAGGATTTCCCGATAAACACGAATTTCACGAGCATTTTTCTTGTATTTTCCATATACCGGCTGTATAATTGAACGCAGGGGCGGCATCTGCCCTCTTTATTTTACAGAAAGAAAAATTGAGGACTGACACATGATTCGTTTTATATGTATTGTAGTTTTTGTAATCCTGTTTTTGATCGTGACGATCCCGGTGCTTATCGTGGAACGGATCCTTCACAGATTTAACCCTCACGCAAGCGATATTAGTTCCCTGCGTATCGTACAGTGGGCTTTCAAAGTGATCCTGAAGATTACCGGAGTAAAGACGACCGTGATCGGCGAGGAAAATGTTCCGGACGAGCCGGTACTGTTCATCGGCAATCACCGCAGCTATTTTGACATCCTGCTGACCTACAGCCGCTGCAAAAGAGTAACCGGCTATATCGCAAAAAAGGAAATGGAACGTTATCTGACCCTCACATCCTGGATGAAAAGACTTCATTGTCTCTTCCTTGATCGTAAGAACCCAAAAGAAGGTCTGAAAACAATCCTTCAGGCAATCGATGATATTAAAAACGGAATCTCCGTCTGCGTCTTCCCGGAAGGGACACGCAACCGGGGCGAAGAGCTGTCCATGCTTCCGTTCCGCGACGGAGCCCTGAAGATTGCCACGAAGACCGGATGTGCGATTGTTCCCATCTCGATGAACAATACCGCCGAGATCTTTGAAAACCATCTTCCGAAAATAAAGAAAACCCATGTGGTAGTTGAATACGGGAAACCTGTTTATCCCGATCAGCTGGACAAAGATACCAAAAAGCATATCGGAGATTATGTGGAAAACATAATATGGGAGACAATCCACAAAAATGCGGAGCTCGTTTGAGCTCTGCATTTTTCTTTCCCAAACCGAATTTCAAAATTTGTAGAAGATTAGACTGTCTTGTGCTATAATCGAAAAGAAAATTTATAACAGCGCCGCCATCCGGCGCCCCGCATAAACGAAAAGAGGGAAAATATATGAGCGCACAGAATCTCACTCTGCTCACGGACTTATATGAGCTTACCATGATGCAGGGCTATTTTGAGACACAGGAAAACGAGACTGTCATCTTTGACATGTTCTTCCGGGAGAATCCGAACAAAGGCGGCTATTCCATCATGGCCGGACTGGAGCAGGTCATTGATTACATCAAGAATCTTAATTTTTCCTATGAAGATGTGGATTATCTGAGAGGGCTGGGCATCTTCAGCGAAGATTTTCTTCATTATTTAAGCGGCTTCCACTTCAGCGGAGACATTTATGCCATTCCTGAAGGAAGTGTGATCTTCCCGCGAGAGCCGCTGATCAAAGTTGTTGCTCCGATCATGGAGGCACAGCTTGTAGAGACCGCTATACTGACGATCATCAACCATCAGTGCCTGATCGCCACAAAAGCTTCCCGCGTAGTACATGCAGCACAGGGCAACGGAGTCATGGAGTTCGGACTGCGCCGCGCCCAGGGACCGGATGCAGGTCTGTATGGTGCGAGGGCTGCCATCATAGGAGGCTGTATCGGCACATCCAATGTACTGGCCGGTGAAATGTTCGACGTGCCGGTCCTCGGTACCCACGCCCACAGCTGGATCATGAGCTTTAAAGATGAATATACTGCTTTCAAGGAATATGCAAGACTTTATCCGAATGCGTGCACTCTGCTCGTTGACACATACGACACACTGAAATCCGGGGTCCCGAATGCGATCCGCGTATTCAGGGAAATGCGCGATGCAGGCATCCATCCGAAAAGCTATGGCATCCGTCTTGATTCCGGAGACCTGGCTTATCTGTCCAAGAAAGCAAGAAAGATGCTGGATGAAGCCGGATTCACTGATGCAGTCATTGCCGCATCCAATGATCTGGACGAATTCCTGATCAATGACCTTAAACTTCAGGGCGCTGCCATTACATCCTGGGGAGTCGGGACCAATCTCATCACCTCCAAAGACTGTCCGTCCTTCGGAGGCGTATATAAGCTTGCGGCAATCCAGAATGAAAATGGAGAATTCGTCCCGAAAATCAAGATTTCCGAAAACGTGGAAAAGATCACGAATCCCGGAAATAAGACCATTTACCGGATCTATGATAAAGAAACCGGTAAAATGCGGGCTGATCTCATCTGTTTTGTAGGCGAAGAGTACGATACATCCAAAGATCTCCTGCTCTTCGATCCCAACGCGACATGGAAGAAGACACGCCTGGAAGGCGGCACCTACACGATGAAAGAAATCCTGAAGCCCGTCTTTATCAGGGGTGAATGCAAATACACCTCTCCGTCTGTCTCGGAAATTGCAGAATACTGCAAACAGGAGAAGGCAACCCTGTGGGATGAGACAAAACGTCTCTTCAATCCGCACAAAGTATATGTAGACCTTTCTCAGAAGCTCTACGATACAAAGACAGCACTGCTCAACGAAGCAAACCAAAATATTTAAGAATCATATAAAGGAGTATAAGTATCATGAAGATTATCGTACTGGCCGGAGGGTTAAGCACAGAGCGCGATGTATCCCTTGCCTCTGCTGCCGGAATCTGCCGGACATTGTTGGAAAGAGGACACGATGCATTTCTTCTGGATGTATTTCTGGGACTTGAAAATGCACCTGAGAATCTGGAGGATGTATTCACGATACCCGGACACGGACTGGAAATTGCGAAGAACATCAGTGAGGAAGAACCGGATCTCGCGGCCGTCAAAGCCTCCCGCCCGGACCAGTCTGGCTGTTTCCTCGGGCCGAATGTGATCGAGCTCTGCCGGCTGGCAGACATCACTTTCCTCGGACTTCACGGCGGAGAAGGGGAGAACGGAAAACTCCAGGCAACATTTGACCTGCTCGGCATCCGCTATACCGGACCGGACTCTCTCGGATGTGCGGTTGCAATGGACAAAGGTTTTACAAAGCAGGTATTTCTCCAGGCAGGGATCGATACGCCGGACGGAGTATGTCTCCACAAAAATGATGCAGACTGTTCTCTTGCATCTCTGGGGCTTTCCCTTCCGGTTGTTGTCAAACCGTGTTCCGGCGGTTCCAGTATCGGTGTTTATATTGTAAATACAGAAGACGAATACAAAGAGGCACTGGAAAAGTCCTTCCAGTATGAAGACGAAGTTGTGATCGAGACATTTATCAAAGGGCGTGAATTCGCCTGCGGCATCATTGACGGCAAGGCACTGCCGCCTATCGAGATCATCCCGAAGACCGGTTTCTTTGACTATGCGAATAAATATCAGGACGGTGCGACCGATGAAGTCTGCCCCGCCGATATTTCCAAAGATGTTGAAGATCGCATGATGGATCTTACTGTAAAGGCGTTCCATGCACTTAAATTAAATGTCTACAGCCGTGCAGACTTCCTTCTGGATGATCAGGGGAACCTGTACTGTCTGGAAATGAATACACTGCCGGGCATGACTGCAGCCAGCCTGCTGCCAAAAGAGGCGAAAGTGGCTGGCATCGAATACGGTGATCTGTGTGAGCTGATCATACAGAAATCCATCGAAGCAAGATATTCAGACTGATCATCATGTGAATCATCCAGGAAAGGAATTGACTTTTATGAAACATATGTCATTACAGGAAATCGCGGCAGCATGCGGAGGCATCTACCACGGCGATCCGGCTGCAGCGGTCCGTGAGGTGTCAAGCGTCGTCATCGACAGCCGGAAAGTTGAAAAGGACAGCCTCTTCATAGCGATTAAGGGTGCCCGGGTGGATGGCCACACGTTTATTCCCCAGGTAATGGAAAAGGGGGCGCTCTGTGCTGTATCCGAACAGGATCTCGGAGATGTCGGTTATCCGTACATCCGTGTCTCATCCTGCGAGCAGGCACTGAAAGATATCGCAGAACATTACCGCCGCTCTCTTGATATCAAAGTAGTCGGTATTTCCGGAAGTGTGGGAAAAACAAGCACGAAAGAAATGATCGCATCTGTCTTGTCTCAGAAATACTCTGTTCTCAAGACAGAAGGAAACTTCAACAACGAAATCGGACTTCCGCTTACTGTATTCAACATCCGTGAGGAACATGAAATAGCGGTGCTGGAAATGGGAATCAGCAATTTCGGCGAGATGACCCGGTTGGCAAAGATTGCCCGTCCCGACATCTGCGTCTTTACAAATATCGGCGTGGCGCATATCGAGAGTCTCGGCTCCAGAGACGGAATCCTCAAGGCTAAAACCGAGATGATCGACTATATGGATCCGGAGGGCACGATTATTGTAAACGGAGATGATGATAAACTGCGCGGCTTTACTCCGCAGAATGGTCTCACTCCGGTCTGTTTCGGGCTTGACGCTTCCTGCCCGTTCCACGCAGAGCAGGTTACAAGCAGGGGACTGAAAGGCACGGATGTACATATTGTCACTCCTGTATCTTCATTTGACACTCATATCTCAATCCCAGGCAGACACATGGTGTACAACGCACTTGCTGCAGCTGCTGTAGGTTATGCTCTCGGGCTGACAGATGAAGAAATTGCACAGGGTATTGCGTCAAACGTACCGATCGCAGGGCGCAACAACCTCATCGAAGGCAAATGCTATACAGTCATTGACGACTGCTACAATGCAAATCCGGCGTCAATGAAGTCTTCTTTAGATGTACTGGCCTATGCAGATACAAGAACCGCAGCAGTGTTGGGAGATATGTTCGAACTAGGTGCTGACGAAAAGAAAATGCACTATAATGTGGGCGTCCACGCCGCCGAAAAAGGGATCGACGTCCTGATCTGCATCGGAGCTTTAAGTGCGGAGATTGCCCGCGGAGCCCGGGAGACTGAAGCTCTGAAATCGGCAGGCGGCGCAGAGTCCGCAAATAAATCTCAGACCGGCTGCATGGAAATATATCATTATAAGACAAAATCCGAATTCTTTGAAAATGCCGACAATGTGCTCAGAAAAGGTGATACCATCCTCGTGAAAGCATCCCATGGTATGGAATTCCCTGAAATCGTGGAACGCCTCAGCAAAAAAGAATAATAAGGCAGAAATAATAAAGCAGAAACAAAAAAGCCCGGTAATTTTGAGGTGACTGAAATGGGCCTCAAAAGTTACCGGGTATTTTGTCAGTATTTTTTCGGTATTTTCTGCTGATCTGCCGTCTTTTAATCGAAGAATTTCTCACGCACTTCCTCTACCGGCATCTCCTGTCCTGTGAACAGTTCAAAGGCAGCTACGCCCTGCCAGAGGAGCATGCCGCTTCCACCTACAGCCGCGCGGCAGCCGGCTTCTTTTGCCTTTTTGATCAGAAGTGTCTCCTTCGGATTATACACTACATCTGCAACCGCCAGCTCCGGACGAAGGAACTCTGCCGGAACAGGGATCACATCCTGCATCGGGCTCATTCCCGCGCGGGTTGCATTGATCAGAATATCGCTTTCTGCGATCACCTGTCCAAGAAGTTCTGTATTGTCCAGATCTTCGATATACACTTTCTGTATCGATGGTACTGCCTTTTTGATCTTCTCTACTGTCTTCTCCCCGTTTGCATAGAATTCATCTTTTCTATTAAAAATGGCTATCTCTGCCACACCGTCCAATGCCGCCTGTACTGCGATCGCCGTGGCAGCGCCGCCAGTACCGAGGAGAACGATCTTTTCTCCTTTAATATCCACTCCATGCTCTTTAAGATTGCGCACGAATCCGACTCCGTCTGTCATATGTCCGGTCATTGTTCCGTCTTCTTCAAAGACAACCGTATTGCAGGCGCCCACCAGCTCTGCTGCCGGTGACAGCTTGTCTACAAGCTGTGCCACTGCAGTCTTGCATGGCATCGTTACATTAAATCCTCCTGCGTGGAGTGTGCGCAGCGCCTCGACTGCCTTCTCCGTCTTTTCAACCGGAACGTCAAAGGCAAGATATGCCGCGTCGATGCCAAGTTTATCGAAGCTGTAATTATACATCGCCGGGGAACCGGAATGTCCTACCGGAGATCCGATCAATGCATAAAGTTGTGTATGTCCGCTGATTCTACTTTCCATGTCTGTTCATCCTCCAATTCAAGACTTGTTCCCGTCAAGTATAGCACAATCATAGTCATGCTTCAATACTTTAAAGTGTGAAATTTAACAGTGCCACTGTCTCCACATGCACGCTTTGTCATAACCGCTAAAAAGTTCAGTATTTAAGAGATATGTGCGCTTTTGTGCGTCCGCTGAAAGGCTTGAAAACACCGTGTTTTCTATAAGTTCAGTGTTTCGGGTCTGTCTGCGCTTCCGTAGGACACTTTCAGCGGGTGGCATATGGGTGGCATTGCCACCACGTCAATAAATCAAATCATCTTCATACTTTGGCGGGCGTTGCTTCTTCCCCGTACTGATGCACTTCTGGATTTCTGTAATTCCATAGGTTTCCCCTGTCAACACTGAATTTTCTATTGAACATACTGAACAATCATGTTATATTATAAGTGAAAAAAGGAACAACCGCCCACAAGGGGTTGACCTCATTGGAAAAGTAATATAGAACTACCGCCCCAACTCGCCAAAGTTACCGGGGTGGTTTTTCCATGCTCTAAAACATTATCGACAGAACGTAAATACGAATGTCAGCAATGCTAAA
>DWWO01000126.1 GCA_019119675.1 Candidatus Mediterraneibacter faecipullorum | reverse complement strand
GGGGGCTTTTGCCCCCAACATCATGTTCATCTTACTTCCACCGGCATCATCACACACGCTTTAAACTGATCGCAGTCAATCTTTATGTCAAACTCCCCTCCAAGTGCTTTTGCGTATGTGCTGACGATCGCCAGTCCCAGTCCGTTTCCTTCGCTGGAACGCGCTTTGTCCCCTCTTGCGAACCGCTCCACGATATCTTCCTTTGTGAAATCCATGGGATACGCTGATGTATTTGTGATCTCCACACAGAGATGCTCCTGCATCCGGCCTCCGTTTGAATCTTTCCTCCGGATATAAGTTGTCACAAAAATCCGCGTTCCTTTTGCAGAATATTTCAGGGCATTTTCCAGAAGGTTCTGGCAGATACGGTAGAAATAAGAATTATCTGAAACCAGTTCTGTGTTTTCTTCTGTCAGACGGGTCACAAACTCCAGTCCGCTGTTCTTGATCTGATCATCCATATCCGCAAAAATCTGTTCGATCATACGGTTCAGTTCGAATTTTTCCGGATGCAGCTCTATATTTCCACTGCTTGCTTTTGCAAGACTGAAGAGACTGTTGACCATTTCTTTCAGCTTCTCAGCCCGCTCGGATATAACGTCCACATAATCTCTGACTGTATCGCTCAACTCTTCTTTCCGGATCAGTTCAAGATACCCCACCATGGATGTCAGCGGCGTCTTCAGGTCATGCGATACATTTGTAATGAGATCTACTCGCAGCTGATCACTTCGGGAGACTTTCTCCAGACTTTTCTTCTCGATCTCAAGTGCAACATCAAGCCTGCGCCGGTTAAGATTCTCCATCTGTTCCATCATATAATCAAGCTGTCTTTTCTGGAACCGCTGTAATACCGTCTCTGCCAGTATATACTGGAGCAGTGCAGAAATTATCATCACATATCCCGATGCAAAGTTAGTGTTCCATCCGGCAGACCAGTAATTTCCGCCGCTCAAAAGATACGAAAAATACCAGGCCGCGACCAGAAACGCTGCGATGCCGGCTATATGTATCCAGCGTTCCGCTGTTCTCCCGTGTTCTTTCCACTCGGCATAACTGTTGTCATCATCCGGAAGCCAGTTTCCGAATTTTCTGTTCAACAGATCATGCAGTCCTGACCATATGCCGGCTCCCAGCAGCAAATTCCCCAGCATACCATAAAACAATGCATCTCCTGTAGTATGGTATCCCCGATACACAACTGTGATCACAAGCAGTGTGATCCCCATAGCAGTAAGCAGGACTTCCGCCATCAGCTTATAATATTCCCCGAAAAATTTCTTCGCTTTCTTATCAATATTTTTCCATTTTGTATCCAATTCCCCACACCACCTTTACATATCTCGGTTTCTTCGTATCAATCTCGATCTTCTCGCGGATATGGCGGATATGCACCATGACCGTGTTCTCCACCGCATACGCTGCTGTCTCCTGCCACACATTCTCATATATCTGTTCCGCTGAAAAGACCTGGCCCGGATGTTCCATGAGAAGTTCCAGTATCTTATACTCCGTAGCAGTCAGCCGGACCTCCTCGCCTTCCACTTCTATAATGCGTTGTTTCTTGTCAAGGATAAGCCCGCCGTTTACAATCCTGTCTGCATCTTCCTTCGGCGCCTCGCCGCCCCATGCCCGGTATCTCCGGAGATGTGCCTTTACACGTGCCATCAGTTCCGCGGGGTTGTACGGTTTTTCCACATAATCGTCTGCTCCCATGATGAGCCCGGACACCTTGTCGCTCTCCTCCGTCTTTGCTGACAGGATGATGACCGGTATCTTATGCTTTTCCCGCAGCTTCATAAGTGTGGACAGCCCGTTCAGCCGGGGCATCATAACATCCAGCAGGATCAGGTCGATCTTATTCTGCTCCAGCACATCAAGAGCCTGCATTCCGTCATAGGCGCCCATTACCTGATATCCTTCGTACTTCAGTAATTCACTGATCGAGTAAACGATTTCCTTATTGTCATCCACGACCAGTATTGTCTCTTGCTCCATAACTGCTCCCCCTGTTTCTGCATTGTAACAGTTCCGCCATCGGAAATGACACATGCCGAACTGTTACTCTATATAGAATATAAAACCGCGGGCTTAAAAAATCCCCGATGTAAATCTTAAAAAATTCTTATATTCCCGTCTATAGATATCAACTGCTTTCGCTAATCCCATTGTAGAAGAAACAAGAAAAAAGTAAAGTCATTTCTGCCAATTGAAATAACTTTACTTTCTCTTTGCATTTCAATAAATTATTGTCATCCCCGACAGATGGTCTTTCTTATTACTCTACCGCCATCCGTTTTACCCTTCCCAGCGCTTTTGACACCGCAGGAATAGAAATAATGATCACTGTGATCACGCCCTCAACCAGCAGATAGCTGTAATTATAGAGGATCGGATACAGACTTGCCAGCGCTTTCGGGAAATTGTCCGGCATGTAATCCATCCAGTACAGATAGCCGCCGATGGCATGGAATACACCTCTTGCCAGCACAGCAACTATGTATCCCTTTACCAGACCATATTTGCTCTTTGCAAAGAAGCCTGCCACACCAAGTGCCGCAAAGGCAAGGATGTAGTCACAGCACACCTGGAAAAATGTCAGAACGTACGGTTCCTGGATGAACTGGATGATCCCGTATGCGAATCCAACAAGGATACCTGCCTTCACACCGTACCAGTTCGCGATCAGCACGATAAAGAGCATACTGAACAATGTCACGCTGCCGCCCCACGGCATCTCAAAGAGCTTGATGTAAGATGTGAGATACGCGAGCGCCAGAGCCGCGGCACAGAATACGAGCTGCTTCGTACTCATCCTCTTTTGGGAAGAACTCTTTGACGCGAAAAACACCGCTGCCAGGAACAGTGCGATCCCGGCAATGATCGTGACGGCATAGCCTGCTGTCGTCAACCCGCCTTCAGCATTAACAAGTAATTCAGACATAATAAAAACCCTCCTGTTCTCAGATTGAAAACAAAAGGGCCTAAAGGCACACATAACATATCCCTACGTTGGCATTATCCAAATCAGGTTATGGGTCGAAGTTCCCAACTTCCTCTCAGCCTGTACTACAAGCTCCCCTTGTCATCAATCTTATGTAATTTTCCGGAACAGTCCGGCTCTTAAGCTGAACTGCTACCGGATTCTATAGTACATGCAAGGCAAAGAAATGTCAAGTCTTCCGACTTTGCAAACGGCGCGGGCCAAACTGTATACTAAACTGTTACATCATTTGTGTATCAATATTCCCATAGATTTCTGCACCTGTGCGATCATGCTTTCCCCGACTCCCGTATATTTTTTAATGTCTGAGACAGACATACCGCTCTTCAGCATATTCAATACGATCAGAGAAACACCTTCTTCTCTCCCCTCTCTCACTCCATCCTGATATAACTCTTCTAATGCCTGACACATATCTATTCTCTCCTCCTTACCTGAAACTGCAAAGTCTTTTAGCATATTTTCCGAATGCAGAAACGCTCTTAAAGCCTGATACGTTTCCACGTCTACTCCGGCAAAATAGTCCCTGTTCTCATATATGTAATCCTTTAATTCTTTTTTATCTTGTCTGTATTTTAGCACGCCGAGTATCTGCTGTAAATCCGTGTGGAACATTCCTAAATCTGAAATATTTCCGACATCCACAAGATTAATCCGATAATTCGGAACGTATTTACACAAAATTCTCCCTTCCTCAGTCTGCATATTCAGTCCGAACATTCCGTACAGGTCCTGCGCTCCGTCCCATTGCTTCAAATCATAATAAAATACCAATGTTAAGACCGGCATACGAAATGTCCTCGACTTTCTTCCGCAGGATCTGCTCAGTTCCTGCCGGACGCTCGCCCTCTCCACCACCCTTGCCACAAATGCATGTGTCGAGGGGAAATGGGGTAACGGCAGGCTGATCCTGATCGGTCTTGACCGGAATATACTCTGACGGGGCACAGGGGCGCTTCTCAACGCCCGCCTCATCCCGGTCATATATGAGTTTCTCGGAGCAGTGCGACATGTCCTTGCAGAGTTCCATCTGGATCTGCCGCTTCTCATCATGCGCAGCGACGGACACCTCATGTCCTCTGATTACACCGCCCTCCATCCGGTAGAGACACTCCTGTGCGGCCCTGCCGCCAGTACGATGGGCGCTCTCTCCATGACAGGCGAGAAGCGCGCAGTCGTAGTCGACATGGGCGGCACTACCACGGATATCTCTATTATCAGAGACGGGGAGCCGCTCCGCATCGAAGGCGGTATACAGATCGCAGAATGGAAGACTTTTGTAAGAGGGCTCTATGTAGATACATTCGCACTGGGCGGGGATACAGAGGTTCTGTTCGACTCCTCCGGAACTTGCCCCTGAGATCCTGATCCGTCTCTGGTCATGCGGCGGAAAACTGTGGGATAAATACAACCGGGTATGTCTGGACTCCCCGGAAAATGCACAGGCTCTCAGAAGCATCCTGGAAACACTGAAATATGTGGAGTCATCCCCACTGGAGACCTCGATCGACAAAACTGTGGAAGACTTCTGTTCCGGCAGGACAGCCATGCTGATCACCTATACGGAATATGCGAACATGATCTCCGAGAGTGTGCACAACAATATCATCGGAAGGGTCGGGTACGAGGCGCTTCCCGGACGCCCCCCCCGCCAGCGTCGGGTGGAATCTGGGGCTCAACCCTTACACCGCCAGAACCGCGGAGGCCTACTGGTATTTCCAGTGGCTCTGCCGAAAAGATATCAGTATCTATATGACCATACTCGACGGCCAGTCTCCTGCCGTCACTCCATATCAGAGCCATGAGCTCCTGAAGCTCTATCCCTGGCTCGAGCTCACGGAAGAGAGCTTTGATTACTGCCAGAAAAGGGATGGTCCGTACAGCAAGAAATCACTGATCATCCCGCGCAGCCGTATCGAAGCCATTCTGTGCGATGTGGCAAAGAATGTGATCAGCGGTGCGCTCTCCCTGCCGGATGCGTTAAAAAAAGGACAGGAGGACATGACCGCACTGTTCAAATCGTACGGATATCCGAAACCGCTGCATTTTCTGCCGTAAATACCGGGATAATTTATTAAAGCGAAAAAAGAACCCTGACATATCATCATCAGGGTTCCTTTTTCTCATATTTCTCTCTTATATTTTACTCTTCTTATTTTCCCTCGTAGAACTCTTTCACTGCATCAAAGAATGCCTGAATATTCTCAAGCGGAGTCATCGGCGGGATATCGCAGCCACTGCCAATAACGAAATTCGGATATTTGCTGCATCTCTCCAGAAGTTCAAGAGTCTCTTTGCGCATCTGCTCCGGTGTTCCGTTGCGGAATGTTCCTGCCGGATCAATATTTCCTGTCACGATGCTCTCCTGCGGAATCGCTTTCAGAGCCTCTTCAATATCTACAGCGTTTCCGATGCTGTACGCGCCCGCATTGATCTCGCGGATATTGTCGAGAAGCGGAACCACGCTGCCGCAGTTGTGGTACAGTACCGCAAAGTTGTCATCTTCCACACTCTCGCGGATTCTCTTTACATACGGCGTAGAGAATTCTTTGATCAGGTTCGGAGAGAGAAGGCCTGCTGCCGGTTCAGCAATCGCGATTCCGTTGGCTCCTGCTTCTTTGAATGCCTGTGCATATTTGATCAGGAACTCTGTTGCTTTCTCCAGAACTGTCTCTACTACCTCAGGATCCTCATATGTCATGATCATGATCTCTGTCATGTCAAGAAGTCTTCCCGCAAGAGAAAACGGTCCGATGATACCTGCCAGAACCGGACGGTCTGTGATCATCTCAGATACTTCTTTGATTCCCTTTACGCACTCGCCGGTACGGCCGGCTCCCACTTCCGGGACTTTCAGCGCCTCAGCCTCGTCCTCGTCATGCACAAGCGTTGCCGTCACTGTCGGCACCTCATCTTCACTGTAATGTACCGGGCTTCCAAATGCTTCCGCCTCAACAGAGAGATCCATAAGGCTGAATGCCGCACCTGTATCGAACTTATCTGCAATTGCTTTCATACATACCGCCTGCAAATGGCCGTCCCTTACCATCTCGTCAACTGTATGTCCTGTAAGCTGTACTCCCGGGAAAGAAAGAATCGGCATTGCCTTTTTCACCGGAGAACTGATATACTCTGCTGCCCACTGTTTCATATTAAATTTCATGGCTGATTTCTCCTGCAATATTTGATTTAATATGGATTATACCAACTTATCCTGCTTCACTTTGTAATAATTTTAGATTTTCTGTAATTATTACGTCTTTTTTCCTTCCGGGCCCTGATTTCACGTACTCCTTCTTACTATATCCTGAGCCGGCTGCATATGCGTATTGTGTAGTAACGCCCGTCTTTCAGCTCCTGCCGAAATTTTTCTCATACAGACGCCGCACTTCCCCGGTATCCGTAAACTGCTCCTCAGGATCGAGCAGCTTCTTCAGATACTCTTTCTGCCCGTCGGTAAGCGGCAGCTCCTCATACCATGGCCGGTCGCCTTTCCCCTCGTATCCGGAATACAATAAATACAAAATTACATTTGCCACACGCGCGTAATCCAGACTAAATCTGACTGCTTTGCCGTCTGCATATCTGGCAAGGCCAAAGTCCAGTAAAGATATCTTTTCCCCGTCATCCGTCACATTTGCCGGACTTATATCGCCGTGCACGACATTTCTGCCGTGCAGATATTCCAGCACCTCAAATATCTGAGAGCCTGTCCGGTATATTTCCGCAGGAGTAAATACCTTCTTTTTTTCAAACAGCCACTGTTCCAGTGTAAGACCTTCCTTATATTCGAGGACAAAATAATACCCTTTCCGGTTATTGATCACTCCCAGAAGCTCCGGGATCGCCGGATGTTTCAGGCCTGAGAGGATCACCGCCTCGTAATGGTTTGCATGCCTGTTCTTTCTCCACATATGCGGACGGAATCTCTTGAGTATCACTTTATTCCCGTCAGGATCAAAGGCCAGAAAGCATACACCGTAGCGCCCTTTCCCTATGCAGGACGCTACGGTGTAATCTCCGATCTTTTTTCTTGTTTTTGCCCGGCGCATCACTGTACTTTACTTCCGCATTCGGAGCAGAATTTTGCTCCCGACGGCAGCCGCTTTCCGCAGTTCGGGCAGAATACTGCGTTAGATGACATCCGCTCTCCGCAGGAAAGGCAGAACTTTGCTCCCGACGGAACGGATGTTCCGCACTTCGGGCATACTGCCTGACCGCCCGCAGCCGGTGTATTTGGCTGAAACGCGCCCTGACCGCCTGACGGATTCTGCTGATACCCCTGGTTTGGATAGCCTTGGTCTGGATACCCCTGATTCGGGTATCCCCGGTTTGGATACCTCTGATTCGGATAGCCATATCCACTGTAGCTTCCGGATCCTGAGAAGCTGCCCATTCCCGGTATTATCCCGAACAGCCCCTTCTTTTTGTAATGTCTTCCGCCCATATTGGGGTCAGGATAGCGTCTTCTGCTGCTTGAACCTGAAAAGAATCCACTCATACACTGATATCCTCCTGTCTGGTAGTTGGTTACGGCTAATATAACGTAACTACCGGTCCCTGACAAGGGAAGTTAAGAAAATAACAGAATTTTCACAGTTTCTTTACATATGCTGCTGTCCGCTATCCTCTTCTCTTACGTATGATAATAACAGTCGTTGTTCCACCAATAAGAACTGCGGCGGCAAGAACTGTGATCCAGAGCACAGCCGATGTATCATCACCTGTCTGCACTGTTTTTGAATCTGCAGCGCTATTTCCGGAACTTCCGGTATTCTGCTGTCCGTTTCCTGTCAGCTGGGCATTGCCGTCTGTCTGGCTGCCATTCTGCTGGCCGCCGCTGCCCGGTGTCGGATTCTGTCCGCCTTCGCCCGGATTGCCTCCCTGGCCGGGAGCCGCCTCGCAGACTGCACTGATCTCAATATTTCCTGTCACGGATTCACCTGAAATTATCAAATCTCCGGTTTCAGGATCGTAAGTATAATCAGCTGCTCTGAAGATGCCTCCTGCAGACAATTCCTTTCCTGCTGCTTTTACTGTAATCTGCTCCGGAAGCTGATATCCGTCCGCTGCCACGATCTTTCCCGTATAGTCCTGACCTGCTGTGGCACTTTCCGGGCCCTCGAAGCTTCCGTTCTGAATGGATACTGTAACTTCGTAATTCTCTGGTACCGGCTGTTCTCCTTCTTCTGCCGGAAGGATCTCGGAGCGGTCGCGTACTCTCAGACGGTTGCCCTCCGCGTCATGGGAAACAAATCCTACAGCGCTGATATAAGCTCCGTTCTGCACGAACTCTTCCAGAGCCTGTGACGTCTCATCGGAATATCCGATATAGCCGTCGATAAATACCCGGCAGCTCTCGCCGCTGTCATCCTGGACCGTAATGCTCTCCACAATGCCGCCTGCAAGTGTAAAGTCAACAACCCTTCCTTTCACCCGCACAAGTTTTCCGAAGTTGGTATCATAGTCATTTGCTTCTTTTGTCGTCACATCTGTGATCACTACGTCCTTACTGCCTTCCAGCACAGTCACGGAAATAGCTGACAGCTGTTTGTCCCCGATGTACTCGCTGACGGAGCCGGTCACCTGTACCTGGTCGCCCCGGCGGATATTGCTGTCGTCAATAGGGAATACATTGATTCCGTTGCCTTCGTCATCCTGAATGTAGATGGTATTGAAGAATGCGTTTCCGCTCTCGGCTGTTCCGTTTGCCACGGTTCCGATCACAGTGAACACTTCTCCGTCCTCACCTGCACGCGCCTCCTGGATGGTGCTGATCTCAGGCTCGACTTTTACATCACTCAGGAGATTCTG
Organism: Candidatus Mediterraneibacter faecipullorum; assembly: GCA_019119675.1. Classification (GTDB taxonomy): domain Bacteria; phylum Bacillota; class Clostridia; order Lachnospirales; family Lachnospiraceae; genus Mediterraneibacter; species Mediterraneibacter faecipullorum. The sequence goes on along the minus strand of DWWO01000126.1, from coordinate 1,319 downwards.
TGCCATGATGCCGTTTGCGTAAGATACCTGATCTTCTGCTGACACTTCAAAGTTGGAGCAGAATACGGTGCCGCATGCATAGACACGTCCGCTTCCCACAGCTTCTGTAGCCATGGATACAACTTCACCCTTCGGCACAACCGCAGTGGACGCATCGTAGGGTGCGCTGTAGCTCAGTACCGGTTTGTCATGCCCCTGAGCCGGAGCCTTGCTGTTGATGGAGTAGGTCGTATCATGTCCGTATACAATTGCTTCACCCTCTCCTACACTGACAGAGCAGCCGGAGTAGGAGCTGTATGTAAGTCCGGATTCCGCTACGCCTTCCAGAATGCTCCGGACCGCCGGGTCCGTGCTGTCATAGTTGAAATCGTCAAAATACAGTCTGTATGGCTGTCCGCCGTTTTCATCCTGATCGATCAGCTCGTCGTCATTGATCCGCATAGTCGATCCCATGCCTTCCAACAGTTTGTTTGCCTGCTCGTAGGATGTATAGGGAAGTCCGCTGTTAGCGTCCTGATAATCTGCCAGACCGCATACTACAACGGTTCCGCCGCCGTTTACATAATCGCTGACTACTCTTACAAACCCATCCTCGAATACGCTGGGCTGAGCCTCTCCGGTATAATCGCTTGTATATTTCAGCGGTGCGGAGATCACGAAGAGAGATACATCCTGCAGCATCTCCGAAGTTACTTCCTCGCCCGGCTGTACGATCTTCACCTGGATATTGTCCGAAGTTCCCATATTGATAAAGTTGGTCATATTTCCGGAATAGTATCCGTTTACATAGTCATTGTAATGAGTTCCGTCTATCAGCACTTTTGTGGCAATGGACGGATCGGAGACGCTCAGCTTGAGCACATCCGTAAAGGTATATTCTTCTCCCCCGATCAGGGCTTTCAGTTCGGCGTTGATATTGAATCCGCCTGCCTGGTCTGCAGTGTACGGGAAAGAATACGTAAAGGAGCCTCTCGCGCTGATCACACCGTTATCACCGATCTGTGATACATCCGCTGTGTGGAACGGCTCTGTCTGTCCTTCCATTGTATAAGTCAGTGATGTCACAGTCATATCGTCACTCAGGTTGTTGAAGATCTGACTGGAGATGTTGATATCGTCTCCTTTGATCGGCATAGCCACATCGCTGGATGTATTGGAGATTCCTGCATTTACGCTCTCGCCCGTCCACACCGGCGCGGTCACTGCGATCTGCTTGTCGGCCTGAGTAATTCTCAGATAATAATATCCGTAACCTGTGGAAAGATTATTAAATTCTACTGTCGCGCTGCCGCCGGTAAATGTCTTCTCCGCCAGCGTCT
>DWWO01000125.1 GCA_019119675.1 Candidatus Mediterraneibacter faecipullorum | reverse complement strand
ATGTTTTTCAACGGACTAAGCCGGTCCCGGACAAATGGCAATATTGATTATCTGCCAAATCCATACATACAGGACAATCTGGCGTTTTCCCTGCAGATGCAGATTGACGCGGAAAATAAGTATCCGGGCTTTGTGCGGCACATCTATCTGAGGGCCTATCGATATAATCTGCACCTTATGCCAAAGTCTCTGCTCGTTGAGGCAGGAGCACAGACAAACACGGTAGAAGAAATGATGAATGCCATGGAAGTGCTCTCCGAAATGCTGGAAGATGTGCTTGTCGGAGAATAACTGACAGCACGTAACAGTTCAGCGGAGGTGTTTTTAATGCTTGAAAACCACAAGGTCTGGTGATATATTATGTAATGGATTGTCCTGCGCTCATGCAGGATACAGCGAAGTATGATGCTTTTGCACCCGGTATTTAAGAGACGGCATGTGGGTGCACGGGCATAAAGAAGGAGAATGTAAATGGCAGGAAAGAATACATATGATGCGGGCAGCATAGCCGTACTGGAAGGACTTGAGGCTGTCCGCAAGCGTCCGGGAATGTATATCGGAAGTGTCTCTACAAAGGGATTGAACCATCTGATCTATGAGATCGTGGACAATGCTGTGGATGAGCATCTTGCAGGTTTTTGTACGGAAATCCATGTGACTTTGGAAAAGGACGGATCGGCTACAGTGTCGGATAATGGACGAGGGGTTCCGGTGGACATGCACGAGAAAGGCATCTCAGCAGCGCGCCTTGTATATACGACACTCCATGCCGGAGGAAAATTCGACGATTCTGCATATAAGACAAGCGGTGGTCTCCACGGCGTGGGTTCTTCTGTTGTAAATGCGCTTTCTACGTATATGGACGTAAAGATCAGCAAGGACGGTTATATCCATCACGACCGGTATGAGAAGGGCGTGCCCGTGATCGAGCTGGAAGACGGCCTGCTGCCCAGGACCGGAAAGACGAAAAAGACAGGAACGACAGTGAATTTCCTGCCGGATGATACGATTTTTGAAAAGACAAGGTTTCGGGCAGAGGAAGTCAAGAGCAGACTTCATGAGACAGCCTACTTAAATCCTGAACTTAAGATCATTTTTGACGATAAGCGGCTGGAAGAGCCGGAACATATCGAGTATCACGAACCGGAAGGAATCATAGGATTTATCAGAGATTTAAATAAGAAGAAAGAAGTGCTCCACGATCCGGTCTATTTTAAAGGGAGTGCGGACGGTATTGAGGTGGAAGTGGCGCTTCAGTATGTAAATGAGTTCCACGAAAATGTGCTCGGATTCTGTAACAATATTTACAATTCGGAGGGTGGAACCCATCTGACCGGATTTAAGACCACATTTACCACGGTCATGAACCAGTATGCAAGAGAGCTGGGAATCCTGAAGGAGAAGGACGCCAATTTTACCGGGGCGGATATCAGAAACGGAATGACGGCAATTGTCTCCATCAAGCATCCGGACCCAAGGTTTGAAGGGCAGACAAAGACAAAGCTGGACAACCCGGACGCGGCGAAGGCTGTGAGCAAAGTGACGGGGGAAGAGATCGTCCGCTATTTTGACCGGAATCTGGATACGCTGAAATCTGTGCTCTCCAGCGCTGAGAAAGCGGCGAAGATCCGGAAGACGGAAGAAAAGGCGAAGACAAATCTCCTTACAAAACAGAAATATTCTTTTGACAGCAACGGGAAGCTGGCAAACTGTGAGAGCCGGGATCCGAAAAAATGTGAGATCTTTATCGTAGAGGGAGATTCCGCCGGCGGCTCTGCAAAAACTGCCAGGGATCGTAATTTCCAGGCAATCCTTCCGATCAGGGGGAAAATCCTGAATGTGGAGAAGGCAAGTATTGATAAGATCCTCGCGAACGCTGAGATCAAGACGATGATCAATGCGTTTGGATGCGGATTCTCAGAAGGATACGGCAACGATTTTGACATCTCAAAACTCCGCTATGACAAGATCATCATTATGGCAGATGCGGATGTGGACGGCGCACATATATCCACATTGCTCCTGACACTGTTCTACCGGTTCATGCCGGAACTGATCTATGAGGGACATGTGTATATCGCTATGCCGCCTCTCTACAAAGCGATGCCGAAGAATGGGGAGGAAGAATATCTCTACGACGACAAGGCGCTTGAAAAGTACAGAAAGAAGCACAACGGCCCGTTTACGCTGCAGCGTTACAAGGGTCTGGGAGAGATGGATGCAGAACAGCTTTGGGAGACCACGCTTGATCCTGAGAGAAGACTGCTCAAGCTGGTCGAGATTGAGGATGCCAGAATGGCATCAAGTGTGACGGAGATGCTCATGGGAACGGAAGTGCCGCCGCGTCGCGCATTTATCTATGAGAATGCAACAGATGCGGAACTGGATATCTGATAAAATACAAGGAGAATGAACATGAACAGTGAATCACAGATCATAAGGACAGAATATTCTGATCTTATGAAAAAGTCATATATAGATTATGCCATGAGCGTTATCATTGCCCGTGCACTTCCTGATGTACGGGACGGGCTCAAGCCGGTACAGCGGCGTACGCTTTATGATATGTATGAACTGGGAATACGCTATGATAAGCCGTACAGAAAATGTGCCCGTATCGTAGGAGATACGATGGGTAAATATCATCCTCACGGTGACAGCTCGATCTACGAGGCACTGGTCGTTATGGCACAGGAGTTTAAGAAGGGGCAGATCCTTGTGGACGGCCATGGGAATTTCGGTTCCATCGAGGGAGACGGAGCTGCTGCCATGCGATATACAGAGGCAAGACTGACAAAATTTACCCAGGAAGTCTGTCTGGCAGATCTGGATAAAAATGTCATTGACTTCGGTCCGAACTTTGACGAGACAGAGAAGGAGCCTCTCGTGCTGCCTGTAAGGGTGCCAAACCTTCTCGTGAACGGGGCTGAGGGTATTGCGGTAGGCATGGCTACCAGTATCCCCACACATAATCTCGGAGAAGTCATCGATGCGGTCAAGGCATATATGAAGAATGATTCGATCAGTACAAAGCAGCTCATGAAATATATCAAAGGTCCGGACTTCCCTACAGGCGGTATTGTGGTAAACAAAGACGACCTGCCAGATATCTATGAGACCGGACAGGGAAAGATCAAGATCCGCGGCAAAGTGGAAGTTGAAGATCTGAAGGGCGGTAAAAAACAGCTCGTGATCAGCGAGATTCCTTACACCATGATCGGAACCGGGATCAGCAAGTTCTTAAATGATGTGGCAAACCTGGTGGAGAGCAAGAAAACGACTGACATCGTTGATATTTCAAATCAGTCTTCAAAGGAAGGGATCCGCATTGTCCTGGAACTGAAAAAAGGCGCGGATGTGGAGAATCTGAAAAACATGCTCTACAAGAAGACACGCCTTGAGGATACGTTTGGTGTAAACATGCTCGCCGTGGCAGACGGAAGACCGGAGACACTGGGGCTTAAAAAGATCATAGAACACCATGTAGACTTTCAGTTTGAGCTTGCTACCCGCAAATATCAGACGCTCCTTGCCAAAGAAAAGGAGAAGAGCGAGGTGCAGGAAGGTCTGATCAAGGCGTGTGATGTGATCGACCTGATCATCGAGATCCTGCGTGGAAGTAAGTCTGTAAAGGATGCAAGGGCATGTCTCGTAAATGGAGTCACAGATAATATAAAATTCAAATCCAGCATCTCAAAGAAAATGGCTGCCATGCTGCGCTTTACTGAGCGGCAGGCAACAGCGATCCTGGAGATGCGCCTTTATCGTCTGATCGGACTGGAGATCGAGGCTCTCCGGGCCGAACATGAACAGACACTTAAGAATATCGCGCGTTTTGAGGATATCCTGAACAATTACGACTCTATGGCAGGCGTGATCATAGAAGAACTGGACGGCTTTAAGAAAGAATATGCCCGCAAACGCCGCACAGTCATTGAAAATGCAGAAGAGGCGGTCTATGAGGAGAAGAAGATCGAAGAGCAGGAGGTTGTCTTCCTGATGGACCGCTTCGGGTATGCCAAGACGGTCGATATATCGGTTTATGAGAGAAACAAAGAAGCTGCCGACAGTGAGAATAAATACATAGTACACTGTATGAATACCGGAAAGCTTTGTGTTTTTACTGACAGCGGCAGAATGCATCAGGTCAAAGTGCTGGATGTGCCATATGGAAGGTTCCGCGATAAAGGGACACCGATCGATAATGTCAGCAACTATTCCACCAGTGATGAACAGATCATCATGGTATGCGATGCAGAGCAGATGAGATATGCGTATCTTCTGTTTGCAACGGCACAGGGGATGATCAAAAAAGTAGAGGGTACAGAGTTCCAGGTGACCAAGCGCACGATCGCAGCCACGAAGCTGCAGGACGGGGATTCTCTGATCGCCGTGAAAGTAGTCAATGACAGCCAGCATGCAGTGCTGCAGACAAGGAACGGCTATTTCTTGAGATTTCCGGCTGTCGATATTCCGGTGAAGAAAAAAGCTGCCGTAGGCGTGCGCGGGATACGGCTGCAGAAGAAAGATGAACTGGAAAATGTGTATCTTTTTGAAGAGGGAACAGAGACTAAGATACACTATAATGAAAAGGAAGTAACACTGAACCGGCTGAAACAGGCAAAGCGAGACGGAGCCGGGACTAAATACAGGGGATAAAAAAATTTTTTCAACCCTTGCAATCTAAGGAAACTGGTGGTATACTTACCAATAGTTACATAAGGAACCCGGCAGAAGAGTGGACGAAAGTTCACTCTTCTTTGTTGGTAAGGAGGAATTATAGCGTGTCGAGAAGAGAAGAATACGAACAGAAGACAGAAGAACTCCTGGAACCGGTCATTTCGGAACTGGGGTTTGAGCTGGTAGATGTGGAATATGTCAAGGAGGGAGGCACCTGGTATCTGCGTGCCTATATTGACAAACCCGGAGGGATCACCGTAGACGACTGTGAGGCAGTCAGCAGAAGATTCTCCGATATCCTGGATGAAAAAGATTATATCGAGGATTCTTATGTATTTGAGGTGAGTTCGCCCGGATTAGGGCGTCCTTTGAAAAAGGAAAAGGATTTTGCCCGGAGCGTCGGTGAGGAAGTTGAGATCCGGACTTATCGGGCCATCGACCGCCAGAAGGAATTTACCGGGATCCTTAAAAGATATGACGAGGACACAGTTACGATCGCATATGAAGATGATACAGAACAGACATTTGACAGAGCTGATATTGCCCTGATCCGTCTGGCTTTGGATTTTTAATTATTTTAGGAGGAAATGTAAAAATGAACACAGAGTTAATGGAAGCATTGACAATCCTTGAGAAAGAGAAGAACATCAGTAAAGATGTCATGATGGATGCAATCGAGAATTCTCTGATCAGCGCATGCAAGAATCACTTTGGAACAGCAGAAAATATTAAAGTGATCATGGATCGCGAGACATGCGATTATGCTGTGTATGCGGAAAAGAAAGTAGTAGAAGAAGTGACAAATCCGGCGCTGGAGATCAGCCTGGAAGAAGCGGAGAAGCTCGATTCTGCCCTTCAGGTCGGCGATGTGGCACAGATCCCGGTACAGTCAAAAGAATTCGGTCGTATCGCAACGCAGAACGCGAAGAACCTCATCCTTCAGAAAATCAGGGAAGAGGAGAGAAAAGTAGTCTTTGACCAGTATTTTGAGAAAGAGAAAGATATTGTCACAGGTATCGTTCAGCGCTATGTAGGAAAGAATATCAGCATCAATCTTGGAAGAGCTGACGCTATGCTGACAGAGAATGAGCAGGTCAAAGGAGAAGTGTTTAAGCCGACAGACCGCATCAAGCTTTATGTAGTCGAAGTGAAAAATACACCGAGGGGACCGAAGATCCTTGTATCCCGTACCCATCCTGAGCTTGTGAAACGTCTGTTTGAGGCAGAAGTTGCCGAGGTCAGGGACGGGACAGTCGAGATCAAGAGTATTGCACGTGAGGCGGGCTCCCGTACAAAGATGGCAGTGTGGTCCAATGATCCGAATGTGGATCCGGTAGGAGCCTGCGTTGGTATGAACGGGGCGAGGGTCAATGCAGTGGTACAGGAACTGCGCGGAGAAAAAATAGATATCATCAACTGGGATGAGAACCCGGCTCTTCTGATCGAGAATGCGCTAAGCCCGGCAAAGGTCATCTCTGTTATGGCTGATCCGGAAGAAAAAGTGGCAAACGTGATCGTGCCGGATTATCAGCTTTCCCTTGCAATCGGAAAAGAAGGACAGAACGCGCGCCTTGCTGCAAGACTGACAGGATATAAGATCGATATTAAGAGCGAGACACAGGCAATCGAGGCCGGTGATCTTCCGGAAAACTATATGGAACAGATGGGTCTGATGGAAGAAGAAGGCTATACCGGCGATTACGATGAAGAATATGAAGACGGAGCTTACGATGAGTACGAAAGCGACGGCTATGAAGAGTCTGACGGATATGAGGATGGCTATGATGATCACAGCCAGGAAGAACCGGAGGAGATCGAATTCGTTGAGACAGATAAATAACAGGATATGATCTGAAGGAGTGGATTGTTTGGCAGTAAAGAAAAAGATCCCCATGAGGAAATGTGTGGGGTGCGGTGAGATGAAACCAAAGAAAGAACTGATGCGTATACTGAAGACAGAGACCGGGGAATTTGTGGTCGATGCTGCCGGTAAGAAAAACGGCAGAGGAGCGTACATCTGCCGTTCGGTCGACTGTTTTAAGAGTGCGGTAAAGTCGAGGGGGCTGGAACGCTCTTTTAAACAGGAAATCCCGCAGGAAGTATATGACAGGCTGGAAAAGGAGATGGGCGAGATTGAAGCAGAAGGATAAAGTCCTGTCTCTGATCGGGCTTGCGATGAAAGCGGGAAGATGTACGAGCGGCGAGATGATGACGGAGAGTGAAACGAAGTCAGGGCGCGCCAGACTTGTGATCATCGCATCAGATGCATCGGAGAACACAAAGAAGAAATTTCGGGATATGTGTAAATTTTACGAGGTTCCAATTTATATTTACGGAGATAAAGATACCTTAGGGCATGCAATGGGAAAAGAATTCCGTGCATCTCTGGCGATATTGGACGAAGGATTTGCAG
>DWWO01000124.1 GCA_019119675.1 Candidatus Mediterraneibacter faecipullorum | reverse complement strand
ATTAATAAATGAAAAAACTGCCAACGATTACTTGACACATACGAAAAGGTGTAATAAAATAGCATCACAGGAGAGGTGTTGACTATGAGAGAAGACATGAAAGCAGTGATTGCAGATACCTTTACTGAGATGTTGGACAAGGAAGATATAGACAAGATCACAGTGACAAAACTGATCGGGGAATGTCACATTTCCCGTCAGACATTTTACTATCATTTTAAAGACATTATGGACGTTCTCGACTGGGCATTCAGACGCGCAACGGAAGAGCTTGTAAAGAGGAGCCTGGAAGCAGAAGATAATATTGTGGCGCTGAAAGAGTTCGCTTCTTTCATCAGGCAGAACAGGACAAAGCTGGAGAGGCTGCTTTATTCGCGGCGGTGGGTAGAGATCGAGAACATGCTGACAGAATCTGCCGCTGCATATCTGGCAGAGATAGCGCGAAATAAAGCGCCTGATATAAGTCTCACCTATGATGATATGGAAATAATGCTGAAATTCTACGCCTGTGGTATGGTCGGAGTCCTTATGCATTATATGGGGAAACCACATCTGGACGAAGAAAAGCTGATCATACAGATGGAGAAGATCATTACGGGAAAGATGTTCCCGGGAAAAAATAATTGAATCATAGGAGGGTACATTCCCCGATGCTTGCATCGTAACTTGCTTAACGATACATTAGAAAAGTGATAGAATGTAAGCGGGAAGGAGAAGTTGTAGATGAGTGAGAATATCCACAAATCACACAACGTATCAAGGCTTATGTATCATTTTGTATTTCCGACAAAGTATCGGAGAGTTGTAGTAGACGATGAAGTAGAAGAAGTAATCAAAGAAACATGTATAGAAATAAGCAAAAGATATGAGCTATATTTTCTGGAAATAGGAACAGATAAAGATCATGTGCATTTTCTAATCCAGTCAGTACCAAGCTATAGTCCGATGCAAATAGTTAAGATCGTAAAAAGTATTACAGCACGGGAAGTATTTGCAAGATGCCCCGAAGTGAAGAAAAAGTTATGGGGAGGAAATTTTTGGTCATCAGGATACTATGTAGCAACGGTAAGTGAGCATGGCAATGAAGATGTGATAGCAAATTATGTAAAGAATCAAGGGAATGAGTATAAGAAACTATTCCGAAATACAGGACTGGATGGACAAATGAGCTTATTCGATTATATGTAAAATAGAGACAAACAAACTTTCATACCCCGCTTTCGCGCCTGCGGGAGCAAGAGCGAAAGGCAAGTGCTGTGAGCGGCGACGTAGGAGCCGAGCACAGTGCTTGAGTGCTTGCACCGGGGTAGTTGATTATCGAATCAGACAGGAGCGGGTATTTCAATCCGCTCCTGTCTGATTTATACGTACCCTTTATTTATCTTTCCGGTCAGATGTTCATAATGCTTGTATAATATCCCGAATCTGTGGATATATCCTTTCTGCCACGGCTTTGCCTTCCCGCAGAAGTGCAGGATCGCAGTGTTGGACATGACCCAGTCCATATCACACTCTCCCATGCTCCTCAACAGATAATTGTTGTAATTTCGGGCATCATAATTCCATAATGAATCATCAATCTTCAGGGTGCGTTTCCCATACATGGCGTTTAATATATCCTGATCAGGAAGGAGAAGTTCTTTTGCATGTTTCCTGGTATAATCAAATATTTCATCTGCAATGATCTCCTGCCGGCCCAGGGCGAGATCCATCAACAGAACTCCCGAATTAAAATAAGGATGATCTGTTCCGAGGCGGATCTGATTTATATTATTTGCCAGTTCAGTCTTGCCAGTATGGGCGGCCGCAGCGAAGAGATTTTCCTTCATGTCTGTCTCCCAGAGCGGGCGCAGCGGGTTGATGACGAGGATATCCGGGTCGAGATACAGGATGCGGTGCAGATCCCCAGGCAGGAAAAAGGGCGCCAGAAGCCGGTAATACATCTCCCTTGGATACTGGCGGCTCACCGGGGCTCCGGCAAAAGCAGAGCCGTCGATCAGTACAGGATGGAAGTCGTATCCGAAGTGTCTGCACTGGCGGGCGACGGGATCTAAAGCTTCCATTGGGATGCCGCTGTGCATCAGCCAGATATCCATCTCTTCATCGGGCTGATTGATGCGGATGGATGTGAGCAGTACCTGCAGACGGGGCAGATAATTCTCATTCATGGTCGTGAGGATCTGGATACGGTCCGGTGTGCTGTTATGACGGTTTATATCCTCCGCCGCAGGGGCGGAAATGTTTGTCTGGTTCTGGTTCATGTAAGAGGTTCTCCTTTGGTTATATTTTATTTTTACATACTGATCTTATGCATGCCCGCAGCTTCGATCAGAAGGGCAGTACCCATGATGATCAGGTATGCAGCGAGGATATAGTTCAGAGCAAACGCCGAGACAAATGGAAGCAGCAGGAATACCACTGCGAGGACAATATTGAGGACACCGCTGAAAGTCAGGCTGCCCGTATGGGGGATGCGGAAGTATCTGAGCCGTGAGGCGAGAGAAAGCTTTTCCACCCCGCCGAAGATCAACATAAAGGACAGCATGAAAGTAATCACCTGTACCGTCAGCGTGACCGGCATGAAGAACAGCATAATGCCGATCAGTACATTCAGTATTCCGGACAGGAGCAGTATATAATCCCGGAAATAATAAGTCATGGAAGCAAACGCGATAAAGTGCCCTATGCCGATCGCGATCACTGCGGCTGCCGCTAAATACTGTATTACTGAAAATATTCTGATCGGAAATACTGCGGTCAGGATTCCGGCGATGAGAAGGATGGCTGCTATGATAAAATAAGCGGTGCGTATTTTCTTCCTTCTGTCGTTCCATCTGTCTATGAGTTCCTGTACATAGTCAAAATCTGAATCAAACCATCTCATAAGTCATATCTCCTTTCTGTGTTATCGTCTGTAACTTCAATATAGCCGGCAGACTGCCTGAGCGCTACTTATAATTTTTATTTCCTGTCTTTACAGAAATACGGATCTGTCAATTTTTCATACAAAATTCCAGATTTGTAAATACAGATTTCAAAAATTGAGAGTCGCATTCAATCTCCGGATTTGCTATATAAAAGATATGGCGACAGTGTGAAATGAGCAGCACTGTCGCTAAGGGTTACGAAATACCGGAAAGGAGGATGCCTTTGTATGAATATTGATAAAAGCGTATTTGCCTATAAATTATATGAAATGGAAGAGCAGTACGGCAAGCTGCAGTGCAGGATACGGATCTGCGAGCAGGGAGACAGACGGAGGATCCATTCTGAACTTGAGAAAGCGGAAGACGAGTATAAGGAAAATACTTTACTATTGGAAAAAAAGGCGAGGGCGTGCCGCTCCCCTGCAGTGACAAGACTGACACAGGCACAGCTAGATTACCGGCAGAAAATCGGAGATGTTATGAAGAAACAGGTGATAAAGGATCTTCATTCAGATGACAGTACTCCGGAGCAGGATGAAAGAGAAGCAGACATGCTGTATGCGGAATTCGCCATGGATTTTGCCACGCTTGCCATGCAGCAGGCATTGATCTCCGCCCTGACTGCCCTTGACAGACAGGGGGAAGCGGAGGATACAGGTGTTCCAGAAGAGCAGAATAAGGAGGAGACAGGATGCAAGAAGTAAAGAAGCCGAGAAAACCATTGATTTATTATTATGTAATTGTGCTGTTGATCCTGCTTCTGTTTAATTTCCTGTTCATGCCATGGGCGGCGAAACAGAACAATTCCGCTCCGGTGCAGAAGATTACGATCGTGCCGCGTACTTCCGGCGCCCTCGGATACACGATGCAGGTGGAAGAAGGCAATCATTATCTGATGAGCCAGGAAGAGCTGGAGAACAAGATCGCCACACTCACCGGCGGAAGAGCAGCGGAGGAACTTATCTTCCATTCCTCATCTACAGGAGCTTCCAATGATATCGAGCAGGCGACCAAGCTTGCCCGGTCTATGATCACCAGATACGGCATGAGCAAAGACTTCGATATGGTGGCTATGGAGACTGTGAACAACCAGTATCTGGGCGGCGACACATCACTGAGCTGCTCGGCGGAAACACAGGCGGAGATCGACCGCCAGGTGGTAGAACTGGTGAAAAAGCAGCATGAGAAAGCTGCGAAGATCCTTGCGGACAACAGGGAAAAACTGGATCAGCTGGCGGATTATCTCTACGACAGAGAGACGATTACCGGTGAGGAATTTATGAACATACTTAACGCCGCATAACGGTGATAAATCATAAAAACAGCAAATACATTTTACAGAAGACGAACAGAAAGGAAGAAATACAAATGGGAAAGTCAATCAAAGAAACAATGCAGGAATTTACAGTGAATCAGGCTCTTAGCTATCTTGAAGGAAATCCGGAGGAGAATATCTCGAAATTGATGGCATTTGTGGACCGGTTTATGCCGAAGGACTGGTATGCGAGCCAGAGAAACGCGATCAGAGGCGCCATACAAGCGAAGAATAACTGGTACCAGCTTATTTTAAGACTCTATGAACTGGATCCGGGCGTGCGAAGAGCCTTCTTCCAGAATTTTATCACAAACGCCAGTCTGAAAGGAAGCGCGACACAGGATGAGATGTCGAAGAAGTACAACTGCAATATTCCTTGGGCGATCCTGCTCGACCCGACTACCGCATGTAATCTGAACTGTACGGGATGCTGGGCTGCAGAATACGGTCATCAGTATAATTTAAGCCTCGGGGATATTGATTCCATCGTGCGTCAGGGTAAGGAACTGGGGACTTATATGTATATCTATACCGGCGGAGAGCCGACGGTGCGAAGAAAAGACATCTTTAAGATCTGTGAGATGCACCCGGACTGTGAGTTCCTCGCATTTACAAACGGAACGATGATCGACGAAGATTTCTGCCAGGAGATGCTCAGAGTCAGGAACTTCGTTCCGGCAATCAGCCTTGAGGGATTCGAGAAAGCCAACGACGGACGCCGTGGTGATGGGGTATATCACAAAGTACGCCATGCAATGGAGCTGATGAAAGAGCATAAGCTTCCGTTCGGTATCTCGGTATGCTATACGAGCCAGAACTTTGAGGATGTCAGCAGCGAAGCATTCTACGACATGATGATCGAGAGCGGCGCGCTGTTCGTATGGTACTTCCACTACATGCCGGTAGGACACGGCGCTGTAACAGACCTGCTTCCGACACCGGAGCAGAGGGAAGAGATGTACCACCGTATCCGTCATTTCCGTGAGACGAAGGCAATCTTCGGCATGGACTTCCAGAATGACGGCGAGTATGTCGGAGGATGTATCGCGGGAGGCAGGAGATACCTGCACATCAATGCAAAGGGCGATGTGGAACCGTGCGTATTTATCCATTACTCCAATGTAAATATTCATGACGTCTCACTGCTGGATGCGCTGAGAAGCCCGATCTTCCAGGCATATCATGATAATCAGCCGTTCAATGACAACCATCTGCGCCCGTGCCCGATGCTGGAGAATCCGGAGCGCTTAAGGAAACTTGTTAAAGAAACAGGAGCCGTGAATACAGATTATCAGGACCCGGAGAGTGTGGATGATCTGTGCGACAGATGCGAGCCTTATGCTGAGAACTGGAAACCGACGGCAGATAAGCTGTGGGAGAAGAGGCATGCGTGATATTATTCCGCAGATGAACCGGAAAAAAGTTGAAAATTCTCAAATCTGAATATGATATGCTCTTCCACAAGAGCGGACACAATGTGTTTCCTCTATTGAGGGATAGTAATGGTATGAAAAAGAGTCCGCAGAAAGGTGGAAAATAGGAAAATGAGAAAAAAGAGCATGGCAGCTCTTCTTCTGACAACCCTTCTGACAGCCGCTCTTGCGGCTGTTCCCTGTCTGGGAGCGGCGGCAGAAGAACAACCGTAAATTTGTCAGAAACGGAAAATCTACAGACAGATAAAGGAGAGCTTGTAGGAACAACTTATAACGGCAATTCACAAATTTATGAAAATGATCTGCTTCAGATGATCGAAGATGCAGATGGAAGCCTGACGATTCAGGTGATGAAATACGGTCTGAATATTCCGGCAAGTGTTCTGGAGAAAGCTCTTGAACAGGAGAAAAAGCTGATCATAGAAATCTTTCAGCCGGGATATGATGCGGCGATGTTCAACAGCAGATGGGTGTTTGATCCGGCGCGGGTGTACTGGAGCCTGGATACAGAGTCATATCCGCTTGGCATTAATCTGGATCTGGATGCTCCTTATTATTCGGGACATCCGGATTCTGCATCCAATCCTTTTAGCAGTATTGTCAGCGGAGACGGGGGTGAATGGTCTGTCTATGATATGCCGGAGGTGGAAGGCCAGGAGGGATGGACGATTCCGGGCTTTTATGTGGAAGTGGCCCAGCGAGGCGAATTTGACGGAATGGAAAGAATGCCGCTGTATGGGTATGACAAGGAGCGTGGAATCATTACTCAGTGGGGATACGCGTCCCGCGGCGATGACGCCGTTGTATCAGATTCGATAGTGTGGCATACAATCCGGATTGACAGCCCCTCATGGGGAACAAGTTATGCGGTTCTAAGTGACGAACATAATTACCTTCCGGTTCAGGAGATCCAGGAACAGATCAGGGATGAGAATGTTTCCTCAATAGAGGTTCAGGAGGGAACATGCTATCTGGATAATCAGTATGTACTTCCGGCAGAGATATTGGATCAGCTTCGTGATAGCGGAAAAACACTTTTCTTTACTTCTCCCGGCGTTGAAGCGCAGCCGACATATTCCTGGTTCTTTGACGGAACTGAAATCACAGATACTACAGATATTGACCTGCATGTACAGTTTTACGAAGGTCCTTATAATAATACGCAGGGACTCGGACTTCCGTCAATGCTCCAGGGGCTTCCGGGTGATGTCCCGTCTATGCTGTTTGATTTTGCCCACAGTGGTATAGTGCCGGGAGGAACAACCCTCAGTGTAACAGCTTCCGCGGAACTTGCGAAGGAAGGATATCTCTATTATGTAAATGAAGAAGACGGTACTTTCGAATATATCGGGCAGACATCTGCGGAAATAGAGAATGAATACTTCTGTACACTTAATGTTTCCGGGATAACGCACTGTTCTTATTATCTTGTAACTGCGCGGGAGCTGACCGGAGACAATGTGGTTGTCCCGGGCGGGCCGTCTGACCCGGACGAGCCTGATAATCCGCTTCCACCGGATACACCGGAAGACACAGAGAATCCCGTTGAAACGGATCAGCCTGCGGGAACGGACAATTCAGACGGGCAGGCAGTTCAGGAAGTTCAGGTAGAAAAAGTGGAACAGAGTGGCGCTGCCGTGCAGACAGGAGACAATACTCCGGTATTATTGGCGGCGTTTGCAGCAGTTCTTTCACTGACAGCAGTTATAGCAGTGTTGAGGAAAAAGCTGTGAGATAAGTGCATCTGCAATCTGTATCAGGTAAGTTGAAATAAACGGATACAGATTACAGGTGCATATTTAGTTTACTCCCAAAAGCGATGGCATTTACTTTTTTGTTGTGTTAGAATACTTGCGTATATATAACGTATCAGTATATTGCAGGAAAGTGAATGAAAATGAAGACAGAAATCCTAAAACTGCTCCGGGAGACGGATGGCTATGTCTCCGGGCAGCAGATCAGCGAGCAGTTCGGCGTGTCAAGGACTGCCGTGTGGAAAGTGATCCGTCAGCTTCAGGATGACGGCTATCAGGTGGAAGCTGTGCGCAATAAGGGCTATCATATCGTGGACAGCCCGGACGTGATGACGAAGGAAGAACTTGCCAGCCTGATGAAAACCCGATGGGCGGGAAGAAATATCTTGTATTATGACGTGACGGACTCGACAAATCTGAGGATCAAACAGGCGGGCGATGAGGGCGCGCCTCACGGTACTCTTGCGGTGGCAGACCGGCAGACAGCGGGGCGCGGACGGCGCGGGAGGACGTGGGAGTCCCCGGCGGGCAGCAGTATATATATGTCCATTCTGCTGCGACCTGAGATTGCCCCGAATAAAGCGTCTATGCTTACACTTGTGATGGCGCTCAACGTAGTGGAAGGAATCCAAGAGTGCATCGGAAATGACAGAGACATTCAAATCAAATGGCCCAATGATATTATTATCAACGGGAAAAAGCTGGCCGGCATCCTGACAGAGATGAGCAGCCAGATTGATTATATTAACCATGTGACTGTAGGTGTGGGAATCAACGTGAATACGACAGACTTTCCTGAAGAAATTGCTCAGACAGCTACTTCTCTGCGGATAGAGTGCGGGCATACAGTTAAACGCGCACCTCTGATCGCGGCAGTCATGGAACGGTTGGAAGAGAATTATGAGACATTTTTAGAGACAGAAGATCTGTCCGGTCTGTTGGATCGATATAACGCCCTTTTGGTTAATTGTGACCGGGATGTTCAGATCATCGGAGCAAAAGAAACGTATCAGGCACATGCTATCGGTATCGACCACACAGGGGAGCTGATCGTGCGCAGAGAAGACGGGAGCATAGAAAAAATAAATGCAGGCGAAGTATCTGTGCGGGGAGTGTACGGGTACACGTAATAAGTATTAGTATGCAGCATAGAGAGGAGAAAGTTATGAGCGATGAAATCGTGCTTTGCGCGGCAAGCGCATATGAACAGAAATTTTACCTGAATCCGGAGTTTGATTCCCTGCCGGAGAATATCAGGCAGGAGCTGCAGATCATGTGTGTGTTATATACAGAAGATGTGGGCGGAATCCTGATGCTTGTATTTGACGGGGAAGGAAATCTGGAACTGAAAGTAGATCATGAAGAGAATGATTTCTTCTTTGATGAGATCGGAAGTGTGCTGAAGATCAAGGAACTTCAGCACACGAAAAGAGAGCTCTTCGAATCACTGGAGCTTTTCTTCAAAGTGTTTTATCTGGAGGAAGAGATTGAGGATAACCCGGAAAACTAAAAAAGAGGGCTGCTGATTTTGAACAATCAGTGGATAACTTTTTATAATCAGTGTAAGTTTGTTAGTAACTGTATTTTTAAGATGTTGGGGGCAAAAGCCCCCAACTATGATGCCTACGGA
>DWWO01000123.1 GCA_019119675.1 Candidatus Mediterraneibacter faecipullorum | reverse complement strand
GTCGCACATCTTGTCCGGATGTCCCTCTGTAACTGATTCTGAAGTAAATAATATTTTTTCCATAAAGAACTCCTTTCCCTGCTTTCTCTTTCGGATTGTTCGTCCGGCAGGCCCCTCTCTTTCGGATTGCCTCCGCAAGCTCGATTCCGCTTTGCTCCATCTCGCTCGCGGGCGTCCCGCCTATGGACATAAGCCTCCCCGGCCATTGGCGCAAGCGCCATGTCCGCCGAGACTTATGTCCGCAGGCAATCCTGCCAAACGAAAACAGCCCGCGTAAGCGGACTGTTGATATTTCATAACAATCCTCTTATTGTTCGATTGCTCGCTCAGGTTGGCACCTTCCTTTACAGGGGTTGCCGCAGCTTCACAGATCCTTTGTATCTCCACTGCTCTGAATAAGAGAAAGTTTCTATAATTTAATTTTTGTTCCAGTAAAGAACTTTACAGCGTATACGCTGAAATGTCAATAGAATTTATAATTATTTTATTATCCTACCTTAAGTTTAAACTTCTGGATATCCTTCTCGCTCGTCACTTTTTCTATAACACCACCGAGGCTTCTGAGCTTCTCTTCAAATCTCTCATAACCCCTCTGGATGTAGACGATATCATCCACGATCGTGATGCCGTCCGCAGCCAGACCTGCAATGCACAGAGCCGCTCCGGCTCTCAGATCAGGCGCACTCACTCTTGCTCCGGAGAATTTCTCAATCCCCTCGATCGTCGCAGAGTTGCCTTCCACCTTTGCCTGCGCTCCCATGCGCGCCAGCTCACCGAGATATTTGAATCGATTCTCAAAGATGCTCTCCGTGATCGTACTTGTACCTTTGGCAAGCGCCAGGGCAACACCGATCTGCGGCTGCATATCTGTCGGATACCCCGGGTACGGAAGTGTCTTCACCTGGGTACTTCTCAGGCGGCCTTTCGCCACGACACGCACAGCGTCATCAAATTCCTCTACCTCGCAGCCGATATCAATGAGCTTGGATATCGTTGCATCAAGATGTTTCGGAATTACATTCAGGACAGTCACGTCACCTTTTGTCGCAGCAGCGGCAAACATGAACGTGCCCGCCTCGATCTGATCCGGAATAATGGAATACTCCGTCTTGTGCAGGGAGTGCACGCCTCTGATCTTGATCACATCAGTTCCCGCACCTCGGATATTCGCACCCATGCTGTTGAGGAAGTTTGCCACATCCACAACATGCGGCTCTTTTGCCACATTTTCCATGATGGTAAGTCCCTCAGACATAGCTGCTGCCATCATCACGTTGATCGTAGCGCCCACGCTCACAACGTCGAAATAGAGATGTGTGCCGCGTAAATTCTCTGCTTCAGCCACAATTTTTCCATGTTCGATATCTACATCTGCCCCCAATGCCCGAAAGCCTTTCAGATGCTGGTCGATCGGTCTGCTTCCGATATTGCATCCCCCCGGAAGCGCCACTTCCGCATGTTTATATTTACCAAGCAGAGCGCCAAGCAGGTAATAGGAAGCCCTTATCTTCTTGATGTAATCATACTCGATATTGAAATTTCCGATCGTGCCTCCATTGATCTTGACAGTATGTCTGTCAATTCTCTGCACCATTGCCCCGATCTCGCTGATTGCCTCAAGCATTACGTTGATATCGTTGACATCCGGCAGATTCTCTATCAAAACTGTCTCGTCTGTCATGATAGCTGCCGCCAGTATGGCAAGAGCAGCATTTTTAGCACCGCCGATCTCCACTTCTCCCACGAGCGGATTTCCGCCTTTGATTATATATTGCTCCATTTTGCACCTCGACCTCGATCTTATTATCTTATTTGTATTTCCCCTCTGTATCTTAATGTCTGTCGTTTACGTCTGTGCAAGGGATTTGCAGTAAACTGCACCCGCGCGATCATTATACTGCGCGCGCAGAAAAGGAAGCGCCGCACAGCGGCATTTACTTTTCAAACCGCAGCTCCCGATATGATCCCTGCGCAGCAGGGTGAAGCGGTTACATCGCTTCGGATTGCGCTTTGCGCAATTATTATATCATAAACCCCGTTATTTTTAAATCGGTTTTTGACCGCAGGTCTTTACGCCCCCGGCTCAACGTCTTATTTTAGTTTGCTCTTTGGTACATTGTCAAGTTTTTTCCTGAATTCCGTCGTTTTTCTGTACTTTTTTACAGCATTCAATACATTTTTTATGGTATCTTCTATACGACATCCGTCCTCACATACCGTTATATCGGCATATTTTTCAAAATACGGAACTCTTTCATAATACAAATCTCTCAGAGACTGTCCCTCTTTCAGTACTACGCCTCGTTTCTTCGGATTTTTGATCCGCCTTTTTATTGTCTGATAAGACGCTTTTAAATATACTATCGTTCCGATTTTTTTATAATGCTTCATTGCTTCTTTGCAGTAGATCACGCTGCCGCCAGGCGATATAACGGAATTTTTCGCGTTTACTGAAGCATTAACCTCGTTTTCTATCTCCAGAAAGCCTTCCTCTCCTTTCTCAGCGATTATCTCGCGGAGAAGTTTTCCCTCCCGCTCCTGGATAAGGAGATCCGTATCAACAAAACGCATCCCAAGACGTTTTGCCACTACAATACCGACTGTACTCTTTCCTACGGCCGGCATACCTATAAAAATTAAATTTCTCTTCATACATCCTCTCTCTTTATTTCGTATTCTCACACAATTTCATCTGCGTAATCATTGTACCACTTGCGCAGAAAAGGAAGCGCCGCACAGTCATTATACCATGGATCATCTTATTAGTAAAATCTTCTGCATCTCCTTCTATGGTCACATCTGCGCTTATATAGCTCCTGATAGAGCATTACCTCGATAAAATCACGCAGAGACGGGGATTTGCTTCTACCATCCCGGCCGTGCTCACGCTCCCGGGCAGTCCCGGAAATACCGGTTTCCTGGTCGCCATCCAGCCCGGACAGCCCCGCATCTTCTTCATCCCCGAAAAACATACGCTCATGCTTTCTCACATTATCATACACTCTCCTGCTCATCAGTCTGAGCTGAAGTTTATCCGGGCACTGGTCATAAACCATACTGTTTTCGTATTCCATACGGTCGCATTCCTCCTCCACATAAGGCAGGATCTTTTTTGCCGTATCCGGATACATACTCTTCATATATTCAAAATCCATCCGTTCTGTTCGCTCGTCATCATACGAAAATGGCATCGGGTACGCCATATAATAAGGCATTTTTGCATCCATGAATCATTCACTCCCGCGGAGACATTATATGGCTATTATATGCAGCACAAATATATTCTGTTCTGCATAAAAAACGTCCGGACCGATTATCGTTCCGGACGTTTTTTTACTATGACTCGCTTTCTCTCAGGATTCTCTGGACTTCCAGCCGGGTCTCTCCGATGC
The DNA here is from genome assembly GCA_019119675.1 of Candidatus Mediterraneibacter faecipullorum. Taxonomy (GTDB): domain Bacteria; phylum Bacillota; class Clostridia; order Lachnospirales; family Lachnospiraceae; genus Mediterraneibacter; species Mediterraneibacter faecipullorum. The sequence goes on along the minus strand of DWWO01000123.1, from coordinate 3,223 downwards.
CGATGATATCATCTCGCTGTATCACCACCGGACGGTCGATCCGTTCTCCATTCAGATAAGTCCCGTTTCTGGATCCTTCATCTTTCAGGTAGAGTTTATCCCCCTTGTGGATGATGGCACAGTGCAGTTTTGACACTCTGCCGTCTCCTATGATCGGAAGATATTTTTCATACATGCTTCCGTCTTTTCCCCTGCCGATACCCACAGTATCATAAAAAGTAAAAGTGTATTTATCCCAGCTGTCAATATCTTCCAGAAGGATCTTCCACTGACGCTTCTTCCTGCGCTGCCGTTTCTGCGGCTGCTCTTCCGGTTCCTGATCCGGACGTCTCCTTCTCCGGGGCGGCGCATCATATTCGTCTTCTTCCTCTTCTTCATCCCGGCGTCTGCGTCTCCGGCCTCCGCTCTCTTCCCGCGCTGCCGCGATCGCCTTATTTTTCTTTATACTGCTGAATGACACACCCAGCATGCCGATACTTCCGGCAATGAGGATGAACATTACGATCCAATACCACATAAAAATATCTCTCCTTCGGATATTAATACTACTATACTTTTCACCTGCGGGCAAGTAAAAATAGAGGTTTTTGTCGAATCACGCGGTAGTAAAAGCCCTTCAGCTGTGTTAGAATATCCATGGTAAAGAACGTATTCCGTATAAATTATTTAAAAAGGAGATTATTTATGAGTACTATACGCCCCTTCAAAGGGATACGCCCGGCTGCCGATCTGGCCGCCTCTATTGCAGCGCTTCCCTATGACGTATACAGCAGCAGCGAAGCAAGGACAATCGTCAGGGCAAATCCTTTGTCATTCCTGAAGATCGACCGTGCGGAAACACTTATGCCGGAAAATACTGACATCTATTCCCCCGAGGTCTATCAGACAGCCAGGCGTACTCTTGATGCTATGATCACAGACGGATCCTTTATACAGGATAATACGGAGTGTTATTATATATATGCGCTTACTATGGACGGAAGGACACAGACCGGACTGGCCGGATGCGCCGCTATCGATGACTATCTGAATGGCGTGATCTTAAAACATGAAAATACACTGGCTGCCAAAGAAGAAGACCGTGTTCATCATGTTGATGCCTGCAGCGCCCAGACCGGACCTATCTTCCTTGCTTACCGTCCCTGTACAGCGCTCCGGCAGATCATCAATAATATAAAAAATAATCCGGCTCTATATGATTTTACCAGCGATGACGGTGTACGGCATCAGGTATGGAAAGTTGACAACAGAGAATATATCGATAACATTTCTCAATTATTCAAGGAGATTCCGCATCTCTATATTGCTGACGGACACCACAGAGCTGCTTCTGCCGTCAGAGTCGGACAGATGCGCAGAGCCGCAAATCCGGACAATACCGGCGCAGAGGAATACAACTACTTTCTCTCGGTCCTCTTTTCCTCTGATGAACTGAAAATATATGACTATAATCGCGTAATCATAGACAGGAATGGGTGTACATTTGACTCATTTCTTGATAAGATAAAGGATGGCTTTAAGATCAGAAAAATCGGGACAAAGGCATACCACCCGGCGCACAAAGGGGAATTCGGTCTGTATTTCCGGAAAAACTGGTATCAGGTCATCACTTCTCCCGAACTGATGTCTGATGATCCTGTAAAGGGTCTGGATGTGTCAATCCTGCAGGATCATATCCTGGCACCTGTTTTCGGCATAACTGACCCCAAGACCGATCCGCGCATCCGGTTTATCGGAGGGATCCGCGGACTCGGGGCGCTTGAAGAGGCTGCCGACGCCTCTGACGGAATGGCATTTTCCATGTATCCCACCTCAATGGACGAACTCCTGTCCGTGGCAGATGCCGGAATGCTCATGCCGCCAAAATCAACGTGGTTCGAACCGAAACTGCGAAGTGGTCTGTTCGTCCACCGTTTCTGATCCGTTACACCTGCAGCAGCATTCCTGTACTGCTGCCCGGCAGTTTTGATCTGCCACTGTACAATAATGTAATTAGAGGAGATGTATTTCATGGAAAGAAATGACCTATGCTGGTGCGGCAGCGGCAAAAAATACAAAAAATGCCATATGCCGATCGAAGAAAAGATGCTTTTGCATGCAGAAAAGGGTGAGATCGTGCCTACCCGTAAACTACTCAAAACACCGGCCCAGATAGAAAAGATAAAAACGAGTGCCGCACTTAACACTGCCGTACTCGATGAAGTTGCAAAACACATCCGTATCGGAATGAGCACCGCCGAAATCGACGATATCGTATACCGCTTTACGACGGAGCACGGCGGTATCCCGGCTCCCCTGAATTATCAGGGATTCCCGAAAAGCGTATGCACGTCGCTGAATAATGAAATCTGCCACGGCATCCCGGATGAAAATATTATCCTGAAAGAGGGAGACATCATCAACGTCGATGTGTCGACTATCGTGGACGGTTACTTTTCCGATGCATCGCGTATGTTTAAGATAGGACAGATCTCAGAGCGCGCCGAGCGCCTGATCCGCGTCACAGAAGAATGCGTGGAGCTGGGGCTCGCAGCCGCAAAGCCGTGGGGTCACTTAGGCGATATCGCTGATGCGATCAACACTCACGCCAAAGCAAACGGGTACTCTGTAGTGGAGGAAATCGGCGGCCACGGCATCGGCCTCGAATTCCATGAAGATCCATTCGTAAGCTATGTCACCCCAAAGGGAAGTGAGATGCTTCTCGTGCCCGGTATGATGTTCACCATCGAGCCTATGATCAATGAAGGAAGCCCAGACTATTTTGTCGATGAAGATAACGGATGGACCGTGTATACCATAGATGACGGACTGTCCGCCCAGATCGAGTATATGGTACTTGTGACAGAAAACGGGATTGAAGTGCTGACAAAATAAATTTGTGTTTTCCTGAGGGACATATTCTCGGTAAAACGTCCGAAAATCACTCAGATGCAGTTGATTGACTTATGTATTCGGGACAGACGGGGAGGGGATGCTTCCGGCTCCGGTTACAGAACATAAGACAAAGTAACAAACCTGTGATACAGCTAAATACAATCAGGAAAATGAAGAACTCGTTTCACTCAAACAACTTCATTTTCCTGATTAACGCTGCATCTCAGGTTTTAACTTTGTCTAATATTCCTGCACAGTCACCGGAAGCATCCCCTCCCCGCCCGTCCCGAAAGGTTCATCAAATACGTACCCATTTCAACCGGTTTCTTTGATTTTTAATTTTGTCGGA
>DWWO01000122.1 GCA_019119675.1 Candidatus Mediterraneibacter faecipullorum | reverse complement strand
ATCTCCGGCTCGATCATCCAGAACTCCGCCGCATGGCGCGTTGTGTTAGAATTTTCCGCGCGGAATGTAGGACCGAACGTATAAATGCTGCGGAAAGCCTGGGCGTAAGTCTCGCCGTTCAGCTGTCCGCTGACCGTAAGGCTTGTCTCTTTTCCGAAGAAATCCTTTGTATAATCCACTGTGCCGTCCTCGTTCTTCGGTACATTTTCCATATCCAGCGTAGTCACGCGGAACATCTCGCCGGCCCCTTCGCAGTCACTTCCTGTGATCAGCGGGGTGTGTACATAGACAAATCCTCTCTCCTGGAAAAACTTGTGGATCGCATATGCCGCCAGTGAACGTACACGGAATACCGCCTGAAATGTATTCGTCCTCGGACGCAGATGCGAGATTGTCCTCAGATATTCAAAGCTGTGGCGCTTCTTCTGAAGCGGATAATCAGGCGCAGACGCTCCTTCAACCCGCACTTCATCCGCCTGGATCTCAAAAGGCTGCTTTGCCTGCGGTGTAGCCACCAATGTACCGGTCACGATGATCGCTGCTCCCACATTCAACTTGGAGATTTCCGCAAAATTCTCCATCTTATCATGATAAACAACCTGAAGCGGCTGGAAATAAGAGCCGTCATTTACCACGATAAATCCGAACGTCTTAGAATCACGGAGACTGCGGACCCATCCGCCGACCGTGACCTTTTTATCAAGGTATTCGTCTCTGTTCTTAAATAACTCCCGAATCGTTGTAAGTTCCATTTCAAAAACTCCTTATCGCAATATTCACACAATAGTATAACACCGGAAAACCGCGGCGTAAACAAAAGATTTCAGCGCCGGCCGTCCGGCGCTGAAATCCTGCTCATATCTGCATATTTTCTTCCATTACCATCTTTCTTCTTCCCATTTCAGGATATTCCCTGTGTTCGCATCAATCTCGAATTCATACTCCATGCCGTCATACACGATGTCCCCTTCATATATATACCAGCCGTCGTCCTCATCGAGCTCAATCGATATATTCTGTGCCGAGGCCCCCGGCACTCTCTCAAGCGCAATATTCTGCGCTTCCTCCAGTGTGACTGCCACGCCGGATGTGCTGCCGGTATTTCCGGAAGAACTTTGTGTACCGTTCCCGCTGTCCGCCGCCTGCCCGTCATCTGCCGGATCGGTATTCTGCTGATCCTGACTTCCCTGGCTGCCCTTCAGATCATCGATTTCCTTCTGAAGCGCATCAATTTCCGCCTGAAGCTCTTCTTCCCGCTGTGTACTGCTGTCATCAGATGTCTGTGTCCGCTGAACTGTACGGGTCATCCCGCATCCGGTCAGCAATGCAAATGTTAATATAAATCCCACAAGGATTATCAGATACTTTTTTCCCATCAACCGCTCCTCCTTTCTTCACGTAACTGCATTATACATGAAAAAGATTAAAGGAACATTAAAAAAATTAATTTTCTTTCCATATCAGCACATTTTCATCAGCCGCGCATAAAATTCTACCGTCTTCACCAGTGTCGCAATCGGAACTCTTTCATTATTTCCATGGATCATTCCTCTCTCTTCTTTCGACAGCTTCATTGCAGAGAACTTATACACTCTGTCCGTGATCCGGCAGTAATGCCATGAATCGCTGCACGCCATCATAAGATACGGAGAAACGATAGCATCCGTCCATGTATCTTTGACAGCCTGGCACAGTCTTGTGTATTCCGAGCAGTCCGTATCTGACTCAGCCGACGGATTCCGGCCCTCGAAAACTGATACTTCAATGTCCGGGTTATTGATCGTCTTTTCAAGATATGCTTTGGCTGATCCTACAGTATCTTTCCCCAGAAGACGCAGGTTCATCCCTACGGAAGCCGCGGGCGGGATCACATTGAATGCCTTACCTCCCTGCATTTTCGTCACGGCACAGGTGGTGCGCATCATCGCATTGAGTTCACCGCCGGACGCCCGGCATACTCTGTCGAATAACGGCTCCAGACACCACAGGTTCGCAAAAAGTATCTTATAAGCGAATCCGGAATGTCTTCCAAGAATATCCAGCATCTCCCGTACCGGCTTGGTAAGCTGTCTCGGAAACGGATGGTTCTCCACATCGACGACCGCCTGCGCCAGTTCTCCCACGATCGTGTGTACCGGCGGCATAGAAGCATGCCCTCCTCCGCTCTTTGCCTTGAATTCAATATTGGTAAGACCTTTCTCGGCAATACCGATCAGGGCACATTCCCGGTTAACTCCCGGAAATACATTTTCCACAACCGCGCCGCCCTCGTCAACGACGAGAGCCGGCCGTATCCCTCTCTCCTCGAACAGGTCCACAATCGCCGGACAGGACGGTCCGTTGATCTCCTCCTGTCCCGAAAACGCCAGATAGATATCATGCTCCGGCACGAAGCCTTCTGTGATCAGCTTCTCCGCGGCTTCCATGATGCCGCAGAATGTCCCTTTCGTATCAAGAGTTCCCCGTCCCCAGATCACTCCGTCCTCCACGATCCCTTCAAAAGCCGGCTTATCCCACAGCGCCTCTTCCACCGGGACCACATCATAATGGGCCATCAGGACGACCGGATCTTCCGGTTTCTTTCCTTTCCAGTGGTACATCATACCGTTCACTCCCACGAATTCCCGCGGGCAGGTCTCATGCACCTTCGGATAAAGCTTTGGGAGGAGGTCCTGAAATTTTCTGAACTCCTCTTTATCGATCAGACTTTCATCATTATAAGAGACAGTTTTGCAGCGGATCATCTCCACCATATCGTTTACGATTCTCTTCTCGTCAAGCTCCACCTTCTCTCCCGATGGGATCAGCTCCGGATGAGGCCGGAACAGTGCCGCGCGGATCAGTAGCACTGCGAGGAAAATCACTATAACTGCAAGCACGATATATAATACGATCACGTTGTTACAACTCCTTTCACAGTTTTCCTTTGTTATACAAAATCCTTGCCGCCCCAATAGCGATGATCGCGCCTACAGGCACAAGAACACCCACCGAGCCTGACAGGGATGGAACACAGAGGAAGAGCACCACCATAAATACAAGCGGCGCAATCGAGATTTTCCAGTTCTTACTCACATACACTACCGCAAGTCCTCCGAACAGTGCCGGCAATATATTATCGAAAGCAGGTTTGAGGGTCGGGGAGTTCAGGATCGGGGTCAGCGGCACAAGCAGAGCTACTCCGACGGCGATGATCACGGTCGTTACAATAGAGGACGTAGCCACCGCGATCGTTGAAATCACTTCACCTTCCTCCGTCCCCGGCTTCACCCGTGCATTTTCCATGGCTGTCAGTGCTGCCGGTACTTTCAGATTGGTCAGATTACCTGTGACAAATGCAAGATAGGAGCCTGCTGTTCCCAGCATGGGCACGAACGTCAGCACCTCAATGAGACCTACTGTCCAGAAGATCGGGGCAACGCCGATCAGTCCCTTGATCACAGGAACGATCCCCGGCCATGCATCATAGTAAATACATGTCACGATCGGATAGGCAAAGATCATGCCGAGAGCACTCAGGATCCAGATCCTTCCATACAGGTGGGTCATATCTTCATAGCTGCGCCCGCCTGCAGGATTTGATATCTTTGTATTTTTTTCTTTCATTTTTTCATTCCTCCTTCAAGCTCACACGATCAGCGGAGTGATCACGACTGCAAACGCCATCGCGCACAGCATACTGATGGGAAGCGCATAGTTTTCCAGCCACTTCATGCCGCATTTCTTCACTAAAAGTCCGCAAATTCCCATAACAAATGCCGAAAACAGCAGGACGAAGATCGGAATCCATCCGGCAAGCCCTGACCGGATATCCGCAAATACCATCCCGAGGAACGCAGAGATCATACCAAGAAACAGGGCCGTCATCAGGATATCGCCCCATTTGCTGTCCTTATTCTTGATCTTCATGAGACCGCCTTGTATCTTCTTAATAAAAAGCGGCACCCATATCAGCCCCGGAAAAATCCCCAGTGTCATGACCCACGCGATCGCAGTATAGACCTGAGGATCTGTAATCGTCTCGGATAATGCCGTGATTCCCAGTGCATTTGCCGTTGTAGTCGCTGCCGGCAGTTCATAGGTAATGGCGCCGATGACGCTCAGTCGCAGCCACGGAAGCGGCAGCCCCAGAAATTTAGAAAGCGTGATGACTCCCAGCAGGATCGATACCGCCGGAGCAAAAGTAAAGACCGCAGTAGAAAGAATCGTCTTTCTGATCTGCTTCATATCCATGCCGAGCGCTTTTCCTCTCCGGTACGCCCTGACAAGGAAGAATACGGACTGGGCGATCACAAAAAGGATGACCAGCCCGGCAAGGATAAATAAAAATGTGCTGTTTGAATCAAACATAGTTTCCCTCCATTCTCATTTTCTTAGACAGTTACTATTTTAGCATACTGCAGACCCGGAGTCACCCGATTTTCTCACGGGAAATTGTTCGGCGTAACCGCAGTTAGCACGCCGGTGCGACTTTGCGAATGGCGCGGGCTGAACTGTCACCATTCAGCAGAGAAAGGCAACAATTTGGCAGGCATTTACCAAATGAGGATATTGCGTATTCCAGTCTGTCATGGCGTTCAAACACACAAAAAAGAGAGAAACACTGTTTTTCAGCATTTCTCCCTATTCTGACAAGAGGCGCAGACCGGATTTGAACCGGTGAATCAGGGTGTT
>DWWO01000121.1 GCA_019119675.1 Candidatus Mediterraneibacter faecipullorum | reverse complement strand
TCCTCAATATAATCTTTCAAAAAAATCCCCCTGCAAACATCGTTTTTACAATGTATGCAGAGGAGAAAAGAGTCATGCTCATTTAAACTATATTAGTGCCTGTATCGCCATCCATGTTCCTTTTTCAGTCTCTCATAAATCTCAAACGCAACCGGACAGACCTCGATTACATCCAACACACTGTAAAGACTCCCCCACCTGTCCGGCTGATCCGTATACGGATATTTCTTACAGCTCTCCGGCCGGCAGTCGCCCAGACGGCAGTTTCCATCCTCGTCAAGGAAATCACAGGGTGTATGTTTGGTCTGGTATCTGTTTTCTCCGTCGCTATCCGCCAGATATTTTTCAATAAGCTGCTCCTTTGTAAGCCCCAGATATTCCGCGTCTCTTGCAAGATCTTCTTCCGGAATACTTCCGCAGTACATCTTACAGCAGTTTCTGCATCGGCTGCAGTCATATCCTGCAAACAGCTCTTTGTGCAGTCTGTGAAACTGCTCGTCCAATTCTCTGGCATCTGCATTTCCTTTCAGGAATATGCGAAATTCATAATTTTCATTTCTCTTTTTCTTCGCTTCAAATTTTATCTTTCTTGGTGCAATCATTTTTAATCCTCTTCCCTCATCGTTTGTATCCAGTTTCTAACCTCGTCATATCTCACCTGATCTCCTGCGTCTTTCAGCAATTCCAACAGTCTGCCGAGCCATTCTGCGCACCGGTAATGAATACCGTGCTTTTTATCAAATTTCTCCAGTGACGTCAGTTTTTCCCGCTCCGCTATCTCAGACGCCTCCTGAAATGCCAGATACAGATATTCTCTGGTACGCTGATTTTCCTTTTGCTCATCTCTCTTCCAAATCAGTCCCGGACGGTGCATTAGTCCGAGATACAAAAGCTTATCTGCTTCAATACTATCTCTATCGTAATAATCCTCCAGATATACTCTGCCCGGTATCCGCTCACGCCCCGCAGCAGGATACCGTTCCAACCATCTGCGCCGTTCTTCAGGGGATTCAATATCATCGACAGGCGCTTTCGGCTTATTCATACAGCAGAATTTGTACTTCTTCCCGCTGCCGCAGGGGCATGGGTCATTTCTTCCAATTTTCTGTTTCCGGATCGGAGGATTCAGAGTTCTTTCCATCGCCCGGAGCATCTTTTCCAAATCCTTTTTACTCATATCCGGAGTTTTTGTATCACCGTCTGTAAACATAGCCCAGGACTTAAGGTATTCAGCCGCATTCATCGATTTCTTACAAAAAGATATTTCTTCCTCATCGTATTTAAACATAAGATCCACACAGGAATCATAGTCTCCCAGATATCCCTCGTCCATCAGATCATGATCAAACATATACCGGATTTCCGGAAGCATATCGACGAAATGGCATCTGCAGATCAAGTCTGCTATCTTATTACAGACATGGTCATATCCCTTCGCATCGTGGATTGTCTGAGCGAGAAAACTTTTCCAGTCCGTTTCCGAGATCTCGCCGTCCAGATAGAGCTGTCCCATCACCTCCAACGCATCCGCCCGGACAAACTCATCGATTTTTGTATCTGCAACCATCTGTTTTAATTGTGTTAAATTTCCGTCATATGTATTATACAGGATATCCGACAGCCCTGATGTAATCGTATCTCCGATCAGATAATCGACCACATCCGGCGGGAGGGATACAAGTTCTGTGATCTTTTGAAATGCCGCCTTGTCCTGAAACTGCCCCAACAGAAACAGCGCATAAAAATGCAGTTGATAATCGCCATCCAAATCCGTTTGTTCCTGTATCGCTTTCTCCAAGGCTTCTCTCAGATACGGTTTTGCCGCCTCTTCATTCTCTGTTATTACCCGGAAAGCCTCTTTAGGGAAAATCTGGCTCCTGTATGTAATCTTTTTAATTGCTGCTGTAATCATAGCTAAACTACTCCTTTTTATCTTCCCGCCACTCTGCTGTAATTTCCTGTACTGTTCGATATTCCCTTAGAAAAAATCCGTAATATCAAAATTAAAGTAAATATCATTTGGCATACATACGTCATATTTTTCAGTAAATTTCCGAATAAATTCATCTGTCACTTTCTTGTTTCTGTCGTATTCAGACTGCAGCTCCCGTTTCATCTCATCCCGGATTTCATAGACCTTCTCTTTTTCAGCATAAACAATTCCGTAAAATATATCATAATTGAAATAAATTTCATACGGTTCATCATCAGCCGAAAACACACTGACCTCAACTTCATCATTATACACTTCATCAATTTCCAGATATTTTCCGTTATAATATCTCTGCTCCTCCGAAAAAGTATCCGTAACATTCTTCCATTCAGCCATTTTTCTCACCTCTCCTTAAAATCCCGCCTTCTGCAGTTCATCCATCATAGCGCTCCTGCGGCAATACAGCGCCCGCCAGTTCTCCGCGATCTCAGCCGCCTTTTCTTTCCCGCCGGGATAGCGCCGGATCTTCTTAAGGTACTGCATCAGCTCCCTGTACCGTTTTCTGTCGCCGGTTGTCTCCGCCTGTTTATCCACATATGTTATGTATATATCCCGCATCTGCTCCGGGAATTTCTTGTTCAGCACCTTTTCATATTTATCCACATTGAAGATAAATGGTTCTTTCTGCATGCACTCCAGCATGCGTTCATACAGCCCTTCCGCTTCCATGAAAGTATACAGGATATTGCAGCTGTTCCGGCTTTGCAGGATCTGTTCCCGGTATTGCTCCCACTCCTGCTCTGTACAGACTGCTTTCATCTTCTGGATGTACACCAGATCATGCTGCGGACACTCAAAGACATAGTACTGCAGTTCTTCTTTGTAAGCCTTTTCATCCGCCTGTGTTTCATATATGGAAATCAGCTGCCTGCTGTACTGTGCGCCCAGCCCCGGATAACCGCTATCCAGTTCTTTGCTCTCCTTCAGGATCCGGACCGCCTCGTCCAGTTCTCCGCGCTCAATATTCTCCTGGATCTCCAGCTCTCTTACCGCCGAAAATCTCCAGTGCTTCCTTCGGTATTCCCTGATCTCTTTCTCCGGATACCCCAGCTGTTTCATAATTTCCAGCCGCTTCAGGATATTATTCTCAAAACCATTACGCGCACTCCACGTTTTTCCGCAATCCGTGGAAGATGTCTGCCTTTCAATCCTTTCATCCAGATACGCCATCTTTTTCTCCAGCATTTCACGGCTCTGGAACTCGTGGGCCAGGAACTCTTCCATATATTCTTCCATGTAATCTATGACATAATCGCATGCCAGATGGCTTGTAAACCATGTGAACATTTCATCTCTGACTTCTTCAGTACAGTTCTCCAGTATTTCTTTCCACTTGTCATAACACGTATCCGCGACCTGAGATATGCCGCCGTCCGAATCATCGATATCCACATTCCCGACCGTCTTGAAAACATAATTGGTCAGTTCAAATGCCTGCCGCCAGCAGTTCCGTTCCATCAATGTATCCACTTTGTCTTCCAGATAGTGGTCCATCTCACGGGTAAAATCCCACGCGTTTCGGTAATCGATAAAACCGCTCCTGTCGCCGTGCTCCCATACGATCTGGTCGACGCCCTCCTTCAACCGACGCATCTGATTTTCATCTATCCTCACCGCGTATCTGGTCATAAGCGTATTGCAAATCTCATCGTCCCGCCCGGCCAACTGCTTTACAAAAGAGCGCAGTTCCGTTTCCGGGATCTTTTCAATAATTTCCTCCAGCTCTTCTTCCGTCTGCTCTGAACCAGAGGAGCCTTCTGTCAGGCTATCTGAGTCTTCCTGTTTCTCGATCTCATAGAGCACCGCCGCCATATGTTTGCAGTTGTTCCCGTCGTCCGCATAGGGACAGGTGCAATACATTTCACAGATCTGCCCGTCTTCCAATTCGATATCTACTTCGTAGTCCTCCGTGCCCTCTACTACGGCATGATAGCCATATTCAGTTTTCTCAAGATCCTGAACTGCGCCGTCGTAATAGTACATTTCTCCGCGGGCGAGGATATGCTCCCGAAACAAATCTTTCCAATAGTTCATAACATTTTCCTCTTTTTTAATGCATAAATCTTCCAAAGCCGTACCAGTGCGTGATCACTCCGGTAAAAGATATTTATTCCTGATCGGCCTGAACGAATAGTCGCGAAGCTCTATCGCCAGTACATTCTTACGTTTTAGAAATTTCCGGATATAATCCATATAAGCAATCGGAGTAACGGCAACCACCTTATTATGTCTGTCTCACCCTGTACTTTTATTTAGCAAAACGCCTCATCGTTTCCTTCAGATCATCGCTGAAGTCTTCCAGATCATCAAATGTGATCGCCCCTTCTCTCAGCAATGATGCCATAACATAAAACTGAGTTGATCTGCTCATCTCGCATTGCACACCGCAGTCTTTCTTATCCTCCCGGATTCTCTTCTCCAATGCCCAGAACTTGTCCGATGCATAACCGTCTCCTGACAACAACTCAATGTATTCCTGGTTCAGCTTTTCCATATACGCTTCCTGCCAGTCAGAAATCTTACTGCGGAATAACTTCCAGTCTTTCTCTGAAAATCTGTTCATAACATATCACCTCTCAAGTTACATATCCAGCTTCTATTAGAACCAAATAGCCTTATGCATGGGATATATGCATATCTCATCGTTTCTGCCAACTGATTAGTTGTTCCGGTTGGAAGTGTCTTTTAATCTCTAAATCCATGACCGAACCCTCCCAAAAGATATTTTAGTCAAAATATACCAAAATTTCTTTTAAAAAGCAAAAAATCACAGCTCATAATATTGGCATCTCTCATTAGCTTATTATATTTATTGTTTTCATGCATCCAATATCATGTAAAAATAATAGCGCATATAAAGAAGAAGCACCCCGGCAATGATATTATTCCGGTAATGCCGCAACAAATCTGCGCTGCTCCTCCTGTATCACTTTATCTATATCCACACAGCATCACTTTCTTTCCGTATTATTAACATAAATTGTGTTTCGTGCCGCACCTTCTTTTCTCAGATAATTCCCTTCAATCATGTCCTTCAAAACCACTCTTGCTCTACGCTGTTTTACATTTAAAAGCTCTGCTGTCCTGGCGCTTGTAATGAAGCTATTTTCCAATACATATTGATAAATCTTCCGTTCCTGCTCATTATCCGGCAGTCCTTCAATACTATCCGGCATTTTTTTGTTAGTATCCGGCACTGTGTTGGCATTATCCGGCACTTCATCGGCACTATCCGGCACTGTGTCGGCATTATCAGCGCCAGTAACGGTATTAGTCTGTCCACGATAGATATTGATACGCAAATCCACTTCGCCGCCGATAAATTCCGGTTCCCGCAGACCGGCGGCTTTTACCTTGCCGATAATTCTGGGGATCCCGCTTCCCCAATGTTTGTCCCATTGGCAATTTCCCGGAGAAGTAATTTCTAACCTATCCTTACTTACTCTTCACTTCACTCTCACATTCCCACCTTTCCGTCTCCACCAACGCAAACTCTTCCGTCCCGATCGCTCTCCCATCTCTATACGTCGAGAACACATCGCACGATATCACATTTCCCTCTCTGTATATCTCCTCCACCGGCGTATGTCCCACCACCTGTAGGATCTTATCCGCCCCGTACATCTTCCCCGCCGTATACTGCGGCCTGTACCAGATCGGCGATACATCACTCCACATACATTCCCTGGGCAGTCCATTGATGATCCTCACCACTTCATCCACATCGTCATATTTTGATAACGGCACCACTTTCCTCACAAAATAATCTGTGATCCCTCCGTGGCAGAAAAGCACATCATCTATCTTCTGGACATATCGGATCTCATTCCCTTCCGGAAGCGCGGATTTCAGCTCTTCGAGCTTCTTCACGACTGTGTACGCCGCAGCCGGGCTGTACCCGCTCTCCCGCTCATCCCACAAGTAACACAGATCATGATTTCCATATACCCAGAGCGTATCCGGATATTTCTTTGCAAATGCGATTGCCGCATCGAATGTCTCGTTATACAGTTCCTAATTGTATTCCTGATTCCAGTCATCCGGAATATCCATAAGGCATACCGCCCGTTCCACGGTTCCCTTTTCCATAATTTCTGACGCCCGCTCAAACATCCACGGTTTCAAATGGACATCCGGTATCACAAGCACTTTCATTTCCTACCCCCCTGTTATCTCAATGCCTCACTCAACTCCTCCGGTATTCCTCTCGGTCCCCTGACCGCATAAATCCCGTATCATTCCTTCGGCGGCCGTATCTTCTGCTTCTTCTTCCTCGAAGCCGTCACCGCATAGCTCTCGTCGATCCACTGGCAGATCTCTTCAAACGGGACCGTCCCGTCCAGCAGGATGGAGATCCAGCTGCTCCGGCTTATATGATAGCCGTAGAAATACCCTGGCTGCCGGACGAGCATGTCCACCAGCATCGGATCGCCCAGCTTCACATTGATGATATCGACATATTCCGTGCCCCTTAATCCCAGCTTTTCCCGTGGGATGTCCATGATCAGCGCGAACCATTTCCGGGTGTCCGCGTGGCGCAGGACAGAATACGTCGGGGCCGTGCGGAACGGATAGTCCGGTACTGTTTTATACTTTTTCTTTACGTACTGAAATATTTCTTCTCTCATTCTTCACCTTTATCCGGTTTTCACCCCGGTATTTATGTCAACTTACTCTCAAAATATGACTCCACCATCCCGCGCAGTTCTTTCATTTTCTGCGCTGTCTCCGGATTCTCATACGGTATCCGCCCGATGACCCGTTCCACGTACCGCTCCTCCCGTATGATGTCCACAGTCTCTTTATAGGCGATATCAAAGAAATAAGCCACATAGGACACCCAGTAATCCATCTTCGTCTTTCGTTTCTCCAGATGCACAGATGTACGTGCCTGACATTCTTTCCAGACTTCCGGCGAAATATCCTGCTGACCTACTTCTTCCGCCGTACATCCCAGCAGCACTTCAATTGGCTCTTCCAGTTTGACCCGGCAGTTGTCCAGCTTGTCCGCATCCCGGATGAGTTGCACATGCAGCAGCTGCCGCCTCGTCAGCGCCGGATCATAGCCGCTGAAATCACTGTGCCTTGCGATTGCTTCCTGAATGATATCATCCCATGTATCTTCCATCACAAACCGCCGGATCATCTGCTGCTCTCCGAACAGAAGCCGCACGCCATAAGCCGCATGATCCATCGTATCCCGCTCAAAGCTGTCATACCGCTTCAACTGCTCGAATCTTCCGATATCGTGGAGCAGTGCGATCAATTCCGCCAGCCGCCGTTCTTCCTCCGGCATTCCCATACGCCTGCAGATTTCTGTCATATAGCGCACTACACCGTCCGTATGTATGATCTTCAGACGTATCTTCTCATCCGTCCGGTCAAACTGATCCAGATATGCGTCAAAGACACGTCTGGCATGTATTATATCTATCATTGAGAACCTCCCGATACGCCGCTTTTCCATTCTTCACCTCCGACTTCATCAGCGATACTTTCTTCACCGTCATCTCCGCTTTCGGCAGATGCACCTGATACGCTTTCTTCGACGTCGCTTTCCGGATCAGCGTGATATGCGGAACGAACTTATCATTGTCAAACGGAATCCCTGCCGCCCGCAGCGCATCCCTCAGCTCTTTCACATAGGTCTTCAGTTTCTGATTCCCTTTCACGCCCGCCCAGAGGAGATTCCCGAAGTTTCCCTTCTCCGACAGGCTCAGCCGGAACTGAGGCAGCGGCACACTGTCGATCACCTTTTTCACCTTCACCGGATCATCATATTCCCCGATAAACGCCAACGTCAGATGCAGGTTCTGCGCCGGCGATGTTCTCTCCGATATCTTTCAGCTTCCATATACTGTACTCTCCGATCAGTATCCCTGCCGCCCCGATCCCGACCATCAGCGGCAGCATGACCTGCTGAAGCACTCCCAGCATGTCCGGCATATCTTCCGCGCCCGCCGCAATACCCGGCCCAAAGATTTCTACACACGCACCCAGCACAGCGCCGCCTGCGCCGCCGATCGCCGCCCCTGCCAACAGGATCAGCACGAGTTTCTTATAAGTTCCCATCTTCTTCGTCTTCATGATTCATCCTCCTCGTATTCAAAGATATCTTCCACCTTCACCTGACAGATTTTCGCCAGTTTCAGCGCCAGCATCACCGACGGAGAATAGTCTCCCCGCTCGATAAGGCTGATCGTCTGCCTGGACACGCCGGCCAGTTTTCCCAGCTCAGTCTGGTTGATCCCCAATCTGGCCCGGTATTCTTTCAAACGATTGAGCAATGCCATAATGCATCTCCCTGTCTATATATTTTTGACAACTTTATTTGTCATCTCCATTCTATCATTGACAACTTTCCTTGTCATTCCTCATTTCTCTTCTTGCAGATCCTCCCGCCTTTTGATAGGATAAACCTGTATCTGATCCGCCTGGTATCAGATAAATTTTAAAGACAAGGAGATTACCCTATGAAATTTACATTTGCCCACAACAACCTTAATGTCTACGATCTTGAGAAATCCCTCGCCTTCTACAAAGAGGCACTCGGCCTTACCGTCACCCGTACAAAAGATGCCGACGACGGAAGTTTTAAGCTTGTATATCTGGGAGACGGCGTCACGCCGCATCTTCTTGAGCTCACCTGGCTCAGGGATATGGACCGTCCCTACAATCTCGGCGACAACGAGATCCATCTCGCATTCGAAGTAGATGACTTTGACGCCGCCTATACCAGACATAAGGAAATGGGATGCATCTGTTTCGAGAATCCGAAGATGGGAATTTACTTTATCTCCGATCCGGACGGGTACTGGCTGGAGATCGTCCCGGTAAAGAGATAATTTTCACTGTCTCTTTAGATTCTTTCGACTTCTTTAATAAATCACTCATACTTTTGTCACATTTATTTTTTATACTAACGTCAGATAGTTGATAAACAACTATCTCCCCCCTCATAAAGCTAAGGTGCTGTTAAAGCACCGCACTTTACTCTCATTCCTTTTTATATAACTTTAAAACCACGAAAATCCGTCAGCCCGAAAGCTGACGGATTTTCATTTTCACATTTCCCGCTGCCGGGAAATATCTCCATCGTTATTTAGAAAATATGATAGTTTACAACCAGCGCCGCAAATACGATCGATACCATCGAAAGAAGCTTGATCAGGATGTTGATAGACGGTCCCGATGTATCTTTGAACGGGTCGCCCACTGTATCACCGACAACAGCCGCTTTATGGCATTCGCTTCCTTTGCCGCCGTAGTTTCCGCCCTCGATGTATTTCTTCGCGTTATCCCATGCGCCGCCTGAGTTCGCCATGAAGATCGCCATGAGGAATCCGGTCGCTGTCGCTCCTGTAAGGAGGCCGATCACGCCATTGTATCCGAGGATCAGTCCTGTCACAACCGGAGTAATGATCGCCAGGAGTGTCGGCAGGATCATCTCATGAAGTGATGCTTTTGTACAAATATCAACACAGGTCTCATAATCTGCATCTGCTTTGCCTTCCATCAGGCCTTTGATCTCTTTGAACTGACGGCGTACTTCAACAACAATACTCTGTGCCGCACGTCCGACAGAGTCCATCGTGAGCGCTGCGAATACGAACGGCAGACATGCTCCGATAAAGATACCTACAAGGACTGTCGGGTTCATAACACTCATATCGAGTGCGATATCCGCGCCGCCAACTTCCTGTACTTTTTCTACATAAGAAGCGATCAGCGCGAGTGCTGTCAGAGCCGCGGAACCAATTGCAAATCCTTTTCCGGTAGCTGCTGTCGTATTTCCAAGAGAATCCAGTGCGTCCGTACGTCTTCTGACCTCTGCATCCAGCCCTGCCATCTCGGCAATGCCGCCGGCGTTATCTGCGATCGGTCCGTATGCATCTGTAGCCAGAGTAATACCAAGAGTGGACAACATACCAACTGCTGCCAAAGCTATTCCGTAAAGACCCCTTGTAGTCTCAATAAATCCGCCGGACAGTGCATATGCCGCCATAACACATATTGCAATAATGATGATCGGTACTGCTGTAGAAAGCATTCCAAGGCTTAAGCCTCCGATAATGATCGTAGCCGATCCGGTCTCAGATTTACCTGCCAGTTTCTGGGTCGGTTTATATGTGTCAGATGTAAAGTACTCGGTAAAGAATCCGATCAGCACGCCGGCAAGCAGCCCGCCGAGGATTGCAAAGTAGAATCCGATAAAATCTTTGCCAAGGATAAACCATACAAGCGGGAAAGCAACGACCGCGATAATGATAGCACTCGTATTTGTGCCGCGTCTCAGAGCTTTCAGAAGTGTGCTCTGATCGGTGCTTTCTCCCGTTTTTACGAGGAGCGAACCGATGATAGAAGCCAGTACACCGACTGCTGCCAGTACCATCGGGATCACGACCGCATTTACGCGATCCACTGATTCTATCTTATTAAATGCGATAACCCCAAGGGCACACGCTGACAAAATCGATCCAACATAAGACTCATAGAGGTCTGCGCCCATTCCGGCAACATCACCTACGTTATCTCCTACATTGTCTGCAATAACGGCCGGGTTTCTCGGATCGTCCTCCGGAATTCCCGCCTCGACCTTTCCTACAAGGTCAGCTCCGACATCCGCAGCTTTTGTGTAAATACCTCCGCCTACACGGGCGAACAGCGCCATCGAAGATGCCCCCATACCAAATGTAAGCATTGTGCTTGTAATATCCTCGATTGAAAGCTTGAACACAAGCTTCAGCAGAAGATACCAGATCGAGATATCCAGAAGTCCAAGTCCTACCACCGTAAATCCCATAACTGAACCTGCTGAAAATGCAACATTCAGACCTTTGTTAAGACTCTTCTGGCAGGCAGCCGCTGTCCTCGCATTCGCTCTCGTTGCGATCTGCATTCCCACAAATCCCGATAATCCCGAGAAAAATCCACCGGTCACAAATGCAAAAGGAACAAACCAGGTCAGAAGCCCCAACGCCGCCATTACAAACAGTATCACGAACATGATCGCAAAGAATCCGATCAGGATCTTATACTGCCGGCGCAGGTACGCCATAGCCCCCTTATGGATGGATGCGGAAATCTTTTTCATGGTATCGTTTCCCTCCGGGAAACGGAGTACCTTCTGCGCTCTGCTTGCCACAAACAAAAGCGCGATAATGGAGCCGCATAGTGTCAGTAGTGCCAATTGATTGTCCATTTAAATCTCTCCTTCCATATTTGTGTATACGTGGTTTATTATATCATCTCTTTATTGCTTTTTGTATATTTTTCTGAATATTTTTTCAGTTTTAGCATTGTTTTTATGCAGTTTTAAAGCCATGAACAGATTCTGTTTAAACTATCTGATCATGGCTTTATTTTCTTTCATTTTATTCTCTTATATTGTCCAATATGACGAAAATATCTGCGTCAGAATTCAAATACAGCAACTCCGTATGCCGGCAGCGGATATGCGATCGAATACTTCTGTCCGTCGCACTCCTGTTTTACCGGTTTATAGATCAGCGGTCTCTCTGCGCCGGAACCGCCGTATTTCTTCTCATCGCTGTTGAGGACAAGCTTTAACTGCTTCCTCCTCGTAACGCCAACGCGGTAATCCGGGCGCTCCATCGGAGTAAAGTTGCAGACAAACAGCAGATTCTTCTTATTATCCTTTGAATGTCTCTCGAAACTGTAGATACTGCGGAAGATATCATCCGCATTGATCCACTCAAAGCCCGCCGGATCGCAGTCCATCTCATACAATGCCTTGTTCTTCTTATACAGATGGAGCAGGTCTCTGTACCAATTCTGGATCGCCTGATGCTCCGGCTCTGCGAGCAGGAACCAGTCAAGCTCTCTCTCTTCACTCCACTCTCTGAGCTGTGCAAACTCCTGCCCCATAAAGAGCAGTTTCTTTCCCGGATGCCCGGTCATGAATGCATAACCGGCCTTTAAGTTTGCATACTTGTCAAATCCAAGTCCCGGCATCTTATTGAGCATGGAACACTTCAGATGCACAACCTCATCGTGGGAAAGGACAAGGATATAGTTCTCGCTGTATGCATAAGAGCTGGCAAAAGTCATCATATGATGTGCATTCTTCCTGAAATACGGATCCAGTTTCATGTACTCTGTGAAATCATGCATCCAGCCCATATTCCATTTCAGGCTGAAGCCCAGTCCGTCATCCTCCGGAGCACCTGTCACTTTCGGCCATGCCGTAGATTCCTCTGCGATCATGACAGCGCCTTTATTTCTTCCGAGCACTACAGAATTCAGATGTTTGAAGAATTCGATTGCCTCAAGGTTCTCATTTCCGCCATATTTATTCGCAACCCACTGTCCATCCTGTTTGCCGTAATCGAGATACAGCATAGATGCCACGGCATCCACACGGAGCCCGTCCACATGGTAATGCTCGATCCAGAACAAGGCATTGGCAATAAGGAAATTCTTCACTTCCGGTTTGCCATAATCAAAGATCTTTGTTCCCCAGTCCGGATGCTCTCCTTTCCTTGGATCCGCATACTCAAAAGTCGGCGTACCGTCAAATTCAGCCAGACCGTGTGCATCTCTCGGGAAATGAGCCGGCACCCAGTCAAGGATGACACCGATATTATTCCTGTGCAGTTCATTGATCATATACGCAAAGTCTTCCGGTGTCCCGTATCTGGAAGTCGGAGCATAATATCCTGTCACCTGATATCCCCAGGATCCGTCAAAGGGATGTTCCGCCATTCCCATCAGCTCCACATGAGTGTATCCCATGTCCTTTACGTATTTTACGATCGCATCGGCAAATTCCCTGTATGTATAGAATCCTTCGTCTTCACGTCCTGGATGCCGCATCCAAGACCCGAGGTGTACCTCATAGATTGACATGGGATTTTTCTTATGATCCCACGTTTCACGCTTTGTCATCCATGCGCTGTCTGTCCATTTCAGATTGGAAATATCCGTTACTCTGGAGGCTGTTCCTGGTCTGAGTTCCGCATAATTCGCAAACGGATCTGCTTTAAAAATGCGTTTCCCCTGCTGTGTCTCAATGCAGAACTTGTACAGATCTCCCTCTTTCACGCCCGGTACAAAACAGGTATAGATGCCGACCGGTTCCTGACGCTCCATATAATCCGCCTCAAAATCCCAGCCGTTAAAATCGCCTACAACCGCAACTCTGCGGGCATTCGGTGCCCAAACAGCGAAGTATACGCCCTCCTTGCCTTTGTAAGTAACCTTATGTGCGCCCATCTTTTCATAAATCTCATAATGGTTGCCCTGACCGAAGAGATATTGATCCAGCTCTCCGATCTCAAACGGCTCCAGTTTTTTCTTTGTGCTTTTTCCCTTTTTCATAAAAGCCACCTCATCGCTCATTTTTTATAATAATACATATATTATACTTGATAGTGTCAGAAAAAGAAAGAGTTTAGCTCATCGGAAACAGAAAAATACTTTTTCTTTTCATCTTCTCCGAAAGCAAAAGAACGGACAACTTTTAAGCTGTCCGTCCTTACACAACACATCTGAAATCTGCAATTAAATATTAAAATCTTTTTCCGACAGCAGGATTCTGTCTGCCTCGTCTGTATTTTTACCAAATACCCGTTTCACGAGTTTCTTCGCAGACGCTTTCTGGGAATGCTGGATCGCACTGTCCATGATATCTTTCACTTCTGCAACAGTAACTGCATGATCCTCCCTCTGGAGCGAGTCAATCTTACTGTACAACGCAAGAATTCCCATTTCATCGATCCGGTATCCGTTTTCCTGTGCATACGTCTGACCGAATGTCACAAGCTCATCATTAATGAATATCGGCACTTCCAGACGTGATGTAAATTTTCTTCTGAACTCACGGTTGGAGGACAGCAGCCTGTCGATCGGTTTTCTCTGTTCCTCCAGAACGATCAACAGTTCACCTGTCTCTTTCTCCATCGCCTTGTTGAGACGAGCCACTGTCTTTTCATTCATTTTACCCGCTTTCTCAATGATAAGTGCGCCACCGTAAAGTTTGTCGAAGATATCCCCTATCTTCTTCTTATTCAGGGAATCTCCCGTCACGATTGCCACTTTCCCCTGGCGGATGTTTCTCTGCTTCTGGATCGCCTTAACGACATCCACAGCAAGTACAGTCTTTCCGTTTCCTTTATTTCCTACGATCAGGAGATTTCCTGTCCTTGAAGTCCCCTGCCTGTTTGTACAGTTCTTATCCTGCTCGAGAACGTCCACGAGCTGTTCGCTCATGCCGCGGACCGGTACGAAATAGGAGAACAGTTTCTTCTGCTCTTCCGTAAGGCCTGCACGAGTGCCGATACCGCTCTGAAGCTCAAGATCGTAACGTCCGTGCACGATAAAACCTGTATCAGTCATCGAAAGTGCATCTGAAATCTCATCAAGCGGAAGAGGTGCTGTCTTCCCTGTTGCGATCATCTTCGCCGTCTCCTTACGACTCAGAGGTTTCGTTGCAGAGAGAATGTCCATATTGTCATCATCGTCATCCGGAATTTCTCTGTCGTCCGGTTCATCTGCGTGATCCGGATTCACCCGAAATTCCTCCTCGAAATCTATCGCATCTTCACCGTACTCTTCTTCGTCCGGAAGCTCTTCTGCTTCCTCCTCAAAGTACTCCTCTTCGTCCGGGAACTCTTCTTCCTCCCCGAAGTACTCCTCTTCATCCGGAAGGTCCTCTCCCTCCTCCTCAAAGTACTCTTCTTCATCCAGGAGGTCTTCCTCGGCCTCCTCAAAGTACTCTTCTTCATCCGGAAGGTCTTCCTCGTTCTCCTCAAAATACTCCTCTTCATCGAAGTATTCCTCATCGGATTCTTCTACATCATCTGCAAATTCTTCCGCATCCTCAACTTCTTCAAACTCATCCTCAAAGTCTTCCTCGTCATCGAAGTCATAGTCTTCCTCAAAGTCGTCATTATCTATGCGAAGTGAGTCTGCGACTTTCCCCATGTTTTCCCTGGGCTCTTCTTTTCTCTTCAGTGTCCTTTTTACCGGAGTTTTCTCAGTCTCTTCCTGTGGCGGGATCACACCCTCAATCTCATCGATCATCCGCTGGATATCCGGCGGAAGAATCGGTTCTGTCTTCTTCGTCTTATTATCTTCCATAGTCTCCCCTTGGCTTTCCCCTTCTGTCTTATTAATATCAGTCTTCTCTTCTGACAGTTCTGTCAGATCATCGTCCTCTGTAATACCTTCGATTTCTGACGCTCCTGCCAGATCATCATCCTCTGCAATATCTTCGGCTTCATCCGCAAATAATTCTCCGGATGCTCCCTCCGCGTCATCTGCAGTAAACTCCTCCTCTGTATCTTCACTCTCTTCTACTGGCAGTTCCACTGCTTCCTCTTCTACAACAGCCTCCCCTTCTTCCGGACTAAGAAGCTCTTCTTCCATATCGAGCAGCTCTTCCCCTTCCTCGAACTCCAGCAGATCATCTGACTCCGGTTCATCTGAAATACTCTCCGGCTCCCCTTCCCAGTCTTGCAGGATATCTTCAAGATTCAGCTGGCCATCGATCTGATCATCATCCTCTGGTATGATCTCTGTCATATTACCTGCAGACGATGCCTGCTTTTTCTTCTCTTTAATCTCCTTGACCATGTCAACATCAACTACAGACTCGATTTCATCGATTGCCTGTTCAAGATCATCCAGCGCCGGCTCTTCTTCGGCTTCCTCCGGCTTTTGAATCTCTTTATTTTCCGGGTGGAGAAGCTGTCTGAGTGCTTCATCCAGCGGCATCGTATTTCCAAGTTTCTTTTTCTTCTCCGGAACTTTGTTTTCTAATGCATTGTCAGCAGGTCTGCTCTCAGCGGAGTCTCTCTCTGTTTCCGGAACACCAGATTCATCATCAGGAGTATCCTGTACATTATTCGGGACTGCCGTGCTTTCTTTCGGACTATCTGATTCTACAACCGCCTGTTCATCCTGCCCTTCCTCCGAAACGCTGTCACTCTCATCTTCATCTTCTGTGCGGCCTGCATAAGCTGCAATATCCGGCATCTCCTCAGTCTCGGCTGACAACTTCTCAAATCTTTTGTCATATTTTTCCTGCTGTGACGGTGTCAGCGGTTTATACTGCATCTTGAGCTCCATCGCTTTGTAAACATATTTACCTTCGCTGAACCACAAGATCAGGTCATCACATTCCTCAAGACATTCTGCTGTCATCCCTGCTTCCTGATACAGTTTCGCCAGCTCATATGCCCATTCTTCGATATACTCGGATTTTTTGTACTCTTCCAGAGCATCGATCTGCTGTTCCACCGGTGCCTTCTGCGCACGAAGGATCTGATATCTTAAAATATACTGATTCGGGTCTTTCGGAGCAATCTGCATAAAATCATCATAAAAATCAATCGCCTCGTCAGTATTTCCTGTCTTCAGCGCTAATGTACACAGCTTGCTGATGATCTTCCGGCTCCCCTCGGCACGGTGATAGGCAAGATTCAGTACACTATAGCTTTTCTCATACTCCTTATTCTTCTCATAAATGTCACTGACATTCGTCAACATGGACGCGTTCCGGACTCTCCGCCAATCGATCGTATCTGCAATCTCGGCTGCTTTCCTGTATGATCCATCCTCCATAAGTTCGAGCATCTGCTCCGTCTTTTGCTTATATTCATACTTATCCACTGCATTCACCTCATCGAAAATAATATTTCATCGATCTGCATCTGATTTGCCGAAAGGCAATATTCTTTCAATAGTTTATCATATGAGGTGCGTTATGTCAAAAAAATGCATCCTCGATTGACATCGACGATGCATTTTTAATATTTATTTAATTTTATCATTTTTATATATAAATCGGAGGAAATATGTAGATTCCGTTCCTGTGAGACCTCTGCCATCTGTTATTTGATCTTCGGTCGATTTATTAAGACCCGCTTATTAAACCTTCCCTCCTTCAATAACAAATTGAGGTTCATAGCAGTATCCATATATTTTTCACTTTCGTTCCGAACACTGGTATTATTTTATATTTTTAAAAAGCTATCCAAGTTATTATTCCTATAATTGTTCGCCTCTGACAATATCTTTCCCGATACTCTTAAAGCCTACTAAATTATTACTTCTATAACTATGTGCCCTTTACTATAAAATAATATTCTACTCAATGTTTCTTTACACATCTTTCGAAATCCCGCTATATGTGGTATCTATATTCAATACGTCTGCAAATGTTAAATCTTAATTGATTTTCATCCGGATTCCGTACTCTCCGATCATTCTCTTCTCATGTAAATATTTCCGGATTATTAATCTTCTCTCCAGCAAAGGTCTCTTACATCACAGGAACTTCCATTTGCCGTACCACTGACATATTGATGAAAAACTGAAACTATACTGTCCATGGGACTTACCTCCTGCTGCCCTGTATTTTTAATCTAATCGAACAACTGATGATTTGTTCTCTTAGTTAAATATCCTCTTGAGATCTTGTTTTGTTGTATCTCTTTTGGATGTTTTTATAATAGCACCCGGGTCCATATTTGTCAATACATTTTATGCTTTTTATTTTAATTAAATTTATTATTATATTTATTTTGTTTGAATTTTCTGATAATTATACTCTATTATTGATATTTGCACACGTCTACACCACTATATTTATGGATCAACTCAAATATAATCTGAACTGTATATATATTTGTTTCTACAAATGTATACAATTCCCCCTGATGCATTTCCACCATTTTTCTGACACTGCGCAGTCCGATCTGATTGCTCTCGGTCTCGGCCGCATTTCCCCTGATCAGATTGTTGACTGATATCCTTACCCTGCCCTGTTCAGGATACATGCGCACTGAGGAACAGGATCGGAGCATGGCTCCTCTTCCGCCTTTGCAAGCGCCTAATTCCCGTTTTTCGCTTCTTCCATTTCGTATCCCTCTCTCCTGCGCCGTATGGTAAATAAACGGATCAGGTGTTGTCTTGTATGATTATACACGATTTCAGCTTCTCTGAAGGGTTTCTTAAGAATTCTTTAGATTCGTTTCCGGCGTTTTTTAAGAAAGGTGTATTAATCTGTCATTGTTGAAAGGGGGAATACAAGTGATGAAGAAATGGTTTTACCCCGTTTCCCTCATCTTGCTTTTTATCATACTGGTCACAGCCGTCATACCGGCCGGCTGTGTATACGGATCAAATACCGACTGGCTGAGTCAGCATGTCACACTGGCAGAAACAATACGAAATGCCTGTCTTGAGCAGCACACCCTGCTGCCGTCATGGATCGGTCTGGGCGGCGGCTCCAACGGATATCAGTTCGCCTACTACGGCTTCTTAAGGCCGGATATCCTGATCGGATGCCTGCTGCCACAGATCCCCATGATGGATATCATCATCGGATACATGATGGCTGTATATCTCGGTTCTGTACTCCTCGTATATATCTGGCTGAGGACAGAACAGATATCCCCGCTCCGGGCGTGGCTCGGAAGCATGCTTTTTATGACAGCCGGCTGCCTCTTCCATATGCACCGTCAGATCATGTTCGTAAATTATCTGCCGTTTCTGCTTCTGGCTTTTCTGTGCATCAGAAAGCAGCGCTATAAATGGCTGCCACTCTGTCTGCTTCTCATCTGCCTGTCGAGCTTTTACTTTTCCATATCGGCTTTTGCCGCAGTCGGATGGTACTGGTACAGGACAGAAGGAAAACGGTTCTGGCGGGGCTCATTCCTGAAACGTTATATCCCCTCGGCGGTCCTTGCCGCCGCAATGTCGGCTGCGCTCCTGCTTCCCACGGCGCTTGTACTTCTGGAACACAGCCGGCTTGACGCAGACGAAGGGCCTCTGAAGCTTCTGGAACTGTTCGGGCCTAATCCGGTATTTAACAATATTCTGTTCAACGAATATGGAATGGGCCTTACACTGATCTGCTTTTATGCCATACTGGCAGGACTGAAAATAAAAAATTTCCGGCAGGACAGCATTCTCTTCCTGCTGTTCGGGATGTTCGGAATCTTCTCTTATATACTGAACGGCACGCTGTACACCCGCCCAAAGATCCTCATACCGTTTATGCCACTTGTCATCCTGCACTGTGTACGTTATGCAGAAATGTACAGAAGGACAGAAGTCCCTGTACCTGTACCGGAACCAGACTCCCGGTCCCCGAAACAAGCCCGGATATACGAAGCGCAGGTCCCCCTGCTCTGGCCCTTTGCCGTTATGCTTCCGGTAAGCCTGCTCTGGTTCAGTCAGGAACAGTTCCCCTGGATCCTGCTGGATCTGGTGATCCTCTTCTGTCTGTGCCTTGCTATGAGGCTGAAACGGAAATATGTCCCTCCTTCATTCGCTGCTGCATCGGGGTTGCTGACAGCAGTTCTGCTGCTCATATCTCCGGTAGGCATGTATCTGACGACAGCAGGCACAGAGGACTGGGTGAAAGAATCTGAGATATCACCGGGCTTCACCTCTGATGAGCTGAGACAGGTACAGTTTGACCCGTTCTATCACTTTGACAGCCTGTTAAGCCCTCTTGTGGACGGAAACGAGCTGAACACGCCCCTGTACCGCAGCACAATGTATTCTTCCGTCACGAACGGGGAATATTCCAAATTTTATTACGACACCCTCATGACACCGGTCAGGATCAACAACCGGGTGGCGCTGCTGACTTCGGATAATCCGTTTATGCTCCATCTTCTCGGTGTCCGTTATCTGGAGACGACTGCCGGTCATATCCCGGCAGGATACGAGCCGGTTCTTAAATCCGGGGAAAATATGATCGTCGAGAATCCCGATGTCCTGCCGTCTGTGTACTTTACGGATGACACTGTATCACAGGAATTGTTTGACACTCTCGATCCTTTGCAGAAACTGGACATCATCACCCGAAAGACAGTTGTGGAGGACAGTTCGCGGGAAGGCTCACAGAACAGCTCGGCTGGCAGTTCTCAGAGCAGCTCTCAGGACGACGCCACGGAAGAATCAGTCGGTGATAATATACGCCCTTACTCGCCGGAGCTGTCTCAGACGGATCTCCCGGAAGGTCTTGATATCAGCCGTACGGACAACGGATGGGAGATCCGGGCAGAAAAAGAATGCACGCTGACCCTTGATATCGGGAATCCTCAGCCCGACAACATTTTACTCTGTCAGTTTGATGTTGAAAATCTGACAACAAAGGCTGTAGTCATCGATATCAACAATATCCGCAACAAGCTGTCCGGCATGTTTGCCCCGTATCCAAATGGAAATGATCAGTTCCATTACCAGTTTTCCACGGATTCGTCCACAGGAGTGGATCGTCTGGAAATCACATTTTCCAAGGGGCATTACAGGCTGAACGATATCCAGTGGTATCTGTACGAACAGTCTCTTCTAAATAATAAGAGTTACACGCCACTGACAGATGACATATCCACTAGTCCAGGCATCACCGATACCGGACTCATGGATACCAAATATACCATAACAGCGGGAAACGACGGGTACCTTGCCACCTCCATTCCCATACAGAACGGACTGGAGATACTGGTGGACGGAAAACCGTCGGAACTTGTGAGAGTAAATCAGGCTTTTGCCGGAACTTATCTTGAAAAGGGTGAGCACACTGTAGAATTTCGCTTTACCCCGCCCGGGAAGGCAGCCGGATGTATCGTCAGCACATCTGCATCAGCCGGATATGTCATATATCTCGTGTATATATTACTGCGCCAATGCAAACACAATACAGGGAGGAATTGTATATGAAAATCAAGCGTGAACTTATTACTTATCTGATCAGCGGGGTCCTGACTACTGGCGTCAACTATCTCCTGTATGCAGGGTTTCTCGCCATGCAGATTCCCTACCTTGCCGCCAACAGCGCGGCATGGTCGGGTGCCGTACTCACCGCATATATTCTAAACCGCCGTGTGGTCTTTCACTCTGAGAAACATGTCGCCGGTGAACTTGCATCCTTTGCAGCGCTGCGCTTCATAACTCTGATCGTGGAAAGTGTGCTTCTGTGGCTGCTCATAAGTCAACTGGACACAGCCGCTTTTCCGGCGAAATTAGCTGTCAGCGTGATCACCGTGATCGGGAATTATGTATTGTGTAAATTCGGGATTTTTAAAAAGGAGGTCGTCAACCATGGATAAGATCAGTATTATCGTTCCCTGTTATAATGAAGAGAATGCCCTGCCGGAATTTTACCGTGTCACTTCCGATGCGGTAAGCGGTATCGAAGGGGCGGTATGTGAATTTATCTTTGTGGACGACGGGAGCAGCGATCACACTTCCAATATTCTGGAGAGCTTCGCCTGCGCGGATGACAGGTGCAGATATATTTCCTTCTCCAGAAACTTCGGGAAGGAAGCCGCCATGTATGCCGGACTCCAGAATGCTTCCGGGGACTACTGTGTCTTTATGGACGCGGATCTGCAGCATCCGCCACAGCTTTTAAAAGAAATGTATCATGTACTGAAAACAGAAGACTATGACTGCTGTGCAGGGCTGCGCGAAGACCGCACCGGCGAAAATAAACTCCGCAGTCTCCTCTCCCGCACATTCTATAAGATCATCCGAAAAACCTGTAAACTGGATATGGGAGATGGCAAGGGAGATTTCCGCATGATGAACCGGGCAATGGCTGACTCCATCCTTGAACTGAAAGAATACAACCGATATATGAAAGGAATCTTTTCTTTCGTCGGTTTTGACACAAAATGGATTCCCTTCCACAATGTAGAGCGGACGGCTGGCGAGACGAAATGGTCCCTGCGTTCTCTCTTCCGATATGCGATGGACGGCATCCTGTCATTTTCCTCCGCTCCTGTCACTATGGCAGGAACAGCAGGTGTCTTCCTGATTCTTGCGGCAATAGTAACCGGGATATGGGCTCTGCTGACCGGGAACGGACTGGCCGGGATTCCGCTTCTCATCTGCCTGATCCTGCTGCTCAACGGTGTGCAGATGTTCTTCATCTCCATTCTGGGGCAGTATGTGTCGAAAGATTATATGGAAAGCAAGAAACGGCCGATCTATATCGTCAAAAAGAAAGGGGGATTTACAAGTACTTAAATTCCGGATTTATCGTACAGGCTCATAATTGAAAAACAGCACAAAACAGATTGATACAGCACAGACAATTCACGTATCCACGGACGGAAAAAGATCCGGCTTTGTTCCTTCCGTTTGGAATTCGATTTTCGGGATGGGAAAGAAAGCAGCCGGGAGACAGGTATTGCGTACGCACCGTAGAGTAACGCCGGCACTTGGAGCGCGCCTTTTGCGCTCCTATGTACCGCTGCGGTACGGCCCGAGCGAAAGCGGGTGCGCTAGCAATACCTGTCTCCCGGCGGATGCTTTGCCGGTCTGTAAAATACGAATTACCTATACCACACTGCTGCTTCGTATGGTTTCATGTTCATCATACCATCTTCTGCGATCTCAGTGTTTTCACAGTTCCCCAGCACTTTTCTGAATCCGTTAAGATCCGGCGCGCCTTTCCACTGGTATTCTTTTCCGTAGAAGTTGGCTGTCACGATCAGTTCGTGTCCGTCATAAGTCCTGCGGTACGCAAATACGGACGGATCTCTCTGTGCCAGGGGCTCCACATCGCCGTAAGCGATAACATCGGACTCTTCGGAGTCTTTTCTAAGGGCGATCAGCTTCTGATAATAGCGGAAGATGGAATCTTCATCTTTCAGCTGGTCTGCCGCGTTGATCTTTTCATGATTGCTGTTCACTGCGATCCACGGCTTCTTGCTGTCCTCTGAAGTGAAGCCGGCATATTTCGAAGCATCCCACTGCATCGGTGTACGTCCGTTGTCGCGGGAGTGGATCTGGATGATGCGCAGGGCATCGGGAGCCGACAGTCCTTTATCCTGAAGAATCTGGTAATGGTTCAGGCTTTCTACATCCTTGAACTGTGAGATATCTGTAAAGTCTGTGTTTGTCATGCCCAGCTCTTCGCCCTGGTATACATACGGTGTACCGCGCAGGCAGTGGATGATAGTTCCGAGCATCTTGGCTGATTCTTTCCAATATTTACCTTCATCGCCAAAGCGGGATACGACGCGGGGCTGATCATGATTACACCAGAATACTGCGTTCCAGGCATTATGTTCTGCCATCTTTGTCTGCCACTCAAAAATAATGTCTTTGAGTTTCTGGAAATCCGCAGGCACAAGCACCCATTTTTCATTTCCCATGAAATCTACTTTCAGATGATGGAAGCTAAATACCATAGACAATTCTCCTGTATCACGGCCTGCATACTGATAGCAGTTATCGATCGTAGTACTGGACATCTCGCCCACAGTCACAAATCCGTCAGCCTGTCCGAATGTCGCATCATGCATCTCTTTCAGATACTGGTGGATCTTCGGACCGTCTGTATAGAATCTGCGCCCGTCCCCGATGTCATCATCCTCGAAGCATGCCTTGCTGATCAGGTTGATTACATCAAAGCGGAATCCTTTGACACCTTTCTCCATCCAGAATTTTAAGATCTTCTGAATCTCTCTTCTGACATTTTCATTTTCCCAGTTCAGATCCGCCTGAGATACGTCGAAAAGATGCAGATAATACTCGTCAAATTTCTCTACATATTCCCATGCGTTCCCCCCGAACTTACTCTCCCAGTTGGTCGGAGGTTCGCCGTTGTCCTTCCCTTTGCGGAAGATGAAAAAATCTTTATAATATGAATCTCCCGCCATAGCTTTCCGGAACCACTCATGTTCTGTTGAAACGTGATTAAATACCATATCGAACATCAGGCCGATTCCCCTCTTATCTGCCTCTGCGATCAGCTCTTCCACATCTTCCATGGTTCCGTATCCGGGGTCAATGTTATAATAATCCGCCACATCATATCCGTTGTCATTCTGCGGGGATACGAAGAAAGGAGTAAGCCAGATGTAATCAACGCCGAGTTCTTTTATATAATCAATTTTGCTTATAACGCCGCGCAGATCGCCAAGTCCGTCTTTGTTCGTGTCACAGAATGATTTGGGATAAATCTGATATACAGTACTTTTTCTGAAATCTTTCATAGTTGTACAGCCCCTGTCCTTCCTTATTTTAATTATTAATCCCAAGAGATGACTGTTGTCTCGCCTGCTTTTGCATCCATACCGGAATGCATCCGGATATTAGCTGCGCTTCCCTCTGCGGTCACGATCAGCATTGTCGTACACGGATGTCCTGCTGCTTTGATCTTCTCAGGATCGAACTCGATGAGTTTCTGTCCTGCTTTCACATGGTCGCCCTCATTTACAAGAAGCTTAAATCCGTCTCCCCCCATATCGACTGTGTCAACGCCGACATGGATCAGAAGTTCCACCCCGTTGGGAAGTGTCAGGCCGCACGCATGGCCTGTATCAGCCATTACAACGCTGACATCGCAGTCAGCCGGAGCTGTTACCACTGTGTTCGACGGTTCGATTGCAACGCCGTCGCCCATGATCTTCTGTGAGAATACATCGTCCGGAGCCTCCTCGATGGGCATTACCTTACCGTCAAGGATTGATTTCAGTTCTTTTACATCAGCTGCGTCTGTACTGGAAACTGCTGCAGAGTCTGCGCTGTCTGCTGCCTGTGCTGTTTCAACGGATTCTGTACTTTCTGCTGACTCAATTGCCGGAGCAGCATTTTCTTTGCCGAATCTGTCTTCTTTAGAAAGTTTGATCCTTCCGACGATAAATGTCAGTGTAAACGGAACTATGATCGCAACCGCCATTGCCAGAAGGAAGATCCCCCAGTATTCCGGTTTGATGGAAAGGATTCCCGGAAGTCCCCCGACTCCGATGCTCAGGGCTTCAACTCCGAATCCTACAGAAATCATTGCCGCGCAGCAGGAACCAGCCATACCGCATACAAGCGGGAATACATATTTCAGGTTGACACCGAAGAGTGCGGGCTCCGTAACTCCCAGGTAACAGGAAATGCATGCCGGAATATTAATCTGCTGGGCGCGCTCATTCTTCTTCTGGAGCATGCTCATAGCAAGTACGCTGGAGCCCTGTGCTATGTTGGAAAGAGCGATCATCGGCCAGAGGATCGTAGTATTCGGCGGGATGTTAAGAAGCTGCGAGTCAATTGCATTTGTCATATGGTGCAGGCCGGTCATAACAAGCGGTGCATATAACAGGCCGAATACTGCCGCAAACAGGAATCTGAAGTCAGATGTAAGTCCTGCGTATACTACGTCTCCGATAGCATTTCCGATCGTCCAGCCGATCGGTCCCACGATCGTATGAGCGATGATAACCGCCGGAACAAGGGAACAGAAGGGAACTACGATCATACTGATCACTTCCGGGCATATCTTCTTAAAGAACTTCTCCAGATATGCAAGGACGAAACCTGCCATCATCGCCGCGATGACCTGCCCCTGATAACCGATCATCTCAACCTGGAAGAATCCGAAATCCCATACCGGAATCTCATCCGCCGGTGTGGACGATACGCTGAAGCCGTTCAGGAGCTGTGAAGACACAAGCGTCAGTCCAAGGATGATACCAAGAATCTGAGTCGTTCCCATTTTCTTCGTAATGGACCACACGATACCTACCGGCAGCAAGTGGAATACCGCTTCACCGATCAGCCAGAGGAAATTGTACATTCCTGACCAGAACTGGGATACATCCGCAAGGCTCTGTGTACCGTTATTAAAGAAGTTGATCTCACCGATCACATTTCGGAAGCCGAGCACAAGACCTCCGCAGATCAGAGCCGGGATCAGGGGAGCGAAGATCTCACCGAGAGTTCCCATGATCTTCTGGGCGATATTCTGATTCGTCTTCGCCGCTGCTTTGACGGCATCCTTGCTCACGCCCTCGATGCCCGCATATTTCGTAAATTCATTATAAAATACAGACACGTCATTTCCGATGATGACCTGGTACTGTCCTGCCTGTGTAAATGTCCCCTTTACACTCGGCAGATCCTCGATTGCTTTCTCATCTGCTTTCTTCGGATCGATGAGGACGAATCTCATCCTTGTCATACAGTGGGAGACAGCCTGGATATTCTCCTTGCCTCCGACGAGTTCAAGCAGACGTTTTACATCATTATCATACTTTCCCATCGCTTCTCTTCCTCTCTTTCTTACTCGTTTCATCATTCCTGAAACATTATTATCACAACCCGAACTTGTTTGAACATCTCGAATATAACACTCTTGTTTGAACAAGTCAACCGATTTTTGAAAAATAATTCTTTTCTGTTATTATCCACAAAAGAGAGGAAAAGATTTTGTGGATTTCTCCTGAAATAGGCTTTGCATGGATTTTTAACTTGATTTTAAGTATATGGATTTCTATAATATAAGATGTTTAAACAAATAGTTGTTCAAATAAGATATCGATGGGGAAGTGAGTTTATGCCGAAAGCAAAATACGACTATATTTACAGAGACTTGAAGGAAAAGATCGAGACAGAATACTATACTTATCAGGAAATGCTGCCGTCCGAACACGCCCTGATCGAGGAATATGACTGTTCGCGCAATACAGTCCGCCGCGCTCTGTCCGAGCTTACCGCCGACGGATATGTACAGCCGATGCACGGCAAGGGCGTTAGAAATATCTTCCAGCCCATAGAGCAGACCTCATTTACCGTAGGCGGCATCGAATCGTTCAAGGAATCTGCTCTGCGCAATCATCAGCAGGCATATACAAAGGTGCTTCAGTTTGCTGAGATTACCGCGGATGAAAAAATAGAGAAAAAGACAGGATTTAAGAAGGGGACAGAACTCTATTATCTCCAGCGTCTCCACTCATTGGACGGGAAACCTCTGATCCTCAACCACAATTATTTTTTGAAAGAGCTTGTTAAGGGGCTGACCCCGGAGATTGCCAGTCATTCTATTTACGATTATCTCGAAGGGGAGCTGGGTATGACGATCACTACCAGCAAACGGACACTCACTGTGGAACATGTAACACAGATCGATGAGAAATATATTGATATGAAAGACTATAACTGCATGGCTGTGATCACCAGCCAGACATTCAACGATGACGGAGTGCAGTTCGAATTTACACAGTCACGCCACCGGCCGGATTATTTCCGGTTTCAGGATGTGGCGACAAGACGAAAGGGATGACCATTCCGGCCATCCCTTTTTATAATTGCTTCTGTATCTGATTTTATGCCTGTATCTGTTTTCCGGATACTTGGTGCGCGGGATCCGTCCTTCTCGCCTCTTCTATATCAGTGACTCCTTTTCCTGTATTCGGATGGATCTGCGAATACACCGCATCTGCCAGGAAGAAGACCATCAGCACCGTACAGATAACCATGACCTTCCTTTCATTGAACCTGTTTACCAGATCATCTATCATAGGAGCAATCACATATACGATCGCCAGACCGCCGATACCGAATACGAGAAGCCCTTCTGCGCAGATCCTGCCGTTCAGGTTCAGGAAATATCCGCTGTAATCCCACCATTTCGTACCGCCCGTAGCAATCTCCATGACAAGTGAAGTCATATACTCCAGAAAACCGCACAGCACGATCGTCGCCCCGAACTCCAGCGCAGGATTCTTTCGGAACCGATTTAATACTGTCAAGATAAGCACAGCCCCTGTACCATAAATTGGAAGCCACGGTCCGTGCAGAGCGCCGCGGTTGACAAATTCACCGTAGGACACGAGATGCATTCCCACTTCCCACAGCCAGCCGAACACTGACATACTCAGAAAGATTGTTATCAGGGACCACACCGAATAGTGGCGCATGTAATTTAACGACTGTACGAATTTCCGCCTTTCCTCTTCCGGAATCGGATACAGACGTACCGGATATGCTTCCCTCTGTACATCGTCGATCATAGAATGAACCCTGACATAATCTGCCTGGTGCCGTTCATACGCACGCTCCTGCTCTCTTCTCAGAAGGAGCACTCCAAAATTTCGCGCCAGGAAACCGCGCCAGCCGGTCAGTTTCTCTACCGTATCTTCCGGCTGTTCCATCACCTTGATCACATCCTGATATTTCGCCGCGATCACATAGGACTCTGCTTTCTCGTAGAGGTAAGTGTCATACAGAAGTTCCGATCCCGGAATGCCTTTCTCTATTGCCTCTGCCCTCAGTTCTGCATAATAGCGGGTAAAGGACGCCATCTGATACGGATTGGTATACAGGATATTGAAGATTCCCATGGTAAGCGCTCCGAGCACCTCCCACCCGAGGAAAGAAAGCTCAAATACAAAACACTGCCACTTGTGTCCTTTCATCATTTTTCTGGACAGTGTGATTGCCTGCCGTGCCGTCATGTCCGGATTCTCAGCCACAATATACGGTACAAGGAAATACGAGTAATGCTTGACCACAATCCCCACGAGCGTCAGACACCACAGTGAATAGTAAACATATTTTACAAACATGATCCATGAAGCCTTCAGCCATTTCTTCACACGAAGAAGAAATACAAACCGCTGCGTAGTCACTCTGTCATAGATCATTCCCTCAAGAAATACGCGCCTGATCACTACCGGAAATGTATTCTGGATTAAGAACCAGAAAATAAACAGCCCCAGCGCTCCAATGATGATCAGTATCAGAATTCCCAGATTATCCGAACCTGTGATTGAGCCGATCGCCGCTGCCGCTGTCACGATGATCGAGCCTGAGCTGACCTGATTTACAATATTTGACAGTACGCCCCGCGTACGTCCGAACATGGGATTTCCATTTTCGGAATCTTCGATGGCATTCTGCCGTATCTCCTGCGACATCTCCTTTCCGGCCTGCATGTTGTCCTCTACTATGATCCGGATCACGTCTGCCCAGCCGATACTGTCCACTTTAGTCTTGATCGAATAGGTGCCGTCTCCGTTCAGATCACTTTGCACCTGATCATAGGTTTCCTCATAATTCTGTGCTGTAGAAAAATTCAGAGAGCTGGTAAACTCTGATGCCAGAAATGCCGCGATCAGACAGGCTGCCACGAATATCACATAATGTTTTTTCAGGGCCATCCTCCCAAGACGTTTCATCTGTTTTCTTGTCTTCATCATCTTTTGTGCGCAGCGGACACTCTCAAAAATCCGCTGCTTCCCCCTTTGTTAGTCCACGTACAGTATACGCAGAAAGGTTGGAAATGACAACCCCCTCATAGATGGCGCGCCGATACCTGTTAAATCCGATATTTCCTTTACTGTCATCATAACTGCAGATTGAATAGATCCTATATTTGACATGATATCTATATTAACTTATAATATTTTTATTACATATGTAAGATAAAAGGAGGATTCGCGATGCACGCTTTACCCCATATCTCAGAAGCCGAATTTGAAGTTATGAAAATTGTATGGAAATCAGCCCCGATCAACACAAATGAAATAACAGAGCGACTGTTGAAAACCACCTCATGGAGCGCGAAAACAATTCAGACCCTTATAAAACGACTTGTTACAAAGGGCGCACTGACCTATGAAAAACAAGGCCGGGTATTTGTTTATACTCCTCTTGTGGAAGAAAACGAATATATCAGTCAGCAGAGTAATTCGTTCATAAAGCGTTTCTATGATGGAGATATCAGTGCAATGCTCTCGGCATATTTAGAAAACAATCAATTGTCAGAAACAGAACTCAACCATTTGCGTTCCCTGCTTTCAAAAAAATCAAGATAAGGAGATGGTTTTATGACCGGCTTTATCATACATTTTTTGATCTGCAATTTACTGATCAGTGGCATGATCGTTATTTTGTTTGCTGCCAAAAAAATATTGAAGGCTCACCTGACAAGCAGGACACAATACAATCTGTGGTTCCTGCCGCTGTGCCTTATGGCAGCGCCTTTCATTTCGATCAGGTCTGAACAGATATTCTCTCTTTATTCCTGGTTTGCCCATTTTAAGAATTACAAAAAAACATCTTCATTTAATTTTTACTGCCGCTGCCTTACTTTTTCCCGGTACTACTCCCGCACTGATTATATATGCAGAGTCTGACAGTCGGTATCAGCGGAATACATCCGGAAAGGATTGTGCACTTATAAAACAATAAAGAGAAACGTCGCTTTTCAACGTTTCTCTTTATTCTCACAAGAGGCGCAGACCGGATTTGAACCGGTGAATCAGGGTGTT
>DWWO01000120.1 GCA_019119675.1 Candidatus Mediterraneibacter faecipullorum | reverse complement strand
GGGCGACCGCCGTGCTTGCACGAGCGGGCATCCGACGGGCAACGGTCATCGAGCGGCTGTGCCGCGAGATGAGCGAGGTATCGCGGTGAGCGGATGGGGAGATAAAATCTCCCCTATCCGATTCCGGATGCACACGCCGCAATCATACATGGCGGAGGTTTAAGATGGAGAGATCATTACAGAAGAGAGCGCCGATCTACGAGGCGCTGGAACGTTTCCGGCGGAACAGGGTCGTGCCTTTTGACGTGCCGGGGCATAAACACGGCAGGGGAAATCCGGAGCTTGTGGAGCTTCTAGGAGAGCGATGTGTCAGCATCGACGTGAATTCCATGAAGCCCCTCGATAATCTGTGTCATCCGGTATCCGTGATCAAGGAGGCGGAAGAGCTGGCGGCAGATGCGTTCGGCGCGGAACATGCATTTCTTATGGTTGGAGGAACAACGTCGGCGGTCCAGACTATGATCCTGTCCTGCTGTAAGAAAGGAGACAAGATCATCCTGCCGCGCAACGTACACAGAAGCGCGATCAATGCCATGGTACTCTGCGGGGCCAAGCCGATCTATGTGAATCCGGATGTGGACCAGAGACTGGGGATATCTCTGGGCATGAAGCGTGCCGATGTGGAGCGCGCAATTGAGGAGAATCCGGATGCCGTTGCAGTGTTTGTCAACAATCCGACCTACTACGGGGTCTGTTCTGATTTAAAAGCAATTGTGAAAATGGCGCATGAAAAAGGTATGAAAGTCCTTGCGGATGAGGCACACGGGACACATTTTTATTTCGGAAATAATCTTCCTGTTTCGGCGATGGAGGCGGGCGCAGATATTGCCTCAGTGAGTATGCACAAGTCCGGCGGAAGTCTGACGCAGAGTTCCTTCCTGCTGACCGGAAAAGGAATGCATCCGGGATATATCCGTCAGATCATCAATCTGACACAGACGACCAGCGGCTCCTATCTGCTGCTGTCCAGTCTGGATATCTCGAGGAGAAACCTTGCCCTGCGGGGAGAGGAATCCTTTAAAATGGTAACGGAACTGGCGGAATACGCAAGAAAGGAGATCAATCAGATCGGAGATTACTACGCGTTTGGCCGGGAGATGGTAAACGGCGACAGTATCTTTGAT
Source organism: Candidatus Mediterraneibacter faecipullorum (assembly GCA_019119675.1). Classification (GTDB taxonomy): domain Bacteria; phylum Bacillota; class Clostridia; order Lachnospirales; family Lachnospiraceae; genus Mediterraneibacter; species Mediterraneibacter faecipullorum. The sequence goes on along the minus strand of DWWO01000120.1, from coordinate 45,650 downwards.
TTCGATCCGACCAAACTGTCCATCCATACACTGGATATCGGCCTTGCAGGGATCGAGGTGTATGACATTCTCCGGGATGAGTATGACATTCAGATCGAGTTCGGGGATCTGGGCAATATTCTCGCCTATCTGTCCATCGGCGACAGAAAGCGCGAAGTAGAGCGGCTGGTGACTGCTCTTGCGGACCTGAAGAGGAGATATAAGAAGGACAAGACAGGAATGCTCACTCAGGAGTATATCGCTCCGAAGGTGGTCATGACGCCGCAGGATTCATTCTATGCGGAGAAAGAGTCTCTGCCGCTTGAGAAAACAAAAGGCAGGATCTGTTCCGAGTTCGTCATGTGCTATCCGCCGGGGATACCGGTGCTTGCTCCGGGCGAGGAGATCACGGATGAGATCATCGATTATATCGTCTATGCGAAAGAAAAAGGTTGCTCTATGACCGGACCGGAGGATGAGCGGATCGAACGGCTGAACGTGCTGACGGAAAGATAGAGAAGCAAAATATGGCTGCAGTGAAATCATACATTTGTGAAAAGGAGTGAGAAGTCGTATGGAAATGTGGTTTTCCGATATACATACGGACGGCGTGAAGCTGTCCATCCGCATTGAAGAGCAGCTCTTCAGTGCGCAGAGCGAGGTGCAGAGGATCGATGTCCTTGAGTCGAAAGATTTCGGAAAGATCCTGGTAGTGGACGGAGATCTGATGCTGACGGAGCGGGATGAATTCATCTACCACGAAATGATCACACATGTACCGATGGCGGTGCACCCGGATGTGAGACAGGTGCTCGTTGTGGGCGGAGGCGACGGCGGTGTCGTGCGGGAACTGATCAAGTATGACGCCATCGAGGTGATCGACGTGGTGGAGCCGGATCCCCTGCTCGTGGAGGTCTGCCGGAAATATATCCCGGAGATCGCCAACAGTCTGACAGACGAGAGGGTCAACATCTTTCATGAAGACGGCCTGCGATTTATCCGCTCCAAAGGTGATGCGTATGATCTGATCATCATCGATTCCCCCAATCCGTTCGGAGCAGGGGAGGGGCTGTTCACAAAGGAATTTTACGGAAACTGTTATAATGCGCTCCATGAGGACGGCATCATGATCAACCAGAATGAGAGCCCGTTTTACACAGAAGAGGCATTTCAGTGTCAGCGGATGCACAAGAGAATCCTTGAGACATTTCCGATCTGCCGTGTGTATCAGGCGCATATCCCGTCCTATCCGTCAGGACACTGGCTGTTCGGGTTCGCCTCGAAGAAGTATCATCCACTGGATGATCTGGACAAAGTGGGCTGGAAGCTGAAGGGAATACACACGAAATATTATGAGCCGCGGCTTCATGCCGGAGTCTTTGCGCTCCCTGCCTATGTGGAAGCGCTGTTGGAGGATGTAGAGAGATGATGTGGAAGAATACAGTGAATTTTATCGGATGTGATGCTGAATATGAGGAGGCACGGATCGTGATCTTTGGCGTGCCCTTTGACTCGACGACGTCGTTTCGTCCCGGCACGCGGTTCGCCGGTCAGGCGGTACGGAACGATTCGTACGGACTGGAGATCTACAGTCCGTACCAGGATAAAGAGCTGCCTGAAAATGTCGTATACGACTGCGGTGATCTGGAACTGGCGATCGGAAGCTCTGAGAAAGTACTGGAGCAGATCAGGGAATGTGCGGATGATATCCTGAACGACGGGAAGCTGCCGTTTATGATCGGCGGAGAGCATCTGGTCACACTGGGATGTGTGCGCGCAGCGGCAGAGAGATATCCTGATATGCACATCATCCATTTTGATGCGCATACGGATCTGAGACGGGACTATCTGGGGGTAGAACTCTCCCATGCATGCGTGATCCGCAGGTGTTGGGAAGTGTTAGGGCAGAATGGAAGAAATGCGGACGGGCGGATCCACCAGTTCGGTATCCGTTCCGGCGAGAAAGAAGAATTCGACTGGGCGAGAGCGAGACATACGGATTTCCATCCGTTTACACTGAGCGGACTGGATGAAGTTCTGGAACAGATCGGGGATGCGCCGGTGTATTTCACGGTCGATCTGGATGTGATGGATCCGTCGGTATTTCCGGGGACGGGTACGCCGGAGCCGGGAGGAGTTGATTTTCTCACCGCTATGCAAGGTGTGACAAAAGTATGCGAACGTGTGAATCTGATCGGATGTGATGTAAACGAGCTGTGTCCGCCCTGTGATCCGACGGGGGCATCCACGGCTGTGGCGTGTAAAATCATCCGGGAGATGCTCATTGCGTTGACGAACCGCAAATGATGATAAATGAAGATAACAGGTGAAAAGAAAGGAGATCTATATCATGGGAAAAGTAATGGTGATTGGCTGCGGAGGAGTAGCCAGCGTAGCAATTCATAAAATCTGTCAGAACAGCGAGGTGTTCTCTGAACTGTGCATCGCCAGCAGGACGGTGTCGAAATGCGACGCGCTGAAAGAGAAACTACAGGGTACAACAAAGACAAAGATCACAACCGCACAGGTGGATGCGGATAATGTGGAGGAACTGACAGCTCTGATAAAAAAGGAACAGCCGGAGGTGGTCCTCAATCTGGCGCTGCCGTATCAGGATCTGACGATCATGGATGCGTGTCTGGCGGCAGGTGTGCACTATATCGATACGGCAAACTATGAGCCGGAAGACACGGCGAAATTCGAGTATAAATGGCAGTGGGATTACCGGGAGAGATTTGAGAAGGCCGGACTTACCGCTCTTCTTGGGAGTGGATTTGATCCCGGTGTCACAAGCGTGTTCTCAGCATATGCGCTGAAACATTATTTTGACGAAATAAACTATATTGATATCTTAGACTGCAATGCAGGCGATCACGGGTATCCGTTTGCCACGAATTTTAACCCGGAGATCAACATCCGCGAGGTGTCCGCGAAAGGCTCCTACTGGGAGGATGGTCACTGGGTAGAGACAGAGCCCATGGAGATCAAGCGTGTGTATAATTTCCCGGAAATCGGAGAAAAAGATATGTATCTGCTCCATCACGAGGAGATCGAGTCTCTGGCTCTCAACATTCCGGGGATCAAGAGGATCCGTTTCTTCATGACGTTCGGGGAGAGTTATCTGACACACCTGCGCTGTCTGGAAGATGTGGGCATGACATCCATCGAGCCGATCATGTATGAGGGGAAAGAGATCGTGCCGCTCCAGTTTTTGAAGGCAGTACTGCCGGATCCGTCATCTCTGGGCCCGAGGACAAAAGGAAAGACGAATATCGGATGTATCTTTATCGGTAAGAAGGACGGACAGGAAAAGAAACTCTATATCTATAATACATGCGATCATCAGGAGTGTTATAAGGAAGTAGGATCACAGGCTGTTGCCTATACGACAGGTGTGCCGGCGATGATCGGCGCTATGATGGTGATGACCGGTACATGGAAGAAACCGGGCGTATACAATATGGAAGAGTTCGATCCGGATCCGTTTATGGATGCCCTGAATAAATGGGGGCTGCCGTGGAAGATCAGTGAAGATCCGGAGCTGGTGGACTAAAAGCCTGAAACAGACCATACAGAAAAGGTATAAAGCAGGAGGTATATGGGCAGAAAATGAAAAAAAACGAACTTAGAACACCCTGCTATGTAGTGCAGGAGAAAAAGTTACGGGAGAACCTTGAAATTTTAAGAGAGGTCCGTGAGGAGACAGGATGCCATATCCTGCTGGCGCAGAAAGCATTTTCCATGTACCATGTATACCCTCTGATCGGAGAATATCTGGATGGCGCGACGGCGAGCGGACTTCATGAGGCAAGATTGGGATATGAGGAGATGGGAAAAGAAAACCACATCTTCTCACCTGCGTATAAAGAAGAGGAGATACAGGAGATTCTGAGGCTGTGCGATCATATTGTGTTCAATTCCCCGGCCCAGTTCCGGAAGTATAAGGATCAGGTCAGGGCATGCGGATGCGGGAATGACGGTCAGGGCATCTTTGTGGCTGCAGGAGATATGTATGGCGAGTGCATTGGCAGCAGGAGCATGGGGCTTCGGATCAATCCGGAGTGCTCCACACAGGAAGGGCACGCGATCTATGATCCCTGCGCTCCGTTTTCAAGACTGGGAACGACTCTGGAGCAGATGCAGGCAGAGCTGACAGAAGAGGAAATCAGTGAACTGGACGGACTTCATTTTCATACGCTGTGCGAGCAGAATTCGGATGATCTGGCGATGACACTGAGAGCGGTCGAGGAGAAATTCGGGAAATATCTCCATCAGATGAAATGGGTGAACTTCGGCGGAGGACATCATATCACGAGGAAGGACTACGACCTTGAACTGCTGAAGAAATGTATCCGTCATGTGAAAGAGACTTATGATGTGGAAGTCTATCTGGAGCCGGGTGAGGCTGTGGCGCTCAACGCCGGAGAGCTGATAACGGAAGTGCTTGAGATTGTGGACAATGGTATGAAGATCGCGATACTGGATGCATCCGCGGCGTGTCATATGCCGGATGTATTGGAAATGCCTTACCGGCCGCCGCTGAGAGGCGCATGTGATCCGGAAGCGGCGGACACTGTGGACTGCCGGGATGAGAGGGAAGCTGCGGATGCCGGAAACCGGCACGGTGAATGCGCGGACAGGCAGCAGCATATTTATCGTCTCGCCGGGCCGACATGCCTTGCCGGAGATGTGATCGGCGACTATGTGTTTGATCATCCGCTGCAGTGCGGCGAGAGACTTGTATTTCAGGATATGGCGATCTACACGATGGTGAAGACAAATACGTTTAACGGGATGAACCTGCCGGATATCGTACTCGAAAGAGAGGACGGAGAGTGTGAGATCGTGCGGACATTCGGATATGAGGATTTTAAGTCGAGGCTGTGATAAAGTCCGGTCTTTACTTGACAATCATTTCCCTGTGTGCTAACCTTTTTTACAGGTCAAAAGAATATATGATGATCGACAAAAGCAATGACGAAGAGAGTAGTCTGGCGGAAGTTTTACAGAGAATTCCCGGGGGATGCGGACAGCAGTTTACGTATCTGAGCTGAGAGGGATAGACGGAAAACAGATGAACATGGCTTCCGAGCAGCGCACCGAACTATTGGGTGCCGGCAGTTTTCGAAATTGAGCTGCCGCGTATTCATAGCGAGATTGCGATGGGACCGCCCATTACAGCGGGGAAGTGCTGACAGGCACTTGCTGAGGTCTCATCCCGCGAGGGAGGGACGAAGAGAAGTGGTAACACGGTTTGATATCCGTCTTCTTGCTCTTATAGGAGAGCAGGAAGGCGGTTTTTTGTGTTACAAAAATAGTTAGTGAAAAGGGGACAGGGTAAAATTCAGTTAGGGACACGTTGAAGTTTGATTCGGGACGTAGTAAAACCCGAAATGAGTACGTCCCCAAAGGAGGTTAATATGTCAGAGAATCAGAAACCAAAGTACTACATTACTACGGCGATCGCCTACACATCGGGTAAGCCGCACATCGGGAACACGTATGAGATCGTCCTTGCGGACGCTATCGCGCGTTACAAGAGAAGTCAGGGATATGACGTGTTCTTCCAGACAGGTACAGATGAGCACGGTCAGAAGATCGAACTGAAAGCGAATGAGGCGGGGATCACTCCGAAGGAATTCGTGGACAACGTATCCACTGAGATCAAAAGGATCTGGGATCTGATGGATACATCTTATGATAAATTCATCCGCACAACGGACGCCGATCATGAGAAACAGGTTCAGAAGATCTTCAAGAAGCTGTACGATCAGGGCGATATTTACAAGGGATATTATGAAGGAATGTACTGTACTCCGTGCGAGTCGTTCTTTACGGAGTCACAGCTTGTTGACGGCAAATGTCCGGATTGCGGACGTGAGGTACAGCCGGCGAAAGAGGAAGCGTATTTCTTTAAAATGAGCAAATATGCGGATCGTCTGATCGAGCATATCAACACTCATCCGGAGTTCATTCAGCCGGTGTCAAGAAAGAACGAGATGATGAACAACTTCCTGCTTCCGGGCCTGCAGGATCTGTGCGTGTCCAGAACATCCTTTAAATGGGGAATCCCGGTTGACTTCGACCCGAAGCACGTGACTTACGTGTGGCTTGACGCGCTGACAAACTATATCACGGGTATCGGATATGACGCGGACGGCAACAGCACGGAGCAGTTCAATAAACTGTGGCCGGCAGACCTGCATCTGATCGGAAAGGACATCATCCGTTTCCATACGATCTACTGGCCGATCTTCCTGATGGCTTTAGACCTGCCGCTGCCGAAGCAGGTGTTCGGACATCCGTGGCTCTTACAGGGCGACGGCAAGATGAGCAAGTCCAAGGGAAATGTGCTCTATGCTGATGAACTGGTTGATTTCTTCGGCGTGGACGCGGTTCGTTATTTCGTGCTTCATGAGATGCCGTTTGAGAATGACGGTGTGATCACATGGGAGCTGATGGTAGAGCGTCTGAATTCCGACCTTGCAAATACACTTGGTAATCTTGTAAACCGTACAGTTTCTATGACAAATAAATACTTTGGTGGAACAGTGACGGACAAGGGCGTTGCAGAGGAAGTGGACGCGGATCTGAAGGCTGTTATCGAGAATACGCCGAAGGCCGTTGAGGAGAAGATGGACGGTTTAAGAGTTGCGGATGCGATCACGGAAATCTTCAACCTGTTCAAACGCTGCAATAAATATATTGACGAGACGATGCCGTGGGCTCTTGCAAAAGACGAGGCGAAGAAAGACCGTCTGGAGACAGTGCTGTGGAATCTGATCCAGGGCATTTCCGCAGGAGCCGAGCTTCTGGAATCTTTCATGCCGTCAACGAGCAAAAAGATCCTCGAGCAGCTGGGCGGCGGACATGTGACAGATAAGCCGGAGATCCTTTTCCAGAGACTGGATCTTGAGGAAGTCATGAAGAAAGTCGAGGAGCTTCACCCGCATGTGGAAGAGGCTGAGACTTCTGACAATGCCGACGGCGAGGCAGAGGAGAAAGCTGTGATCGATATCGAGCCGAAGGATGAGATCACATTTGACCAGTTCGGAGCAATGCAGTTCCAGGTGGGTGAGATCATCGCGTGTGAGGAAGTGAAGAAGTCAAAGAAACTTCTCTGCTCTCAGGTGAAGATCGGAAGTCAGGTGAAACAGATCGTGTCAGGCATCAAGGCTCACTACACACCGGAAGAAATGGTGGGCAAGAAGGTCATGGTGCTTGTGAACTTAAAACCTGCGAAACTGGCAGGAGTGCTTTCGGAAGGAATGCTCCTGTGTGCGGAAGATGCGGACGGAAATCTGTCGCTCATGGTACCGGAGAAAGAGATGCCGGCTGGGGCGGAGATCTGTTAATAATTTGCCGGGACACTGTCTGAATCAAAAAGGGACAGGGCTAATCTTGATTGGGGACGTAGTAAAATCCGATTTTACTACGTCCCCAATCAAAGTTTACCCTGTCCCTAATTCGTGCAAAAGCCGTGTGTTCGCTTCCGGCATCATGACGCAGAACCGTATAAATTCTCCGTCGAGACACTGGAATGACGAGCAGTCCCTGATCATGAGTCCTGCCCTGATGCACCGTTCAAACACATCAAAGGATGTGATCCCGTCTTTTACGATCTTTACGAGCAGGAAATTGGCGTACGGCTCATAAGTCTTATAATCCGGCATCTGAGACATTGCCCGATACATCCGGTCTCTCTCTGACAGGATCAGTTCTCTGGTGCGGCTGATATATTCCTGATCTTTGAACATCTCTTCTCCGGCGAAGGCTCCGATGCTGTTTAACGACCATGGGATCTGCTTTTCTTTCATCTTATTCAGAAGTTTGCTGTTACCCGTGATACCGTAGCCGAACCGCATGCCCGGGGCCGCGAAGAATTTGGAGACGCCCCGCAGCACCATCAGGTTCTGATAATCGCGGGTGAACGGTACTGCGGTAACTGCAGCGATGCCAGGCGCGAATTCCACGTATGTCTCGTCGATCATTACGAAAACATTCCGGGAAGCGCAGAATGAGAGAAGGCGTTCCATATCTTCGTGCAGGATCGCTGAGGAAGTCGGATTGTTCGGGTTACAGAGGATGAGAAAATCATAACCGTCTTCAAGCGTCCGGCAGAGGCCGTCTATATCCGGATGAAAATTTCCCTCTTCTCTCAGATGATAATATTCCTGTGTGCTTCCGGAGAAGGACAGCTCTCTGGAATACTCGGAATAAGTCGGACCGAGGATGAGCGTGCGCCGGGGTGCGAGTGTCTCGATCAGCAGTGAGATCAGCTCGCTGGAACCGTTGCCCGGCAGAATGAATTCCGCCGGGATATGGCAGTATTCGGAGATTGTCTGCCGGAGCGATGTGTACTCCCTGTCCGGATAGGATGAGAGCAGATCCAGATGCCCGGCAATCGCACGTTTCACCTTTTCGGACAGTCCGAGCGGGTTGACGTTTGCTCCGAAGTTGGTAATATCTTCTTTATTTAAATGATAGTATTCACAGATTTTTTCGATATCACTCCCATGAAAGACAGGTTTTGTAGTCATGATCGTACTCCTTCCTCTTATCTTTCAGCCTGACTATGCAGTGTTTAGTATAGCAGTTCAGCCCGCGCCATTCGCAAAGCCGCACTAACGTGCTTATCGCGGCTGAACTGTTACTTTGTCTCGAATAATATCCCCAGTGTGTTAGGTCCGCAGTGGCAGGAGATCGTGCAGCTCGCCTTCGTTACATGGATCTCTTTAAATGTCATTGTCTCTTCCACTGTTTTCTTTACCAGGTCAATATATTCCTGAGGTATGCCGGAATGGGTGATGAACAGCAGGTCCGTATTGATATCGGGATGCTTTGCAAGTTCATCTTTTACATATTTTACAAGCACTTTGTCCAGTGAGCCGCGGTATTTTTTACCGACGCTCATACTTCCATCATGGTTGTCCACCTGAATGCATGGTTTTAATTTCAGCATGTTTGCGCCAAGTGCCGCGACGGCAGAGCAGCGTCCGCCAGCATGGAGAAATGTGAGTGTATCCAGAATGAAGCTTGCGTGACGTTTCGATGTACCGGCGCGCAGCTTTTCGGCGATCGTCTCGGCGTCCATTCCCTCTGCGATCATCTTACCTGCTGCGACAACGGTCAGGCCGGTTCCGGTGGAGAGATTGCAGCTGTCCACGACATGGACATGCCCCAGTTCCTGAGCTGCCAGGCAGCAGTTCTGATAAGAACTGGAGAGGGCGTGTCCGAGGTTGACATGGATGACCTCATATCCCTGTTCCACCCACGGACGGAAATGCTCCATATATTCTTCGACATTTACTGCCGAAGTCTTCGGAAGGACTTTGTGGTCATAGTATTCCTGATAAACCTGTTCCGGTGTGATCGTGATATTGTCCAGATAGTCCTCTCCGTTCAGGTTGATGTGGAGCGGAAAATAATTTACGTGATAACGCTTTTTTATTTCTTCGTCGAGGTCGCATGTGCTGTCGGCACTTAATATGATTTTATGATTTTTCTGTTCTGTCATTTGAATTCCCCCATATGGTCTTGAAGTCTGTGTACATTATAACACAAAGCAGGCTGAACTGTTACCATTTATGGCAACAGTCCAGGCTTAACTATTGACTTTTTAAAAATTATATACTATATTATTAAAAACTTAACTATTAAGTTTTGAATTACGCCGGACCTGTGCCGGCGATCTTGTAGTATAAAGAGGTGAACAGGTATGAAATGCCAATTTTGTAATAAAGACAGGGTAGACAGAGTATTTTACATAAACTGGATGGGGACGGTCTATCAGGTTCCGGTATGCGCCGATTGTCTGCAGAAAATGTGGAATCAGGCCGCTGCAACGGGAAAGACGGAGGAATTTAAGAATTACACGGGATGGTGGCCGGGCAAGCGCGATCCGAGACATCTGGGAGACCGCGCATTTCCTGAAAAGGCAGTACCGGGGCTGATCCGGCGCCGCAGACTGGCAGCGCTTCGGATACGGCTTACGGAGGCCGCCGAGACGGAGAATTATGAGGAAGCAGCGAAACTGCGGGATGATATTGCCGTGATGGAAAAGGAGGTGTGTACGCATGGAAATTAATCTGAGCAGATTCAGTCAGAGGACAATGAAAGTGTTTCAGTCGGCGCTCCGATTTGTGACGCATATGGAGCACGGATTCATAGGGAGCGAGCATCTGCTGTGGGCACTGACATCTGACCGGGGTGCGGCGGGGAGTGCGCTCAGGCGCAGCGGTCTGGACCGGAAACTGGTGGAGGAATATCTGCATCAGTATGATTTCGACGCAAAGGCGGGCGGTAGTTTTCAGGCAGTACAGATCTCGGAGGAGGCGGAACAGGTACTCCATATTTCCGAACGGCGGGCGAAAGCCCGGGGACATCATCAGGTCGAGCCGGAAGATCTTTTGACGGGAATTTTGGATGCCGGCGACTGCGCAGCGTCACAGCTTCTCCTGTCTCTGGAAGCGGATCCTGAGGAGATCAGAAGAGATCTGCACAGCGGACAGACACCTGCTCTTGCGAGAAATATTTCTCCGGGCGACGCGGTGACGGACGGCGTCCTGGCGGACAGGACTCTGGCAGATGCAGCAGACAGGGCGGCATCGGAGAGCGCTGTGACGACGGAAACCCCTGCATCGGGACAGCATGTGCCCGGGGAAGAGGCCTATGGAGAGCAGCCGGAGGAGACAGCGGACGAAGCGCCGGAGGAGGGGCTTTCCGCTTTGGAAAAGTTTGGCACAGACATGACAAGGCGGGCAGCAGAGAATGCATACGACCCGATGATCGGCCGGGAGGATGTACTGGAGCGTGTGATCCAGGTGCTGTCCAGACGTACCAAGAATAATCCGGTGCTCACAGGTGAGCCGGGAGTCGGAAAAACTGCTGTGGTGGAAGGCCTGGCACAGCGTGTCGCGGACGGCTCCATCCCGGCAAACCTGCGGAATAAGCGCATCATTGCGATGGATCTTGTAGGTATGCTTTCAGGTGCGAGGTTCCGCGGGGATTTTGAAGAGCGGATGAAGAGCTTTCTGGAAGAGGCGGAAGCCGACGGTGATGTGATCCTGTTCATTGATGAGTTACATATGATCATGGGAGCCGGCGCGGGCGCCAGTGAGACGATGGATGCGGCAAATATACTGAAACCGATCCTCGCCAGAGGCGGACTTCAGGTGATCGGCGCGACGACGCTGAAAGAGTACCGATGCCATATTGAGAAAGATGCGGCTTTTGAGAGACGGTTTCAGCCTGTTGATGTAGAGGAGCCGGATCAGGAAGATGCGGTGAAGATCCTGATGGGACTAAAAGGAAAGTATGAGTCCTATCATGGACTTACCATCACAGAAGATGCAGTACGCGCGGCCGTGAGTCTGTCCTCACGGTACATACAGGACAGATTCCTGCCGGACAAGGCGGTAGATCTGATGGACGAGGCGGCCTCCCGGATTAAGACGAGAGGGCTTACGACACCGCCGCACCTTATGGAGCTTGAGCAGGAGATCAGGCGGATCAGCCGGCAGAAGAAGCAGGCGGCCGATGTGCAGGAGTATGAGAGGGCAGCGGTTCTGCGTGATACTCAGAATGCGTTAGTGCAGGAACTGACAAAGAAGCAGACAGAATGGCAGAAGAAACAGTGCAGATGTGTGGATGCAGAGGATATCGCGGAAGTAGTAGCCGCGTGGACAAAGATACCGGTGACGATGCTGACTGAGGATGAGGCTGTGCAGCTTAAGTCGCTTGAAGCATCGCTCCACAGCCGTGTCATCGGGCAGGATGATACGGTGAGCGCCGTGGCGAAAGCAATCCGCCGCGGAAGGACCGGTGTGGCGGATCCGGAACGTCCGGTCGGATCATTTCTGTTCCTCGGACCGACAGGAGTGGGTAAGACCGAGCTGTGCCGTGCTATGGCTGAGGTTATGTTCCACGATGAAAATGCGATGATCCGGCTCGATATGTCAGAATATATGGAACAGTATACCGTGTCCAAGCTGATCGGTTCTCCGCCGGGATACGTGGGATATGACGAGGGCGGACAGCTCACGGAGATGGTGCGCAGAAGACCGTACAGCATCCTTCTTCTGGATGAGATCGAGAAGGCGCATCCCGATGTGTGGAACATCCTGCTCCAGATTCTGGATGACGGCCGTCTGACGGATGCTCAGGGACGCACGGTCAGCTTTAAGAATACGATCATTGTCATGACGTCCAACATCGGAGCGCGGGAGATCACGGGGAAAAGTTCTCTCGGATTTGCCAGAAATGGGGAGAGTGAAGAGATACGGCGTGAAGAAAATATCAAAAGCCGCGTCATGGAGGCTGTGAAGGCGACATTCCGTCCGGAATTTATCAACCGGCTGGATGAAGTGATCGTATTCCATCCGCTGAGGCAGGAAGACGTGAGAAAGATAGCAGATCTGCAGATCGCGAAATTCACAGAGCGGATGCGCAAACAGGGCGTTGCTCTGCGCGTAGAGAAAAGTGCCGTAGAACTGCTCGCGAAGAAAGGGTATGATCCTGCATTCGGTGCGCGGCCGCTGAAGCGCACGATCCAGTCCATGCTCCAGAATGCGGTGGCGGACAGTATTCTGGAAGGGAAGCCGGAAGAAGAGGAAGTGCTGACGGCGGCTGCAGACGGTGAGAAGATCAAAGTGGAGAGGAAGGCTCTGTCAGAAGAGAAAAAAGAATATGCGCTGCCATAAATGAGGAAGGCGGCTTATTTAAAAGAACCCCCAAGGATTGTCTCCCTGGGGGTTCTGTAGTTTCGAAGCGAAAGATATCATCCCACTGTTACTTTTCGTTGCAAAGAGTTGCATACAACTCATCCAGATCTCTCATCAGCCGCAGCAGCTCCCGCATATTGTCTTCCCCGAACCGTGTGAGGATCTCGTCCCAGAGCTCATCGAATTTCTTCTTTGACTGCTCAGCAGCTGCCTTTCCTTCCGGAGTGGCGCTGATGGATACCTTACGCCGGTCTTTTGCGTCGATCTCACGGGTGATATATTTCTTTTTTTCCAGTGTATTCAATATGTAAGAGATAGCGGGCTTTGAGATGTTCAGCTTCTTCTGCATCTTCGGCACGTCCAGATTCATGCATGGACATTCCTTACAGCATGTGCCGGCAATACTCTGAAGAATGACCATCTCATTCATCTGCATCTCACATTCTGAGGAGAAAGTGGACTCCAGTTTTCTGAAATGAACGATGGATGTAAAAAACTGTTCTCTCAATTCACTGCTCATAATTAACTCCTTAATTAGTAAATCCTTAATAAATTATACATCAGCGGATCTGGTATTTCAAGGAAAACGAAAATTGAAAAAAATTCTCAATTTTATGATCAATTTTGAGAATAATTCTTGACAACGGGAGTGGAGTCATGGTATATCAGAATATGCTGTTTGGTTAGCATGTACTAACTATATGCGCCGGATCGCGACAGATCAAGGCGTGGACATTAAGACTTCAAGAAAGGAACGTATTTTATGAAAAATCAGAAAAAGAATCTCGTACGGATCGTGTGGCTGTTGATCGGTTTCCTCGCTATGGGACTTGGCGCGGTGGGCGTCGTGCTTCCGGTACTCCCGACGACACCTTTTCTGCTTCTGGCGTCTTTTTGCCTGGCAAAAGGCTCTGCGAGGTTCCACAGGTGGTTTACGGGCACAAAATTATATAAGAAACATCTGGAGAGCTTCGTGGAGAACCGGACTATGACCCTGAAAACGAAATTCAGCCTGCTGATCCCGGCTTCCTGTATGCTGCTTCTGGCATTTCTGGCAATGCAGAATGTGTACGGCAGGGTATTTATCATTTTTCTGATCCTGTTTAAATACGTGTACTTCTTCACACGAATACGAACCGTCCCGGCGGGGCAGAACCGCATACCTGAGACGGAAGGATGATGTGCCCGGACTGCGGATGCTTCTTTATCATCCGATCCTTGCCGTCTGGCATGTGGTGTGCAGCGTAAGAGAGAAGAAAAAACAGAAGTAAGAGAGGATACTATGATCAAGAAACGACTCGTGGGACTTTTATCCCACGCAAAGAAATATATCATTTATCAGGTGGTCTGGCAGTGGCTTGCCCTGCTCTGTCAGGTCGTGATGATCTACAGTGCATCCATGCTCCTGGAGACGGCGCTGTTCCGGGAGGTAACACCCCGGGCGGCGGCCGGCTATGGTGTGTTGGTGCTTGTGGCGCTGATCCTGCGATTTGTCTGTGACAGGCAGGCGTCTCATGCGTCTTACCGCGCCAGTGTGGATGTAAAGCGGATTCTGAGGGACAAAATCTACAGTAAACTGCTCCGTCTCGGGGCAGCCTACAGAGAAAAAGTAACGACTTCTGAAGTGGTTCAGATGGCGGCGGAGGGAGTGGAACAGCTTGAGACCTATTTCGGGAAATATCTCGCTCAGCTCTTCTACAGCCTGCTTGCGCCAGTGACATTGTTTGTTATCCTGTCCTTTGTAAACTGGCAGGCAAGCCTAGTCCTGCTCATCTGTGTGCCGCTGATCCCCGTTTCCATTGTCGCGGTTCAGAAGATCGCGAAGAAACTCCTGAACAAATACTGGGGGATCTATACGGAACTGGGCGACAGCTTTCTTGAGAACCTGCAGGGGCTGACGACATTGAAAATCTACCGCTCGGACGAGAAGAAAGCGGAGGAGATGGATGAGGAATCCCAGAGGTTCCGTCAGATTACCATGAAGGTACTGACCATGCAGCTCAACTCCACCAGTGTAATGGATATCATCGCCTACGGGGGCGCTGCGGTGGGGATGATCGTGACACTTACCCAGTTTATGACAGGAAATTTAAGTGTCCATGGGGCGCTGATGCTGATCCTGCTGGCATCGGAATTTTTCATTCCACTGCGGCTTCTGGGATCGTTCTTCCATATCGCTATGAATGGGATGGCGGCAAGCGATAAGATCTTCGCGCTGCTCGACCTGCCGGAACCGGAAGAAAAGTCACAGACCCTTACCGGTAAGGCGATGGATATTGAGTTCTCGGACGTGCATTTCTCCTACGAAGTGGACAGGGAGATATTGAAAGGGGTCAATATGGGATTCCCGGCGGGAAGTTTCACCTCTATTGTAGGGACTTCGGGATGCGGCAAGAGTACGACAGCAGCGATCCTTATGGGCAGAAACCACGGATATACAGGAAGTGTGACTGTCGAAGGAAGAGAGCTTTCTGATATACAGGAAAGCAGTCTGATGGACCAGATCACTCTGGTCAGTCACAACAGCTATCTCTTTAAGGGAACGGTGGAGGACAACCTGAGGATGGGAAAACCCAACGCCACAGAGGAAGAGATGCAGGAAGCCCTTGAGAAGGTTAACCTGTGGGGATTCCTGCAGGCGCAGCAGGGACTTGCCACACCAATTCTGGAGAGAGGGAGCAACTTCTCCGGCGGACAGTGCCAGAGGCTTGCCATCGCGAGGGCGCTTCTTCATGACACACCGGTCTATATCTTTGACGAGGCGACCTCGAATATTGATGCGGAGAGCGAAGAGATGATCATGGATGTGATCCACACACTGGCAGAAACGAAGACTATTATCCTGATATCCCACCGCCTTGCTAATGTAGTGAAGTCAGACCGGATCTATATGATGAAGGACGGCGGTATCGCGGAGACCGGCACCCATGAAGCGCTGATGGAGCAGAATGGAGATTATGCAAATCTGTACCGGTCACAGATGGAACTGGAGCAGTATGGAAAGGAGGCGACGGCATGAGCAAAGAGAAGACAGATGCAGCAAAGAGCGGAAATACACGCCGCAGCGGTATCCGTATCATGGGGCAGCTCATCGGACTGGTGAAGCCGCTCCTTCCGGTGATGATCCTTGCTATCGTGCTCGGAACGGCCGGATATCTGTGTGCCATTTTCCTTACGATCCTTGCAGGATACGGGCTGATGCATATTCTGCTTGGGACGGTCATGGAACCGGAGACTCTGTTCATCGCACTGGTGGTGATGGCAGTGATGCGGGGGATTCTCCATTACGGAGAACAATACTGTAACCATTTTATTGCATTTAAGCTGTTGGCGATCATACGGCATAAGGTGTTTGCTGCTCTCAGGAAGCTCTGTCCGGCGAAACTGGAAGGCAGGGACAAGGGAAACCTGATCTCAGTTATCACCTCGGATATCGAGCTTCTGGAAGTCTTTTATGCCCATACGATCTCGCCTATCGCTATCGCAGTTCTGACATCCCTTGTGATGGTCCTGTTTATCGGCCGGATCTCGCCCGTTGCGGCAATCCTCGCACTGGCAGGCTATCTGGTGGTCGGAGCAGTGATTCCTCTGTTCTTTGGGAAAAGGGGAGCGGATAAGGGGATGGAATTCAGGAACGGGTTCGGTGACTTGAACAGTTTTATCCTGGATTCTCTCCGGGGACTGGACGAGACGATCCAGTACCGTCAGGGTGAGAAGAGAAGGAAAGAAATGGCGGAACGTTCGGACCGGCTCGGCGGAGTGCAGAAAGGGCTGAACAAGCTGGAAGCGTCCCAGAGATCGGTGACCAATCTGGTGATCCTTCTGTTCTCCTTTGCCATGCTGTTCCTGATGATCGCACTGAGGCAGACGGGGAGCGTGGATCTTACCGGTATGTTGGTGTGCACCATTGCCATGATGGGTTCCTTTGGGCCCGTGACCGCCCTTGCGAGCCTGTCTAACAACCTGAACCAGACTCTGGCAAGCGGAGAGCGTGTGCTGGCTATCCTTGAGGAAGAGCCGAAGGTTGAGGAAGTGTCAGGCGCGGAGAGTCTTTCTTTTGCCGATGCAGAGGCCGACAATATTGATTTTGCATATGAAGAGGAACAGATCCTGAAGGATTACTCCATCCGGATACCGAAAGGAAAGGTTATTGGCATCCACGGCGCCAGCGGGTCCGGAAAATCCACGCTTCTGAAGCTCCTGATGCGTTTCTGGGATGTACAGGGCGGGCAGATCCTGATCTCAGGACGGGATGTACGGGGGATCAATACTTCAGACTTGCGTGAGATGGAATCTTATGTGACTCAGGAGACCGTCCTGTTCCACGATTCCATTGCCAACAATATCGCTGTAGGAAAGCCCGGAGCGTCGCGGGAAGAGATCATGGAGGCGGCAAAGAAAGCTTCCATCCATGACTTTATCATGACACTGCCGAAAGGATATGATACAGAGGTCGGAGAACTGGGAGATACGTTATCCGGCGGAGAGAAGCAGAGGATCGGGATCGCCAGAGCGTTTCTGCATGACGCGCCGTTTATCCTTCTGGATGAGCCGACCAGTAATCTGGATTCCCTAAATGAGGGGATTATCCTGAAATCCCTGAAAGAAGGTAAGGGGGATAAGACCGTGCTTCTCGTATCCCACAGGAAATCGACAATGAACCTGGCAGATGTCGTGTATGAGATGGATAACGGGAGGATTTCATAAATCATGAAAAAACCGACACGGTGGGAATCGGGACGAGACACTTAAGGTGTTTGGAAAATTACCGGCAGCTCGGGACTGAGACTATGAGAGGAAGATGTCAGCTTTATAATGAGCTGACGCTTCCTCTTTCTGCGTTATGAGTGATAACAGCTAACCTGTGTAAGATTATTTCAAAAATGACGATTTTGTAGGAAATATGCAAAATAAAAATGACGATTTTGCGGAAAATCCAATTGATAAAAATGACGATTTTGTATATACTAAGAGAAAGAGGTGAAAAAGCAATGTTTAAAAGGAAAATTTACGACAGGCTATTACAATGGAAAGAAGAATCTCAAGGCAGAACAGCGCTGATGATTGAGGGTGCCAGACGTGTCGGAAAGTCGACGGTAGCAGAGACATTTGGAAAAAATGAATATGACAGCTATATCCTCATTGATTTTTCAATTGCGTCTCAGACGGTAAAAGATCTTTTTTACGATCTTTCCGATCTGAATTTCTTTTTTCTTCAGTTCCAGCTTCTCTACAGGACAGATCTTATTGAGAGAAGATCATTGATCATTTTTGATGAAGTACAGTTGTTTCCCATGGCGCGGCAGGCAATAAAGGCTCTTGTAAAAGATGGAAGATATGATTATATAGAAACAGGCTCTCTTATTTCAATCAGAAAAAATGTTAAAGATATCCTTATTCCAAGTGAGGAACGTAAGATCAGTATGTATCCGATGGACTACGAAGAGTTCTTATGGGCAATAGGCGATGAGACGACTACAAAGCTACTGCGCAACGCATTTTCTAACCGGAAAGCAGTAGGGGAACAGATGAACCGAAAACTGATGCGGGATTTCAGGCTGTATATGCTGATCGGAGGGATGCCTCAGGCGGTTGACGAATATCTTCGGACAAATAATTTCCGATTGGTAGATCAGGTGAAAAGAGATATTTTGAATCTTTATGAAGATGATTTTAGAAAAATAGATCCTACAGGAAGGATATCAATGCTGTTTGATGCTATTCCTGCGGAACTGAATAAAAATGCGTCAAGATATCAGGTGTCCAGTGTCTTGGGAAACGAGAGGGCGGACAGTATATTAGAGCTGATCGCAGAGTTGAAAGACTCAAAGACAGTGAACGTGGCTTACCATGCCGATGATCCGAATACAGGTATGTCAAATCATAAGAATCTTGGGAAATTTAAACTTTTTCTGGCGGATACCGGCCTCTTTACAACACTGGTATTTAAGGATAAGGATTTTACAGAAAATTCGATTTATGAGAAACTCCTTAGTGATAAACTGAGTGTTAATCTGGGATATTTGTATGAAAATATAGTGGCTCAGATGTTGACCGCAAAAGGGAATGAACTGTTCTATTATACATTTATGAATGAGAAAACAAGACATAATTATGAAATAGATTTTATATTGACAAGAAATAATAAAATATGTCCGATTGAAGTAAAATCATCAGGATATAAAACACATGCGTCTTTGGATAAATTCTCGGAAAAATATTCTGGACGTATAGCAGAGAAATACCTGGTCTATACGAAAGATCTGCAAAAGGATAAGGATGTATTGATGCTTCCGGTCTATATGGTGCCTTTTTTATAGGAAACCGGGCAGGGACTAATTTGAACATTGTAAATATGTAACAGGTTGGCTGTTTAACTGGCAGCCCGTTTTAATCACTGATTTATTCCAGTCTGGGTAAATTATTTAAACTCATTGTTTTGCTGTTTTTCCCAAAAGAACTACATTCAGCAAATCTGCTTCACTGGCGTCCGCCATATAGCAGAATTACCGCTAGCTATCACTTGCAAGCGAGCTTGCGTGACGTCTGTCGCAATTTTTACCGCATTGGTTTTTCTAGCCGTCCGTCTGCCATGCAGCAGCTCGAGTTCGCCCTGACAGGCGTCCTCTCGCTGTATGGCGTCCGCCATATAGCGGAATTGCTGCCATTGGATATTTGCAAGCGAGCTTGCAACGAATGGTGAACTAAGCCATGCGGCAGTTCGAACCGTCCCTGCAGGACGTTTCTCACTGTATGGCGTGCGCCATATACTGGTCTTATCGTTAGACGTCAGCTGCAAGTAAACTTGCGTGACGTCTACCAATAATCCCACCGCATGTCTTTCTGGTTTAACATATCCTCGGGAGTTGCATGCCACTTAGTTTTGCGAGGATCCTTCTGCCGCCGATGGGAGTTTTCAGGAGAACTTTCCCGGGCATGTCTTCTGTCACGGTTCCGATCTGTGCAGCGTTTTCTCCGCCGGGAACTTTCCGTATGGCATCGAGGATGTCTCCGGCTGTCTCCGGGGCGCACACTGTCAGCATCCGCCCTTCGCAGGCGCAGTAGAGGGGATCGAGGCCGAGCATATCGCAGGCTGCCTCTACTGCCGGATCGACGGGAAGAGCCGATTGATCCAGTTCGATGGAAAAAGGTATCTGTTCTGTAAATTCATTGAGCGTCGTGGCGACTCCTCCTCTCGTCGGATCGCGCAGGATGCGTATGGAATCATTGCCTGCGGCGTCGAGAGCCGCTGCGCTGATCCGGTGCAGGGGCCGGCAGTCGGAGACGAGAGGACTGTCTTCGCGCAGCAGTCCGGAGCGGGCCATCATGACAGCGGCTCCGTGACAGCCGATACTTCCGCTGATGAGAACAGCGTCTCCGGGACGTATGGCGGACTTGCCGGGCAGGACAGCTCTCTGGAAACCGATGCCTGCGGTATTGATGTAGATTCCGTCCCCTTTGCCGGCATCCACGACTTTTGTATCGCCGGTCACGATAGATACGCCGGCCTCTTTCGCTTCTTCGGCGATCGAGGAGACGATACTCTCAAAGTCAGAGAATGGAAATCCCTCCTCTAATATGAAAGAAAGGCTTAAATATTTCGGGGTTCCTCCTGCCATGCACAGATCATTGACAGTTCCGCACACAGAGAGCCGGCCGATGTCTCCGCCGGGGAATCTCCACGGTGAGACGACGAAGCTGTCGGTTGAAAATACGAGCTTTTGGCTGCCATCGAGAACTGCACCGTCTCCGAGTGCGGCGAGTGCGTCATTGTCAAATGCAGGCAGCAGGACGGATTCGATCAGCTTCGAGGTCTTCAGGCCTCCGCTTCCGTAGTCAAGTGTGATCCTGTCTTCGGCCTTTTCTGCTGTATTTTCTCTGCTGACAATATTCGTTCTGCTGTCTTCCATGGTTGTCACCTCTGTTTTCTTATATTTATAGGGGATAGTTATTCATACTGATAAGCGGCGGCACAGGCGCCCTCTCCGGACACCATGCACGGCCCCACCGGATTGTCCGGGGAGCAGACTTTCTTAAACAGCGGGCATTCTGCGGGGCGCAGGACACCGCGTATGACCTGCGCGCAGCGGCAGCCGGGAATCTCTTTTTCTCCGGCAGGAGAAAGAGAGAACTTCTTCATGGCATCCCACTGTGCATATTGACTGCGGATCGC
Organism: Candidatus Mediterraneibacter faecipullorum; assembly: GCA_019119675.1. Classification (GTDB taxonomy): domain Bacteria; phylum Bacillota; class Clostridia; order Lachnospirales; family Lachnospiraceae; genus Mediterraneibacter; species Mediterraneibacter faecipullorum. Next base: position 24,776 of record DWWO01000120.1, on the reverse strand, counting down.
ATAACCGCTGTCCTCGATCAGGCCCAGTCCGCGCCAGTCTGACGGCGCGGGGCAGAATATCTGCTCCATGAGCGCCAGAGCAGCCGGATTGCCGTTCTGTCGTACAAGTCTGGTGTACTCGTTCTTTAATTCCGGTGTGCCGTGTGCGAGCATCTCTGTCAGTTCCAGAATGGAACAGAGAAGATCGCCGGGTTCAAATCCGCTGACGACTCCCGGGAGCCGGTAATCATCCGGGAGGAAGGAAAAGCCGTCGGCGCCAATGATGGCAGCCACATGGCCGGGGCACAGGAACCCGTTCACGGCAAAGTCGTCTGACTCAATGAGAGAACGGAGTGCCGGTTCAGTCCTTTTTAACAGACACAGCACGGAGAAATTATTCAGCTTCCGGGAAGCTGCCTCGAGGATGCAGGCAGCGGTTCCAGGCGCGGTTGTCTCGAAGCCGACTCCGAGGAAAATGACTTCCGTATCCGGATGTTCTTCCGCGATCTTCAGAGCGTCCATCGGCGAGTAGACGGATTCAACTTGTCCTCCGGCAGCGCGGCGCGTCAGAAGACTGTCGCCCTGCGCCGAGCCGGGCACTCTTAACAGATCACCGTAGGTTGTGATCAGCACGCCCGGTCTCTGGGACAGATCCAGGATCATATCGATCATATTTGCGGGTGTGACACAGACCGGACAGCCGGGACCGGAGAGGAGCTGTACATTGTCCGGCAGGATGCTTCTGATCCCGCTCCGGGCGATCGCCATGGTATGCGTCCCGCAGATTTCCATCAGGCGGACCGGACCGGTCTGCTCCGTGTATTTCCCTATTTTTTCAAGAAGCAGCGGCACATCCTTCGGATTTTTGAAATAGCTGTCATAAAGCATTTTTGAGTTCCTCCAGAAGCTCCATGTTTTCGAGAGCTTCTTTTTCCGACATTTTCTCAATGGCAAATCCGGCATGTACCATGACGTAATCGCCGGGCTGCGGGTCAGCGATAAAGTCGATGCGGATATCCTGAGTGAGTCCGCCGGCCTCGCACTGTGCCAGTGAGCCGTCTATTTTATTGATCTTCATAGGCATTGCCAAACACATAAGTTATGTCCCTTCACTTTCTATTCATAATCAAGTATAGCATTCTTCGTGTGCATTCAGCTTCCGGCAGGCGATAGCAAGCTGTCCCAGACTCAGGCCTTCATCGTTCGCGGACACCCGGTGGTGCGTATATACGGTGAAACCGTCTTTTTCGAGCAGGGATGTGACGCCGTGCAACAGGAAACGGTTCTGGAAGACACCGCCTGAGAGGACGACGGGAAGTCTGCCGGGATTTAAGGCCCGGCACTGGTCTGCCGCCATACAGACGAGCGTTGCCATAAAACGCAGTGCAAGAATGCCGTTATGTTCCTTTTTATTCGGGCTGTCCGGATCCCCGGCTATGCTGCGGATCATCGGGCGGGGGTCGAAGAGCCGGACTCCGTCTTCTTCATAAAATGTAACAGGCCAGGCAAGATCCTGCAAAGAAGCAGATGCCTGTTCCGGTGTCTCAGCAGGGGAGAGCGCTTCCACAAGAGCTGCCCCCTCTCCTTCATAATCGACTTCGGAACGCCCGAGGATCAGGGCGCATACCCCGTCAAACAGGCGGCCGATACTGCTTGCGGCCGGAAGGGAGGATGGAGCTGAATCTATCAGCGCAGACAGCATCCGGCATTTCTCTTCCGGAAGGGGAACGAATGAGAGATCGTTAAGCCCTGCATCCTTTGCAAGTGCGAGTGCGATCCTTCCGATCTCGTGGACGGCGCGGTCACCGCCGGGTAGAAGTACCGGACGGATGGATCCGACGCGTTTAAAATATGTAAAATCCCCTGTGAGAAATTCGCCGCCCCATATGTTCCCGTCTGTCCCGAGTCCGGTGCCGTCCCAGATGATTCCGAAACAGGGCTCGTCCAGATTGTTGTCGGCCATGCAGGCCGCCATGTGCGCCCAGTGATGCTGCACCTGTATGAGAGGAACGTGCTCTTGTTCGGAACGGCGTCTTGCCTCCCGGGTGGACAGGTAATCCGGATGGAGATCACAGACATATGCGGAAGGTCTGAGTTGGAACAGTCTTTCGTATGTCTGCATTGTGCCTGTATAGTGTTCGAAAGTCTCGGCATTTTTCAGATCACCGATATAAGGGCTTAAGAATACATGCGGGCCGCGTCCCAGTGCAAAGGAGGCTTTCTGCTCGGCGCCCAGTGCAAAGATTCCGTCCACGTTTGCAGGGATGCCGTCGGGATGTGTCCGGACAGGTGCCTTCAGCTTTATGGGACGGGGAGCATAGCCCCGGCTCCTGCGCAGGAAATACGGTCGCCTCTGCCACTCCGCCATTAAAGAGTCATCACACCGGTTCGCGATCCTGCGGTTATGCAGCAGGAAACCGTCTGCCACGTCTGCAAGTGCGCTCAGTGCGGCTTCATTATCTGTGAGTACGGGACAGCCCGGTACATTTCCGCTCGTCATGACAAGGATGTCCGGCCCGCTGTAAGCGCTGTCCAACAGCAGCGTGTGAAGCGGCGTGTAGGGCAGCATCACTCCGAGCCTCGGACTGAAACTGAGTATATCAAGAGCACGGGCAGCCTGAGAATCCGGTATTGTTTTCTTCTTTCCAAGCAGGACGATAGGGCGCGCGGGATCGGTCAGGAGCTTTTCTTCCGCAGGAGTGATCTCGCAGATCCGGCGTGCCGCATCGAGAGAACGGCACATGAGAGCAAGCGGCTTCTCGGCTCTGTGTTTACGCCGGCGCAGTCTGAGGACAGCATCGGGGTTCAGGGCGTCGCAGGCAAGATGGATGCCTCCGATCCCTTTTACCGCGAGGATGCCGCCGCCTGCCAGAAGTTCCTGAGACCGGCGGAATGCATCGTCCCCGGACACACTGCAGTCGGGCGTACCGGCAGCGGAATCCGTATAAAAGACTTCAGGCCCGCAGTCGGGACAGCAGTCCGGCTGAGCGTGATACCGCCGGTCGCGGATATCGCTGTACTCGTCTGCACAGTCCTGACACATGCGGAATTCTTTCATCACAGTACGCGCCCGGTCATAGGGAAGCGCCTCGATAATGGTATATCTTGGCCCGCAGTTCGTGCAGTTGATGAATGGATAGCGGTATCTGCGGTTTGACGGATTATAGAGCTCGGCTTCGCATTCGGGGCACATGGCGATATCGGGGGATATGAGAGTGGCTCCCGTACGGATGCGGCTCTCGCGTATTGTAAAGCAGTCAAATGTCCCGGTGCGCTGCGCTGTATCTGAAGAAGCATCTGTGCTTGCCGTCCGGATCGCTTCAATCTGTGCCATAGGCGGCGGTGAAGTCCTAAGTTCCGTCAGGAAGAGGCCGAGATCTTCTGTCTCCCCTTCAAGAATGCCCTCGAGTCCTGCGGAAGTGTTGCGCACCCAGCCGCAGATACCATGCTCCTCGGCAAGGCGGTGGAGAAACGGGCGGAAACCGACTCCCTGCACGATCCCCTCTATCTGGATCCGGACGCGCTGACGCGGGTGCTCTTTTTGGCTGAAATCTTTCATGACTGTGCTTTCCTGGCATGCTCTGCGATAAACTCTGCGAGTCCGTCTATGCCATCCCCGCTGCGGCTGCTGACCTTAAAGAGCGGCGCCCCCGGATTGACAGTCTCATAGTTGGCGCTTACCCGTGCCTCGTTAAAGTCAAAATAAGGTATCATATCATATTTATTAAGGACAAGGCAGTCTGTATCGGTGAACATAAGAGGATACTTTTCTACCTTATCATCACCTTCCGGAATGCTCAGGAGGGTGAGGCGCAGGGACTCGCCGATGCGGAACTCGGCAGGGCATACGAGGTTTCCGATATTTTCCACAAAGATGACGTCCAGGTCATTGAGGGGAAGTTCGGGAAGGATATGCTGAATGCTCATTGCTTCGATGTGACATGCGCCATCGGTGTTGAGCTGAACGGCGGGAATCCCGAGAGATGCGATACGCTCCGCATCCACCTGTCCGGCGATATCGCCCTCGATGACACCGATGCGGAAGTCTTCTTTTAAGCGGTTGATGAGAGCGGTGATAAGGCTCGTCTTACCAGCTCCCGGACTGCCCATCACATTGATCATACAGATATGCCGGGCGGCAAGAACCGCCTTTACTTCCTCGCTTACATCTTCATTCCAGTCCATTACCTGATGCAGTACTTTGATCTCCATCTATGTCTACCTCCAAGCTTTTGATATAAAATTCTTTTCCTGACAGGAGCCTGAGCCTCATACTCCCGCAATGAGGACATTGCAGGTGATGCGGGGTGATCTCTCCGTCTTTCCCACAGTCCATACAGTGTACTTTGACGGGAAGTGTCTCCGATTCAATGCGGGCTCCTTCTGCGATCGTGCCCTCTGCGAGCATGTCGAGATAGATCTGGATACAGTCCGGGACGATCCCGCGGAGCTGTCCGATACACAGCCGTATGACCCGGATCCTGGATGCGTTCTGCGCCTGTGCCTCCCGAATGCAGTCGTTGAGTATATGTTCTGTTATGCTCAGCTCATGCATGATGTGTCCTCCTGTAAAAGATTCACTATTTGGACAGACTTCATTTGTGCATTATATGGCTATATGTACAACTGTCCATTGCTCATTTTAGCACATTTTTAGCAGAATTAAACATAAAAATCGCAATCAGCTATTGTAAAATCAGTGAATCGGGATTATAAATAAATAGGTAGAGAGTGAGTGAAAGGAGGATTACGATAATGATACCATTACTGATCGGAATTCCGGCAGTGCTGGCGGTGCTTTTCCAGTTTATCAGAAATGAGAAAGCAAGAGGGTATGTCGTCTATGCAGGTGCCGGTATTATTATGCTCACCACGGTTATTTTTATCGTCCGCTGGATCACCGGCGGGGCACACATATGGATGTTGTATCCTGAGACAGAACTGATCGATCACCTGATGACGGCGGGGGATATTTTCCTGATGTGCCTGATCATCTATCTGAGTGTGAAGCACGGGAAAGTGCTGCCGATCATTCTGTCGGTTGTACAGACAGCGGTCGTACTGCACACGGAATTCACCGTGGAGGTGAAAGAAGGGCCGCACATGATGGTGGACTGGCTTACGATCCTTATGTGCATCATCATCGCATTTATCGGAGGTTTTATCTGCATTTACACAGTGGGATATATGAAGGGCTATCACGCGCATCATAAAGATGTGAAAGACAGACAGCCGTTCTTTTTCTCTATGCTGTTTTTATTCCTCGCGGCCATGTTCGGACTGGTGCTTTCCCAGAATCTGGTCTGGATCTATTTCTTCTGGGAGATCACGAGTGTGATTTCGTTCCTGATGATCGGATATACGAAAACAGATGAAGCTGTCAACAATAGTTTCTGCGCTTTATGGATGAACCTGCTCGGGGGTCTGGGATTCGCTGTGGCGATCGCTCTGATGGCAAATCTGCATGGAACTCTGCAGCTTCTGGAAGTGGTCAATATCGGGGCGCTGCTCCCGCTGATGTGCCTGTCGCTGGCGGGACTTACGAAATCCGCGCAGCTTCCGTTTTCCACATGGCTTCTCGGAGCAATGGTCGCGCCGACACCGTCCAGTGCGCTTCTTCACAGTGCGACAATGGTCAAGGCAGGCGTGTATCTGCTGATCCGTATTTCGCCGGCTCTTGAAGGAAATCTTGTGGGGATCATTGTATCCAGTATCGGCGGACTTACATTTATCATGGCAAGTATGATGGCGATCGCACAGAATGACGCCAAGAAAGTACTGGCTTTTTCTACGATATCGAACCTGGGACTGATCGTTGCATGTTCCGGTATCGGTGTGGAAGAGACGGTATGGGCAGCCGTATTCCTTATGATCTTCCATGCGGTCAGCAAGTCTATGCTGTTCCAGTCGGTTGGAGCTACGGAGAACACGCTGGGATCCAGGGATATCGAAAATATGCACGGCCTGATCATAACAGTCCCAAAGCTTGCCTATATCATGGGAATCGGAATTGCCGGTATGTATCTGGCACCGTTCGGAATGCTCATTTCTAAATGGGTTGCACTCAAGTCATTTGTGGATTCCGGCAACGTGGTGCTGGTGCTCTTTATTGCATACGGCAGTGCTACGACTATGTTTTATTGGACAAAATGGCTGGCCAAGCTGCTCTGTTTCCATATACCGAGAGAACCGGTGAAAGATGTGACGCGCAAGGACGAATATGTATCCATGTTCTTCCATGCGGTGACAATGATCCTGCTCTGTCTGCTTCTGCCACTGGTTGCGATCGGGGTGGTGAACCCGATCGTGAGGGAGCTGTTCGGAAATTCAACGGACGTGCTCTCCATGAGCGTACTTACAACAATGGCGATCATGCTCGTTTCTATATTTATCGTACCGATCGCCATGTTCTTTATCAGCAGGCGGTCCCACAGAGAAATCGTTCCTATTTATATGAACGGTATCAATGAGGGGGACAACCGTTTCTTTATGAACAGTTACGGAAAGAAAGAGCATCTGTACCTGAGCAACTGGTATCTGCGTTTTGAATTCGGGCGCAGGCATCTGCGTATACCGTCGATCATTATGGCGGCAGCGGTACTCGTTGTCGGATTCTGTCTTGTTATAGGAGGTGTGTCATGGTAAAAGTGGTATTTGTTCTGGCTTATCTGATCCTGGCACCATTCCTTGGAGCGCTCCTGGACGGAGTGGACCGCATTATAAGCGCAAGGATGCAGCGGAGAAAGGGGCCGGGGCTGCTTCAGCCGTTTTATGATCTGGGGAAACTTTTTTCCAAAGAGATGATCGCGGTCAACGATGTCCAGTTCCTTCTGAACCTGAGCTATCTCGTGATCCTGATGATAGCCGGCTGCATGCTCTTTGCGGGAGCTGACCTGTTGATGGTGCTCTTTATCCTGAGTACCGCGGATATGTTCCTTATCATGGCGGCTTCCAGTGACTCTTCGCCTTATGCGAACATGGGAGCCAGCAGGGAAATGCTTCAGATGATGGCTTATGAGCCGCTTACTCTTCTCATTGCAGTAGGATTCTATCTGACGACAGGTTCTTTCCAGGTGTCGGATATCATCCGTGCCGATACGAGCGCGGTGCTGTGGATGCCGGGACTCCTGGTCGGCTTCATGTTCACGGCGGCGATCAAGTTCAGAAAATCTCCTTTCGACCTGTCGACGAGCCATCATGCCCATCAGGAGATGGTGAAAGGGCTGACGACGGAAATGTCCGGCACTACCCTTGCCATTATGAATATTGCTGAATATTATGAGATGGTGCTGCTGTTCGGGATTTTCAGCCTGTTCTTCATCAACAGTACGTGGTGGAGCTGGATCGTGGCAATACTGATCTGCGGCGTGATATTCTTTATGGAAACACTGTGGGACAATATCAGTGCCCGTGTGAAATGGAAGACACTTCTCTACAGCTGCTGGGTGGTAACTCTGGTAGCCGGCGGGGTGAATATACTGATCCTTATGTTGGACAAGTGAGCAGGAGGCAGATAAATTATGAATAAAGTATCAAAATCACCGTGGCTGCTCCACTATGATGCCAGCAGCTGTAACGGATGTGACATTGAAGTCCTTGACTGTCTTACACCGAAATACGATATCGAACGCTTCGGCATCATCAATACAGGAGACCCGTTCCAGGCGGATATACTCCTGATCACAGGCGGCGTGAACAGCCAGACAGAGAGTGTGGTAAAACAGATCTACAGCCAGATGCCGGAACCGAAAGTCGTGGTGGCAGTCGGAATCTGTGCCTGTACGGGCGGTGTATTTAAGGAATGTTATAATATCAAAGGCGGGATCGACACCGTGATCCCGGTAGACGTATACGTGCCCGGCTGCGCTGCGCGTCCGGAGTCCATTATCGACGGAGTCGTCAAGGCTCTGGAGATACTCGACGCAAAACAGGCAGCAATGGCTAAGGACAGGAGGTGACGGAGATGGAATATAAGAATGAGATCAGAAAGATCACTGCAGCTGAATTCTTCCCTGCCGTCGTGCATATGAAGACAGAGAACTGGCGTCTGGTCCAGATCTGCGCTTCCTGTATCGAGGGCGGATATGAGATGAGCTATTCCTTCTGCCTGAGGTATGATATGGTGACGCTGAGGCTGGAAGTGGAGGAAGATGAAGAAGTGGCCAGTATCACGCAGATTTATCCCTGCGCATTTCTGCAGGAAAACGAGGCGGAACAATTATTTGGTGTGAAGATCAAGACGATCAAGCCGGACTATAAGGACAAGCTATACCGGATCGATGTAGAGACACCGTTTAAGAAGAAGGAGTAGGAAAAGATGGCAAAGAGAAGTATAGTACCTTTTGGTCCTCAGCATCCTGTACTGCCGGAGCCAGTGCATCTGGATCTGGTGCTTGAGGATGAGACTGTGGTACAGGCGGTTCCGAGTATCGGCTATATCCACAGAGGACTAGAGAAACTTGTAGATAAGAGAGACTTTAAACAATATTCATATATTGCGGAGCGCATATGCGGTATCTGCAGCTGCGGCCACGGACTGGGTTACTGTATGGCTGTGGAAGAAGTGATGGGCGTGGAAGTGCCGGAACGTGCGAATTATCTGCGCGCGATCTGGGTGGAGATGAGCCGTATCCACAGCCATCTGCTCTGGCTCGGACTCCTGGCGGACGCCATGGGATTCGAAAGCCTGTTTATGGAGAGCTGGAGACTGCGTGAGAAGATCCTCGACATGTTTGACGAAACAGCCGGCGGCAGGATCATCCACTCTGTCAATCAGGTGGGCGGTGTACAGAAAGATATGGATCATATGATGCTCCATCATCTGCTGGAGGCTGTAAAAGATATCGAGAGTGACATAAAACCTGTGGTTGATACATTTCTCCAGGATTACACGGTGCAGAGCCGTCTGAAAGGAGCAGGCGTCCTGAAGAAAGAGGACGCGGTCGCCCTTGGTGCGGTCGGTCCGATGTTAAGAGCCAGCGGAGTCGAGTATGACGTCCGTATGCTTGGCTACGGAGCATATAAAGATCTGACAGTGAAGCCGATCACCTCAACTGCCGGAGACTGCTACGGGCGCTGCGAGGTAAGGCTGAAGGAACTGTTCCAGTCCTTTGATCTGATCCGGGAGGCGATCGGGAAAATCCCCGCGGGAGATATCAGTGTACCGGTGAAGGGGAATCCGAATGGCGAATATTTCATGCGGATCGAGCAGCCCAGAGGCGAAGCAATCTATTATGTAAAAGGTAACGGAACAAAATATCTGGACCGTTTTCGTCTGCGTACACCGACGACAAGCAATATCCCTCCGATGGTAGAGATCCTGAAAGGATGTCAGCTGGCGGATGTACCGATCCTGATCCTGACGATCGATCCGTGCGTAAGCTGTACGGAACGCTAGGCAGAAAGGAGCAGCAGTATGGAAAAGACAAGAATGTTTACATTTGCCGGAAGGGTGATCAAGAACCTCTTCAAAAAACCGGCGACAACCCAGTATCCTTTTGAGCCTGTAGAATATCCGGAGCGGATGCGCGGGCATATCCGGATCGAGATCGAGAACTGTATCACCTGCGGGCTGTGCATGCGGTCATGTCCTTCCCAGGCGATCCGGGTGGACCGGAAAGCAGGAACATGGACGATCGAACGCTTTGATTGTGTACAGTGCGGTTTCTGCGTGGCAACATGCCCGAAGAAATGTCTGTTTATGGAAAAAGGTTATACAGAGCCGGATATCCTGAAGAAGAGTGAGACATTTACCAAGCCGAAGGAAGAGAAGAAAGAGGCTGCGGCCGCAGCGGGCGGCAAGCCTGTGATGGATGCAGAAAAGTGCGTTTACTGTACACTTTGTGCGAAGAAATGTCCGCAGGAAGCGATCCATGTGGAGAGAAAAGAGAAAGTCTGGAAGCTGGACGAGGAAAAGTGCGTGGAATGCGGAATCTGCGCGGGGGCTTGCCCGAAGAAAGCGATAGAGCTGAAAGGGTAAGCGAAGAATCAGTGCTTATGGAATATATTGAATGAAACGAAATGCAGCGCAAAAGGTTTGCGTTGCATTTTGTTTGAAACGCAAATATAATTTCAATAGATAAGCAATATAGTCAGCGACGATAATACAGTTGCAAAAATATGTACAGGAGGTCCTCATCCATGAATAAACTCGCAGTCATTTTCCCGGGAGTCGGCTACCACACGGACAAGCCGCTGCTTTACTACAGCAAAAAACTCGCGTTTCAGAACGGATATGAGATCGTTGAAGTACCATACGGAAAGTTCCCCAAGGGAGTAAAAGGTTCCAGGGAAAAGATGGAAAAAGCGTTTTTCAGCGCAGTGGAGCAGGCGGAAGAAATCTTAAAAGACGTGGATTTTTCTCTATATGACGACATCCTGTTTATCTCGAAGAGTGTGGGTACTGCGGTTTCGGCAGCTTACGGAGGGAAACATTATCTGAAAACGAGAAACATCTATTACACGCCGGTAGAAGCATCTTTCCAATTTATGACACAGCCGGGAATTGTATTCACCGGGACAAAAGACTCATGGGTGGATCATGAAGCCATAAAAGAAGGATGTAAGAAAGGCGGATTCCCGCTGCATGTTATTGAGGATGCAAACCATTCGCTGGAGACAGGCGATGTGAAGAAAGATCTTGAGAATCTGGAGGAAATCATGGCGGTTACGGCAGACTATATATCAGGAGATACAGAGGAATAATCTATGAACCATATTGCACAGAGTATTTTCCGGGCAATCCACGAAGGAAAATGGGTCAGCATCGAGTATCGAAACCAGAATGAGGAAACGACAAATTACTGGATCGCTGTCAACGGGATCAATGTGAAAAACAGAACATTGAGTGTGGAGGGCTTTCACCTTGTAAAACATACGATCGGTGAATTCAAGGTGATCTATCTGGACTCGATCTTGTCTGCTTCCGTGGTGGAAGCCTCTTATTGTAAGATACGTCCGGAGCTTGTGCGGGATATTGAGGAACATCCGGAAAAATATGAGCCGTTGTTCGGACAGCCTGTGAACCTGAAAATATTGAACTATCTGGCGGACTGCAGCCGTCTGGATACGGAGCTGTATGAATGTGATTATGCACTGATAAAAAAGCTTGACGGCGGCAGTTTCCGCGGCAGGGAACTTTTTTTGAATGACGGGCAGTTTTCTGAACTTGTGCAGCAGTTTCAGCGTGAAAGCAGCCGTCAGAGAGAACACAAGGCAGGCGGTTCTCAAAACGGAGGTGCCGCGCATGCAGGAAATCATAAATGGCAGTACCGGCAGCTTGCCCTTAACGAACTGAGCATTCCGGTGCGGGGCAGAAAGCCGGGAAAAGAGGCGCTGTATGTGATGGCTTACCGGAGACTGAATCTGGATGTCCGCCGGAGAACACTGCGGGCGGACGACGAAGTGACAGTGTGCCGGGAGTTTACCGTGGGCGGAGAACAGGAGAGCATCCGAAAGTATATGGACCCTGCGGATTATGATCTGCTGAATGATTTTGATAAGAACAGGGAGCTGATAAAGGACAGGATCACAGCTTATAACCGCCTCAGCCAGGGAGTGGATGACCGCCCGTATATCATTGCGCTTGCAAGGAATATTAAGGTAGACCTGAATAACGAATATCAGTGGATCGCAAAGAGCCTGGAAGAGGGGGAAGAGACCTGGCCGATCAAGGCCTTTTTCGGGAAGATGACGGCGAGACCGGTCCGGCGCAGGGAGTATCCGTTGGCTCTCCTTGAGAAAAAAGTGAATCTGGATCAGCTTCTGGCCATCCACAATGCCATAAAATATCCGGTGACCTATGTACAGGGGCCTCCCGGAACGGGGAAATCCTACACGATCATAAACACGATCATCACCGCGTTTTTTAATGAGAAGACAGTGCTGCTGGCATCTTACAATAATCACCCCATCGATACGGTTGTGGATGACCTGAAAGGAATGGAATATAAAAACGGGATCCGGATCCCGTTCCCGGTGATCCGGCTGGGCAACGCGGAACTGACGAAAGCCGCTCTAAAGGAAATGAGAGAGCTGTATGAAGACCTCGGAAAGTGGAAAGTATTCGAAGGCACTCTGGACAAGAACAGGGATGAGAAGACTGCCCGGGCAAAGCGGCTCACGAAACTTCTGAGAGAGTATGAGGAGACCTTGAACCTCAGGGAGAAGAAAGAGGCGATCGAGTGTCTGATGAACACAAACCGCCATCTGACATTTCAGGCGGATCTGCAGGGAAGGCAGCTTGCGGAAGTAGACCGGGAGCTTGATACGATTGGAGAGATCACCAATGAGCAGGCGCTGGCGCTGTTGGATGATGACGAAAAGGAATTCCGGAAATACCTGCATTTTACTTCCATTCGTTATCTGAAACGAATGGCGGAGCCAAAGAATGAAGATCTGAGGAATATACTGGAGATGGAAGATGAGGATGAACAGGTAAAAGCGTTCAATCAATATATCGGGGATCCGGAGAGCCTGAAACGGTTTCTGAGGATATTTCCTGTTGTCGCCACGACGTGTATTTCCGCGCATAAGCTGGGAACGCCTCAGCCGTATTTTGACATGACCATCATGGACGAGGCGAGCCAGTGTAACACAGCGATGTCGCTGGTGCCGATCCTGCGCGGAAAGAACCTGATGCTCGTGGGAGATCCCCAGCAGCTCAGTCCGGTGATCCTGCTGGATGAGAAAGATAACGCCATCCTCCGGCAGCGTTACCGTGTGCCTGATGAGTATGATTATGCCAAGAACTCCATATATAAGGCATTTCTTGCGAATGATGCGGTGAGCGAGGAAATCCTTCTGCGCCATCATTACAGATGCTGCCCTGCGATCATTTCATTTAACAACAAAAAATATTACAACAATAAATTGATCATTGAGAATAAGAAAAATCCGGAAACGCCCCTTGTCTGCATAGATGTCGCCGATAACAGGACGGATTATAAAAATACCGCGCCCGAGGAGGCGGAACGTATTCTTGAATATGTCAGGAAATATCAGGATAAGAAGATCGGAGTCATCACGCCGTTCGCAAATCAGAGGGAATATATCAGCAGGCGGCTCGAAGAGGAGAACATTAAGAATGTATCCTGCGGAACAGTCCATGCATTTCAGGGGGATCAGCAGGATATCATCCTGTTTTCAACCGCGCTGACGGATCAGACTTCGGATAAGACTTACAACTGGCTCAAGAATAACCGGGAACTGATCAACGTGGCCACATCCCGGGCCATTGAGAAGCTGGTGCTCGTTACCAGCATGAAGAATCTGGAACGGCTCCATCAGGACTCTGAAAGAGACGATATGTACGAACTGGCGCAGTATATCAGGAAGAAAGGGGAGTACGAGGTGACTCCCGATGAAGTGAATTCGAGGGCGCTGGGTATCAAGCCGTACAGTACACAGACGGAAGAGGCGTTTCTTGTGAGCCTGAACCACGCACTCGATAACATTCTGAACAATGGCAGAAGATGCAAGGTGAGAAAAGAAGTGGCCATCTCCCAGGTGTTTCAGGAGAATCTGTCGCATGACAGCCTGTTCTACAACGGAAGATTTGACTTTGTGATCTATGAACAGGAATATGGCGGAAAGGAACTTCCGATCCTGGCGATCGAGCTGGACGGGATGGAACATCAGGATGATGAGCTGGTGAAAAAGCGTGACCGGGAGAAAGCAAATATTTGCCGGGCTCACGGTTTTGAACTGATCCGGGTGGAAAATTCATATGCAAGACGATATTATTATATTAAAGGGATTCTGGAAGAGTACTTTAAGAGGATAAGATAAAATGAGCTTTGATTTCTATAAACGCGCCGCCATCGTCTGCCGTGCTATCCCGTATGGAAAAGCAGCAACCTACAGACAGATCGCGCTTCTCTGCGGAAAACCGAAGAACGCGCGTCAGGTGGGATATGCGCTGAACCGGAACCGGCTGGGAGATGATATTCCCGCTTACCGGGTAGTGAATGCACGAGGGATCTTAAGCGGAGCCGCGGCATTTGATACAGCGGATATGCAGAAGCTGCTTCTGGAAAATGAGGGCGTGGAAGTCAGTTTTACTCCAGACGGCTGGCAGGTGGACCTTAAGAAGGACGGCTGGCACAATACGATGGAGGAAGCACTGCGCTTCCAGGAAATATTTAAAGTGCAGGATATATAGGGGCTGAGGTATAAGAACATGAAGATAAAGTGTATCGCCCTTGATCTGGACCGGACGACACTGGACAGTCAGGGGCATCTGAGCGAAGAAAACAGAACAGCGATCGAGAGCGCTGTCGCAGTCGGCGTTCATGTGGTGGTGGCGAGCGGACGTTCGCTGGATTCATTGCCGGCGGAGATCACCGATATCAAAGGCATACGATATGCCATTACATCTAACGGAGCGGCAGTCTATGATCTGTGTGAAAGAAAATGTCTGAGACAGTTTAAGATGACTCCGGAATCCGCAGAGGATATCCTGCGGCATACGGAGCCGGAGCGGATGAAGGATGCATACGGAGAAGCAGCAGGGATGTCGGAAGTAGAAATGTCTGAAATCGAGATATCTTACGAGGCATTTATCGACGGAAAGGCTTTTGCGGAGAGCCGGTACGTGGCGGATCCGGTGCGCTTCGGAGCTATGCCGCAGGCAATTTCGTATATACAGGGCACGCGCGCGCCGGTTGAGGACATGAGGACTTTTATCTGCGAACATAAGTCGGAGCTGGACTGCATTGATCTTGTGGTAAAAAACGAGGATATGAAGCATAAATTGTGGAAAAATCTCCGGGAAAATGTCCGGGATGTGTATATCACATCTTCCGTAAGGCAGCTTCTTGAAATCTCTCACAGAGATGCAGGCAAGGAATCCGGCGCGAAGTTCCTGCTGGAATATCTCGGACTGGCAAGAGAAGAACTTGCCGCGTTTGGTGACGGGGATAATGACAGCGGGCTCCTCAAATATGCGGGAATCGGTTTTGCCGTAGCAAATGCATCTCCGGAGTGCAGAGACGCCGCAGATGAGATCGTCGCTTCAAATGATGATAACGGTGTGGCACAGGGGATCAATAAGATTCTGAGAAAATCAGGGGTCGGGAGTTAGTGAGAGGACGGTTTTATGAAGATCATTATTTCACCAGCGAAAAAAATGAATGTTGACACAGATACTCTGGCGTACCGGAGCGTGCCGGTTTTCCTTGATGAGACGGCAGAGCTTCTAAAATGGATGAAGAATCTTACATTTGCACAGGCAAAGGAGCTGTGGAAATGCAATGACAAAATCGCAGAACAGAACTACAGAAGATTTCAGGAGATGGATCTGGAAAGGAATCTGACCCCGGCAGTGATCGCCTATGAGGGAATCCAGTACCAGTATATGGCACCTGCCGTATTCGGAGGTGCAGAGACGGATTATATTCAGGAACATCTGCGGATCCTGTCCGGATTTTACGGCGTACTGAAACCATTTGACGGTGTGGTGCCCTACAGGCTGGAGATGCAGGCAAAAGCGTCAGAAGTCGGCGATTTGTATAAATTCTGGGGTGATAAACTGTACCGGGAAGTGACAGGGAAAGGTCAGAAGGCAGCTGACGGGCAGCCGAAACAGCCGGATCATAAGGGCAGCCTTATCGTAAATCTGGCGTCCAAAGAGTACTCCAAATGTGTGGAGAAGTACCTGACGTCCGAAGACAGATATCTGACAATTGTTTTCGGGGAATTGACAGACGGGAAAGTAAAGCAGAAAGGGACGCTTGCGAAGATGGCGAGAGGCGAGATGGTGCGCTATCTGGCGGAGAATAAGGTAGAGGACCTGGAAGGCATCAAAGGATTTGACAGACTGGGCTACTGTTTCGATGAAGCACTTTCAACCGAACGGGAATATGTATTTTTGAAGAAGGAGCAGCCGACGGACAAGGAAACAGTCTGAGGAAAAACGGTTCTCTGATTAAGCAGAAAATAGAGGATTAAGCAGGAAACCTAAGATATGGAGGAAAAAGTTATGTACAATGCATCAGAAAAAAGATATGAAAATATGGCCTACAACCGTTGTGGAAACAGCGGTCTGAAGCTTCCGGCAGTATCGCTGGGGCTCTGGCACAATTTCGGGGATACAGGGTCTTATGAGACCATGAAGCAGATATGCTTTACTGCATTTGACAATGGGATCACACATTTTGATCTTGCAAACAATTACGGACCGGAGCCCGGAAGTGCGGAGAAGAATTTCGGCAGAATATTAAAAGAGGATCTGGGACAGTACCGGGACGAGCTTATCATCAGCACGAAAGCCGGATATGATATGTGGCCGGGGCCTTATGGGAACTGGGGCAGCAGGAAATATCTTCTGGCAAGTCTGGATCAGAGCCTGGAGCGTATGGGATTGGAGTATGTGGATATCTTCTATCATCACCGGATGGATCCGGAGACGCCGCTGGAGGAGACAATGGGAGCGCTTGCACAGGCGGTCACATCCGGGAAAGCGCTCTATGTCGGTCTGTCCAATTATGATGGAGAGACTCTGGAGAGAGCAACGGCGATTCTTGAAGATCTACGCTGTCCTTTTATTATTAATCAGAACCGTTACTCCATTTTCGACCGGACCATCGAGAATAACGGGCTGAAAGAGACAGCGGCGCGGCTCGGAAAAGGGATCATAGCATTCAGCCCGCTTGCCCAGGGGCTGCTGACAAACCGTTATTTAAACGGGATTCCGGAGGACAGCCGAATCATGACAGACGGGAGATTTCTCAAAAAAGAGGCACTCACGGAGGAACGCCTCCAGCAGATCCGCAATCTCAACGGGATTGCGGCGGGAAGAGGACAGACGCTTGCCGAGATGGCATTGAGCTGGGTGCTCCGTGACGGAATCGTGACGAGTGTGCTCGTTGGAGCCTCCAGACCGGGACAGGTGCTCGATGATATCAGGGCGATACAAAATGTTGAATTCAGTCAGGAGGAGCTGGCAAAGATAGACAGTGTAATCTTGTAATCTTATTCTATCCATGATACTCTGTTTTATAGGAATGAATATCACATGGTTATCATGGCACAGAACAAGGAGGGAACGATTATGGCAAGATATGTAAAAGATATCACACTCAACAAACCGGACGATTTTGTAGCATTTATTGTCAACGATTATCTGCAGAAGAACAAATTTGTGATGTCGGACTGGAATGGAGAGCCGGCATACCGTGCAGGTGACGGAGTGGTCGAAGGATATAAATATCTGAAGTGGTCATATGCAGGCGGCGTATTTCATCTCGAGGCATGGCTGAAAGGAACGGCCGGCGGTGAGTGGGATCTGGACGGATTTGTGGGGATTGCTATGAAGAAACCGTATAAAAGCAGTTTGGAGCAGTTGTTTGACGTACTTCAGCAGCAGATACCTCAGCAGAACACGGCATCCGCTCAGAACAGCGCGGCACCTCAGGGCGGCCCGGTGCAACAGGGAAATGTTCCGCCGCAGAGTGCACCCGGAGCCCAGGGCAGTGTTCCGCCCCAGGGAAATTACGGACAGCCGAATCCTCAGCCGATCCCGGTGCGGACGACGGACAATACGGGAGCAGCTACGATAGCGCTTGTGCTTGGCATCCTTAGCGTTGCTTTAGGAATTTTTGTGCCGCTGCTTGGAGTGATCCTCGGAATTATCGGTATTACACAGGCACGTATGGGATCCGGATCCAGTAAAGCGGGAATGGCCAAAGCAGGTAAGGTGTTAGGCATCATAGGTATCTGTATATCTGCGGCAGGATGGCTGCTGAATATCGTGCTGACTGTGGCAATGTTTTAGGATCTGAGGCTGGTTAATTTACTGCATGAAGAAGAAAGAAGAATTTGCTCCCTGTCCTGACGGGCGGGGAGCTGTTACTTTTTTGGAAAATTTAACTTTATGCTTGACCTTGACGCAGCGTAAACATCTAACATTGATAACAGAACGGCTCCTATGATAGAAGATCCGCAGGATTTTGGAGGATGGGAGAATATCAGCAAAGATCAGGAGGATAAGTCAATGTACAGTATCAAAGAACTTTCAGACATGGCGGGAGTGAGTGCACGCACTCTGCGGTGGTATGACAGGATCGGGCTGCTGCAGCAGATTCTGTTCTATCGGGAACGGGGCGTGGAGCTTAAGAAAATCCGAAGCATTATTTATGAAGAGGGCTTTGATATTATGGCGGCTATGGAGGAACATCTCTATGAGCTCGAAGAGCAGAAAGCCCGCATTGACGGACTGATCAGGCTGGTACGGCGTTCTATTATATCGATGAAAGGAGAAGACAGGATGAACGATTCAGAGAAGTTTATGGCATTTAAAGAAAATGTAGTAAAGAAACATGAAGAAAAGTACGGTGCGGAGGCACGCGCAAAATACGGCGACAAAGGCGTAGATGATGCACAGCAGAAAGTGCTCGATATGTCAGAAGAGGATTATGAGAGGTTCGTGAATCTGGGCGAAGAAATCCTCAGGCGGCTGGAAGATGCTGTACAGAATGGTATCAGCCCGGAGAGTGAAGAGGCGGGACGCATTGTCGCGCTCCACAAGGAGTGGCTGGGCATGACGTGGAAGAAGTATACGGAAGAAGCGCACAAAGCAGTTGCGAATATGTATATCAGCGATGAGCGGTTTAAAATGTATTATGACCGGGAAGTGTCCGGGTGCGCTGAATTTCTTGAGAAAGCAGTCAGATATAAAATAGGAGAATAATCAATCGGGGCAGGTGCGGAAGATGCACCTGTCCCGTCTGAGATATGGGGAGAAAAACATATTGTACCTGCCTGGGTTATCTGCACCTGCAGTCATGATTCATGCCGGCAAATCTTTCGTTTGCTTTCTCCCAGTTTACTACCCGGAACCAGTCGTCAATATATGCGGCGCGCAGATTATAGTGCTTCAGATAATATGCGTGTTCCCATACGTCAATATTCAGGATGAGTGTGCGGGAATGGCATACAGGTGTGTTCTGATTAGAAGAAGTCACAATCTTGAGCATTCCGCTGTCAGATACAAGCCATGCATAGCCTGAACCGAAGACTGACAGCGCTGCCTCTTTAAACTGCGAACGGAAATTCTCCCGGCTGCCGAACTGACGGGACATCTCACTGAAGAGCAGGTATGAAGACGCGGTCCGGTTTTCTGAAGCGCAGCCCGCAGGCGGCTGACCGGGAGAGCCATTTTGAAAGCGGTCTGAGCAGCGGCATGGTTTCAGTCCGTCAAAGTAGAAACGGTGGTTATAAACGCCGCCCGCGTTGTTGCGCAGCGGCGCCTGAAGATGGCAGGGAAGCCTGCGCCATATGGTAAGCAGTTCCTCCAGCGAATACTTCTGCAGAGAAGGATTTTCCTCGAGAAAACTGTTCAGGTTGTCGATGTATGTCTGCAGATGCCGGTCATGGTGAAGATGCATTGTTTTCTCATCGATAAAAGGTTCGAGCGCATCATAGGCGTATGGGAGGGGCGTGTTGATAAAAGGATAATAATTGTTCATACGGATCTCCGAAAAAGGCTTTCCTGTTAATATATGAGAGAGGACGGGATATGCTGCCTGTCATGCAAAAGAAATTTGCACAGTTTCCAAATAGATTTGCTGGTAATTTTGTAGTCTTTCTGATATTCTGGGGACGACTGAGATGACAGAAGAGAGGAGCAGGGGAATTGATTGGAGAAAAGCTTGTAACGCTGAGGAAGAAGCACGGATACAGTCAGCAGGAGATTGCAGATATGCTGTCTGTTACACGCCAGACTATATCAAACTGGGAGTGTGGACAGGGAGCGCCTTCACTTGATAAGGCGGCTGAACTTGCAGCGATCTATAAAGTGAGCTTGGATGATCTGGCAGGAAATGAGGTAGTGATTGCGGCTGGCGAGAAGAAAGGAAAAGATTTACATATCTTGAAAAAAGTTGTCGGAAAAAGATGCACTCTGGATTGCTCGGACTGGGATCTGGTGCTGGTGGATGAGGTAGTGAGTGACCTGTCCGGTATTGTTGGGGGAAAAGTTCTCGATGTGAATGAGGAGTGGATCAAGATCGAGTATGAACGGCGAAAAGAGGGGACGGTATTCAAGAAAGAAAAAGTGGCAAAACTTGTCGATCTTTCCCTGATTGCAGGACTGATGCTGGAGGTGACAGAGGAATGACTATATTTTTGCTGATCGTTATTATAGGATTACTGATTTATATAATCTGTGAGTATAAAAAAGAAAACAGAAAGGTTGATACCAAAATATCGTGGGAGAAGCTGCTCCCCGGATATGTTGGGAAAAACTGTGAGATCGTGGTAAAAGAACCGCTGGTGAATATCGATGTGATGTACAGTGTGAAAGGAATCATGACAGATGTGGATGATGAATGGCTGGAGATGGAATGTACAGTGAAGAAGAAAAAAGTGCTGAAGATATTCAGGATAGCTAATGTGAACGGGATAAAAGAGATTGTGTAGTGTTGCCTTACCCGATCCGGAAATTTGTTCCGTTATAACTTTACGTTAAGAGATGCGTCAATTGTTCAAGGTTGATTCTGAATTTTTACGGGTGTATGATTGAGATAAATGTTCAAAAAGTTATAGCGTAACAGTAAAGAGGTATCATTATGTACATAGGAGATTTACATATTCATTCCAGATATTCCCGGGCGACAAGCAAGGACTGCACGCCGGAGCATCTGGACCTGTGGGCGAGGAAGAAAGGCATCCATATCGTGGGAACCGGTGATTTCACTCATCCGGCATGGAGGGAAGAGCTGGCAGAGAAACTGGAGCCGGCGGAGGACGGGCTCTATGTGCTGAAAGACGAATACAGGATCAAAGATGAGAAAATCCCGGGGGAAATGATCCCGCGGTTTGTTATAACAGGGGAGATCAGCTCTATTTATAAGAAGAACGGAAAAGTGCGCAAAGTCCATAGCCTGATTCATCTGCCAGGCCTTGAGGATGCGGAGAGAATCTCTGCAAAGCTGGAGCAGATCGGAAATATCCATTCCGACGGGCGGCCGATTCTCGGTTTGGACTGTCATGACCTGCTTGAGATCATTCTGGAGCTGAGTCCCCAGGCAGTCTATGTGCCGGCTCATATCTGGACGCCGCATTTCTCCCTGTTCGGGGCATTCTCAGGATTTGATACAGTGGAAGAGTGCTTTGAGGACCTGACGCCGTACATCCATGCCATGGAGACGGGGCTGTCTTCGGATCCGCCGATGAACTGGCGCGTCTCGGCTCTTGACCGGTATCAGCTGATTTCCAATTCGGACGCCCACTCTCCCGCAAAATTAGGAAGAGAGGCAAATTTATTTGACATTCCTCTGTCTTATGACGGGCTTTCCCGTGCCATACAGACGGGGCAGGGATTATACGGCACGATCGAGTTCTTCCCGGAGGAGGGAAAGTATCATATGGACGGGCACCGGAAATGTAATCTCTGTCTGACGCCTTCCGATACATTGAAATATAACGGGATCTGTCCGGTCTGCGGCAGGAAGATTACGATCGGAGTATCTCACCGTGTGGAAGAACTTTCAGACCGGGAAGAGGGATATATTCGGGAAAATGCAAAGCCATTTGAGAGTATGGTCCCGCTTCCGGAAGTCATAGGGGCTTCCTCCGGACACTCGGCATCCAGCGTGAAAGTGCAGAGAGAATATCAGAAAATGCTTTCAGAGCTGGGACCGGAGCTTGAGATTCTCAGGAATCTTCCGCTGGAAGATATCAGCAGGGTATCCGGCACCCGCGTGGCGGAGGGAATCGAGCGTCTGCGCCGCGGGCAGGTGGAACGGATACCGGGCTTCGATGGGGAATACGGTGTCATTAAGCTGTTCAGTGCAGAAGAGCTGAATAATACAGAAGGCCAGATGAGTTTCTTCGAGCTTCTCAAATCATCGGATCAGCAGAATATATTGGATCCGGCGGATGCACAACTTGCAGAAGAACAGAAGGAAGATCAGGCGAAACAACAGGAAAAGCAGCAAAGCAAACAGCAGAACAGGGCGGCAAGTCTGAACCCGGAACAGGAATATGCTGTCCGGTGTACGTCGCCTCATATTGCGGTAAAGGCAGGCCCCGGCACGGGAAAGACAAAGACGCTTGTGTCCAGACTCCGCTATCTTCTGGAATACCGGAAAGTACGCCCGACGGAGATCACGGCGGTTACATTTACAAATCAGGCGGCAGCCGGGATGCGGGAGCGTATCGAGAAAGAGACAGGGAA
Source organism: Candidatus Mediterraneibacter faecipullorum (assembly GCA_019119675.1). GTDB lineage: Bacteria > Bacillota > Clostridia > Lachnospirales > Lachnospiraceae > Mediterraneibacter > Mediterraneibacter faecipullorum. The sequence goes on along the minus strand of DWWO01000120.1, from coordinate 2,620 downwards.
GAAGCAGGCCGGTCATGCAATGCAGATCGGAACATTTCATGCAATCTGTCTTAATTTCCTGAAAGAACAGGGAGAAGAGTTTACTCTGATGGGAGAAGCGCAGCAGCGGATCATGGCGGAAGAGGTAATCTCACACACAGGTGTAAATGCGAAGCCGGGTAAATTTCTGGAGCGGGTATCGCGCAGAAAATCCGGTATGGACAGAGTGCCCTCAGGTGACGCTGCCGGCGCGGATATTTCCGAAGATCCGGCATGGCAGCAGGCGTTCCGGAGTTATGAAGAACGGAAGCAGGAATTACATTTGCTGGATTTCGACGATCTTCTGCTGCGCGTGACAGAGCGCATTGAGCGCGGTCAGGTAAATGATGGCTGGGAGAGGAGATTCCGGTATCTTCTGGTCGATGAATTTCAGGATATTAACCCCGCCCAGCTTAAATTGGTGCAACTGTGGAGCCAGACGGGAAGGGAGTTGTTCGTGATCGGAGATCCGGACCAGTCAATCTACGGTTTCCGCGGAGCGGACAGTGCCTGCTTTGAGCGCCTCGGGAAAGAATATGACGACCTTGAGATCATAAGCCTGAAAGAAAATTACCGCTCCGCGCCTCAGATTCTGAAAGCAGCGTCAGCGGTGATCGGTGCAGCAGAAATTGGAGAAAAAGAGGAGAGAGAAATGCTTCGTCCGAATTGCCCGGACGGCGCGCCTGTCCGGCTTGTCCGCGCCGGGAGTCCTATGGGCGAGGCAATATTCATTGCAAAAGAAATCAACCGTATGGCAGGCGGCATGGGGATGATCGAGGCCCATCAGACTGCATGGGAGTATCCGGAAAAGAAAGTCCGCAGTTTTGACGAAATTGCGGTTCTCTGCCGCACCCATCATCAGGCCGAGCTGGTGGAAAAATGTTTGCGCACAGAGAGCATCCCTTATGTGATCGCCGGCAGGGAAGATTACCTGAGCGAAGAATCCGTGCAGAACAGCATCTGTTTCTTCCGCCTCATAGAGCAGACAGAGGAATCAGAGAATCTGCCGGATTCACCGCATGAAGAATCAGAAAACACACATCAGTGTGAAGCTGGGAATATGGACGGCAACATTTCCGGGCCGGAGGTATGTGCGAGATATTTCTGGAAAATGGAGTGGAGCGATATGACCGTGGAAGTGATCAGAAATACTATGAGCAGATACCGCCCGCTCTATAAAAAGAAAAAGCCTCAGAAATTCCTTGAACAGTGGATGGAAGAGATGAAACTGACAGACGATCCTGCCATGCAGAAACTCCTGCAGGCGTCAGTATTTTATAAGACAATGACGGAATTTCTGTATGCCCTTGAGCTGGGGGTGGAGAGTGACCTGAAGCGCTGCGGCAGTAAGAAATATACTTCCGACTCGGTCACTGTCATGACTCTGCACGGCTCGAAAGGACTTGAATTCCCTGTCACATTTATCTACGGAGTAGAGAAAGGCTCGATCCCGCTGGAAAATGAGAAGCATCCGTCGGACAAAGAAGAAGAGCGCCGTTTGTTCTATGTGGGAATGACGAGGGCGAAAGAAGAATTGATCCTGACAATTTCCGGGGAGGAATCGGAATTCACCGGTGCCATTCCTGCGGATGTATCTGTTCATGAAAATGAAGAGAAAAAGAAAAAGGAGCAGGAATGGCAGCAGATGAGTTTGTTTGACATGTGATGAGAAGCTATCCGGATACAGTCATGGAAAAAAGCCGTATGATAATGTCCCGTATTTCCGGAAATCGTTGCAGGATCACCTGGCGAATTACTTCGGGTGAGATAGGGGAGTTGATATCGAAAACTATCTCACCGCTGGCGGCGTCGCCTATGGCGATCGGGGCGTATGCTGCTCCGCCGGCTGCGATCTTCTGAGCTACTGCAAGACCTCCGATCGAATAGACGCCTATTGCGCAGCCTCCGACTGCGAAGAGCCCAAATGCAAATCCACCGATGGCAATGCATCCGACGGACAGCCCGCCGCAGGCGAGAAGAAGCCCGGCTGACAATGCTCCAAGCGACAGAAGTCCGGCGGAGAGAACGCCGAGCGATAAGATTCCCGCGGACAGAATGCCGATTGCGACTATCCCGGATGCTGCATTTCCGATGGCAAGCACTCCCCGGGCGCGGCAGAACTTCTGCCCGGGAAACCATCTTCCCACATTGATGTGGACCAGCGGGAGTCCGAAGATCGAGAGTCTGCTCTTGTATTCATAGTGCCAATGGTAAGGAACATAGTGAATTTCCCGGGCTGTCTGTGCGTAATCTGTTTCCGGCGCTTTGGAAGCCGGTTCAGCTTATCCATTTCAGGTGTGGTAACTCCAAGTTCCCATTTTGAGACAGTCTGGCGGGTGACGCCAAGCTCGTATCCGAGCTGCTCCTGAGAAAGACCCTGCTGCTTTCTTAAAGTAATAAGTCGTTCCTGAAAAGTCATGATAAAGTTTCCTCCTGTAATAAATACATACAGACGGTCGGCAGCGCTGCGCTTTGTCTGACAGATACAGAATAGCAGAGAGTGTCAACAATTGCTACCATGAACCGTTGGAACTTTGTCAACTAAAGTTAACGTAAAACAAAATGATGTTGGGGGCAAAAGCCCCCAACTATGATGCCTACG
>DWWO01000119.1 GCA_019119675.1 Candidatus Mediterraneibacter faecipullorum | reverse complement strand
AGGAAATTCGGCCATCAGGACCTTAAAAGTGAATAAGTTCGGAAGAATAACCAGTGTTGTGGATAACTTATTTTTTCTTAGAAATTCATTGGCATATGGCAGGCGAATATATTTTTACCGTTTAAAACTGCTGCTGCGATAAAGTACTTTACATTTTGGATAAATTATGCTAGGATAAATAAGGTTGTAAAGGGGAGCGTTGATGTTCCCCTTTCATAACCGGAATGCGTCTGTAGCTCAGTGGATAGAGCAATGCCCTCCGGAGGCATGTGCGGCGGTTCGACTCCGCTCAGACGCTATATTAGTAGAAAAGGATGTTTCGTGAATGGTGTACCAGTTTCATGAAACATCCTTTCTTTTATAAAAGATTGATCTTCTTTTTCATAATATAGTGTGTCGCGATATACTGGGCAATTGTTGTGATCAGCATCAAAACCAAGCTGACAGCTATGAGTCTGAACAGATAATCTGCCATTGCGCTGCCCTGAAGAGTATAGGTCATGTATCCCGGGAAACATCCGAACAGGAACATGAGGATCACGCTGAGGACCTGCATGACGGTTGATGTGATGAAATATGCCGCAATTGCACCCAGCACCCGATGGCTCGGGAAAAGCTGGCCGACTGCAACAGAAAAGTAGATCATGACCACAGAGCAGATTCCGCTGACCAGACAGATGACGAACAGGATGAGCGCAAATGTACCGATGGAGAGTCCCAGCTCATTAGTCAGATCATCGGAAACCATGCTGTAAGCTGTTGTTACGTTGTTCCCTGTTACAAGGAGCAGGATGCCGGCGGCAATAATGATAAGATCAGCTGCCATCAGGATGTAGCCGGAGATGATCTTTGCCCATAGATGCTGCGGCCCTGAGACGGGGAGTGTCCATGAGAGATATCCTTCTTTACTGAACAGGCTGCGGTAAAACCGGAAAGCAACCTGCATCTCTGTGAAGATCATCAATGCAGAGATCAAGAGTACGAGTAGAGAGAAAAAGAGGATAAGGGAGAGGACAAGTGGTTCCGTCACGTCGTTAAAACTCAGTCTGTCCATATAGAAGAGACGCGCTGCTATACATATGAACAGATACATGGCGTGCAGCAGGATGAATATTTTAGCGGCGGCTTTCAAGTCGTATTTGATCAATTTTCCTAGCATTTAAACACCTCCCTGAATAAAGCATCCACGGACTTTCCGTATTTGGTACGGATTTCATCTACGGTCTCGTTAAGCGCAAGCTGACCGTTCTGAAGAAAAATTACACGGTCCAGCACGTTTTCAATATCAGAGATCAGATGGGTAGAGAGCAGGACAGTGGCATTTTCATTGTAATTGGTGAGTATAGTCCGCAAAATATAATCTCTTGCCGCCGGATCAACTCCTCCGATCGGTTCGTCAAGTATGTATAAATCAGCGTCGCGGCTCATGACAAGCACGAGCTGTACTTTTTCTTTAGTGCCTTTTGAAAGAGCGCTGATCCGTGTGTTCTGATCGATCTCAAGTGTGTCGAGCATCTTTAATGCGCGCTCTGTACTGAAGTTTTTGTAAAAGTCTGAGTAATAGGAAAAAATCTCCTTCACTTTCATATGCTCGCTGAAATAACTGCGGTCCGGAAGATAGGATACGATTTTTTTTGTCGCTGTTCCGGGTGCAAGACCGTTGATCATAATATGTCCGTCTGTGGGGACAAGAAGCCCGTTTGCAAGCTTGATCAGTGTGGTCTTTCCGCTTCCATTGGGCCCCAGAAGGCCTACGATCTGTCCTCGATCAATAGACAGGTTCAGATTGGAAAGGGCGAAAAAGCTGCCGTATTTTTTCGTCAGTCTCTGACATTCAAGAATCGGTCTCATTGTAAACCTCCCTTTTTGATTGTGTCCGTTATCATTTCGAGGGTGTCCTCGTCAGAAAAGCCGAGCTTGCGCATCTGTTTGAAGAAATCACGGATGTGTTCCTGTGCCAGTTCTGTCCGCATCTCTTTGAGCATGGCAGTATCATCTGTTATAAAGCGGCCGCTTGTGCGCTGTGAGTGTACGAGTCCGCAGCGCTCCAGTTCAGACAGGGCTTTCTGCATTGTGTTTGGATTGACGGCGGCCTCTACGGCAAGATCGCGTACGGAGGGCAGTTTGTCTCCGGGCTGATAGACACCTGAAATGATGTCGTGTTGAATTCGCTCCATCAATTGAAGATAGATGGGGCGGTCATTATCCAGATTCCATGGCATTCGATCACCTCATATTCTTTTTTTGAGGGAACTGCCTTTGGCAGTTCCCTGCAGGACGAGGGATATCCCTCGTCCTGCAATTGTATTATTGATATAATACAATAATATATTCGCTGCGGGAAAATGTCAAGAGTGTTTTCAGAATTGTCAGAGAGTATTTTCGTTTGCACTGATAATGATGTCTTTCATATTCGGGTCAAATATACCTTTTCTCAGCATTTCAATTTCATATTTATATGGGGCATAGGATTTCTTCGGTGCAGTGGGAGAAGGAATATATGGCGTCTCCAGTATTTTCGGGATTTTTTCGAAATCAGGGTGGTGAACGATATAATTGAGTGCATCGAACCCAATTTCGCCAAAGCCGATATTCTCGTGACGGTCTTTTGCGGCTCCCGGTACATTCTTACTGTCGTTGATATGGAATACAGCAATCTGGTCCTTACCTATGATCTGGTCAAATTCGTCTATAATATTGTCGAAGTGATGGATGATGTCGTAACCGCTGTCACTTGTGTGGCAGGTGTCAAAACATACCCTGAGCTTATCATTATGTGTTACACCATCATAAATCCGCGCCAGTTCCTCAAAAGAACGGCCAATCTCGGAACCTTTTCCGGCCATGGTCTCAAGAGCAATAAAACAGTCTGTGTCCGAAGTAAGCACCTCATTGAGTCCTTTGATGATCTGTGCTGTGCCTGTTTCGACTCCGGCTCCCACGTGCGCGCCGGGGTGGAGGATAAGTGTGTGACTCCTGCAGTTTACGGTGCGTTCGATTTCCCTGGCGAGAAATTCGACTGCGAGGGAGAAAGTCTCTGGTTTTACGGAGTTGCCCAGGTTGATAATGTACGGTGCATGGACAATGATCTCGTGGATCCCATGCTCTTTCATATATTCCCATGCGGGATCGATATTCAACTCACTGATCTCTTTTCTCCTTGTATTCTGGGGTGCTCCGGTATAGAACATAAAAGTGTCGGCTCCGTAAGAGACAGCCTCCTTCGCAGAACCGAGGAGCATTTCTTTACCGCTCATGCCGACGTGTGAACCTAATATCATAATAAATCTCCTTTTCACAGATAAAATGATGTTGGGGGCAAAAGCCCCCAAC
>DWWO01000118.1 GCA_019119675.1 Candidatus Mediterraneibacter faecipullorum | reverse complement strand
ACATCAAAAAGGAACAGGATTCCTTATATTTTGGCCATTTTTTGAAAGTTGTGAATAACAAAAGGCGGCAGATATGTCTGAGGGGGATAATTCTGCGGAAACTCAAGCACTCAACTATTGACAGTGCTGATAACATGTGCTATATTATCAATACCAAGAGCGCTGTTGTTAATATATAGCAGCCAAATATGTATTGAACCTTTACAACTGCATAGAGTTCGTAAAGAAATGTGAATTTCTTTCATAGCGTATTCTAGGCATCCAGGTAGGGTGCCTTTTTTGAACAGAAAAAAGGTGCGATGCAGGTATTTGGCAAAAGAATTTTTAGGGAGGTAACTGCATATGGATAACGCAGTTATTAGAGCCCAAGGATATGCTGTGAGCTTAGAACATGAAATAAGGCGGGTCTTCCAATGTGATAGATCCGGCTTTGCAGGAATAGCAGATAGTGATTTTATCAGAAAAAATCCGCTTGCAGCAGTTTTAGCAACCTGTGGGTTCTTATATGCAAAAGCAGATGACGTAGGAAGAAAACAGATTGAAAATTTTATAGTAGATACTAGATTTTACTGGGAAATGTCATTGGATGAACTTTTATCCTTTGAAACAAATATCAAAGATACTGAAAGAGGAACAATAGAGCTCGACTATGAGAATGGTGAAAAGGCTCTGGAAGATATTATGGATAAATTCAGCGAAATATGTGACCGAATTCAATGAACTAGAAAGTTAAGTTATCTTGACGAAAGATATTGAGGACTTGAAATATTCAAGTCCTCAGTGTATAATCTGGGTAGAAAGGTAATCAGATGCAAGATCTGATGCCCTCAGTTATATCTATCAAAAAAGCGATAGCATCTCGAACTTTAGGCGGTTATGGGATGCTATTTCTTTTTGTCGTTATGATGATCTATGTAAGTTAAAGCCGCAAAGATTACAAGCACTAATGTCATTACTTCCATAGCGTTCATTGGCATCACCCTCCTTTGTATCTTAGAGGGCTGACAGAAATCGCATCCGTTTCTCTCCCAGATTATACCAGACAAATATACCATGGCCGGCTTCTATTAGCAATAAGATCGGGGTCTAAGGCGATACCTTATTCTGCCACCTTATTCATAGGGAAATATTGAAATTCTGAGCTTTCTAAGCGGATGCCAGCTACATTTTGCAAAGGTAAAACAAGGTGGCACAGTGAAATGTTGAGTGCTATAATTTTTATAAAAACGGTGTAGATAAAGAGGTTAAAATGACAAGAATAAAATATGGCTATTTGCATTGGACTGATACTGATATATTTATACAGAAGATAGAAAATATTAGTCAAGCGGTTTCACAAGAAAATGTAAACGATTTTTCTATTAATGATGTCCTTGAAATATATAATATACTTCGTTGGATGCAATCTGATAAAATGATATATCAGAAACAAGAAGAATTAAATCAGCTTTCGTTACAATATGAAAAAATATTAGAAAAGTACCTTGGCAGATATATGAATCATATCATTGATGAGAATTTTCAAAACCTATATGATGAAATAGAGTGGGAATATAAAGAAGATTTTTGGACACTATTTGAAAGGTATAAAATATATAAAAAAGTAAGCAGTGGCACATTTAAAAAAGTTATATATAAGTCTAGAGTGCTGATAACGCAGATATTGGAGCATTCCCAGATAGTAAAATTTTATACTGAAGTTTTAAGAGAATGGTTTTTAAACACCCCCGACGCAGCGAAAATACTATTAGATAAATATGAAATTCATCCTTTAAATACGAAACACTCTATCTGCTTACCAGAGCTCTCAGAGGATGATATTAATGAGATATTTATGAATTATATTAATTCACCTTTAGCTCATATCAATTATTTGGAAATTATATATGGTGTACGCAGTAATGCTCAACTGCCAATTAGTGATAAGGTGAAATTGAATGCTGCAAGAAAACGAAAAGAAATTATTACTGACATGGAGAGAGAAAACAAGGGAGTAAAAATAGATCATGAGATTTGTGTATCTTTTCGCGACTGTACAATCCCATTAGAGGAGGAACAGGAGAGACAATGCCAGTATTATATATATGATCGCAAGTGGATTGCCAATAATAAAGATTATCCCACATTACTAAATAATTTTATTTATTTGTTTGGGTTTGCCGATCGTGAGATGCGGATACCGCTCGTAAGTAAGAAATCTGAGATACCAATCTTAATGGAAAAAATAATTATTAGATCTCAAAATGATTATTTAGCTGGAAGTATATTTTATATGAAAATGGCATTGGCGTTACTTCAGGTAAAAGGGTATTATCAGGAGTTGGCAAGGCAAGGTGTATTATTAGAAGATGTCATACAGTGGTTCTTTAACGAGTATCTTAGAGATGAATTTGGTATCTCTGGATTTACGATTAAATTGCCATCGGCAAGTAGTTCATATTTAGAAAAATGTAGGCATATGTTACCAGAAATGGAGTCCGTGTTAAAGCAATTTAAATTATATGTTGAAGATGGTGAGATAGATCATGAATTATTGCAAATGACATCAGGTACAGTGGGGGTATCACAAATCCCCAGTCTACTTAAAAATAAATATATTTATGGTACAGGTTCAGAATTTGAACATATACAATATTTGCTTTTTTCAGATCAATGTTTGTTACACTGGGTTTCCCGGATAAATAAAAACTATAAAAGTTTTTCCGAGTTAATAACACATGAAAATGTTAAAAAGGAAGATTTTAGCGAGGCGTCTTTAGATGATTTGGAATGGCTCGCGAAAAATGGTTGGATTCTGTATGACAAAGATGGATATGTGAAAATAAAAGATTGGTATCTGTTTTCTATTATGTTGGATTTGCATAAAAATGAAGTGATAAATTCCTATTATTATTCCCCAAAGTTTAGGAGATTATTTGACTTACTTTATGATAAAAGAATAATTAAGATGGAAAGCACACTTTTTTCACTTCCAGAGCAGAATTGGATAGACTATTTACTCAATAAATCAAAATATAATAATGGGCTTGATATCCGAAATAAATATATGCATGGTACACAATCAGACAGTAATGATGAAGGAGTACATTATCAATACTATTTTTACATATTGCTATTACTCATCGAGTATATGATAAAAATAAATGATGAGTTTTGCACATTTTTTGATAATAATAATGAATTAAAATAGGAAAGGGGGGCAAAGTTGCCCCCTAGATTGTTATAGATTTTGCCGGATAATCCTTGTAATAATCCCAAGTGCCACATTACGCTCAGAGTCTATGTGAGTAACAACAAAAGAAACATCATCCTTTTTTCCTACAGTCCGGCTGTCATAGCAGGTATGGGCAATGGCATTGACACCGATCTGAAGCCTGACGAATACTGTTCCGTTATGGATATCTTCAACCGTGCCGGCATATTTTCCCTGTACCTTACAAAGTGCCAGATTTGCCTTGCTGGTATCCCCTTCTACACTTTTTACATCTGCCCGGACGGAAATGTGCTCCGGATCTTCTGCTTTTACTTCCTGAATCCGGATAAGGATATGATCCCCGACGTGAAAACGCTCTCTGGCATCACCCAGCCAGTCAAATGATAGATCCTTTGCGGGAATGGATGTCTCCACACCGAATATCTCCGCGCGAACGACCTTTTCCGCAACAGAGATCACCCGGGCCTGCACCACCCGATCCGGATAGACTTTCGGAGTTCCGGATGAATCCTGATCAAAATAGAAGATCTGCCGTTTCTTGAGCATGGCATCTTTCCGGCTTGCGACAATGCTTCGTTCTTTACTGTCCAGACCCTTGATGATGAAGTCAATCTCGCAGCCGAGCATTGTGTTTACGATCTTATTCTGCCGCAGAGACAGCTCCCCATAATTGTGCGTCTCATCTTCAATCAGATTGATCATCATTTCTGTTATGGGGATGACAACACGGAAGTTTTTGTAGTAAACGATCGTGATTGTAGCTCCGCCCTCCAGCTTTTCAATTCCGCCAAGCATCCCGGTCAGTATCCGGCGGGTGCGGTAAGCGTTGGTTATCTCGTGCCATATCAGATCTTCCTTAGATTTTTGTGTTTCAACTGCAGCGTCATTTTCCAGAGTTAAAATATTGTTCATTTCATTTGGCATAGTTTGTATCCTTTCTTTAAGACATAATTGAATTTTTATCTATGGGTGTCAGAAAATCATCCTCTTCAGAAAGCAGGTCATCAAACTCTGTTTCTTGAGAAAAATAGGGTTCCGGCTCCTGCACATTCATATCTTCTGAAGGTACAGGAGGGAAATCCGGGCGCTTCTTTTTCCGGCCGGGGCGCTTAGGCTTTGGTACAGCCGGAGCATAGTCGGATTCTTCCGTCTGCAGCTCCCGCCATTTGGGAATATGACTGGCGGCTTTCCGTTTCACTAGCTTCTTTGATTCGGGATGCCTTGTATAATCATATTTCTTCGCTTTCAGCACTTTCTGCCCTCGCAGGATAATGAGTTCTTCATCCAGAGACAGCCTCAGCACTTCATCCGGAGTCAGTACAGCTCTCTTGCCGATAGACTCCGTGCGGCGATATTCCGGAGTATAATCAGAAACACGCCAGCTATTGAGCTGTTTGGCCTCCGAAGAAACATTGACGGAGGCAATGCCCGTGCGCTCGGATATAAAAGTGGCAGTAATTGGATCTGTACAGCCTAAAAAGACTGTGGAATCGCAATTTCCTAAAATTTCCTGCCATGCATTATACGGATAGCGGTTTTGCATCTGGGGCAGATTTTGGAAGATGCAGCTAATGCTGATACGGCGGCTGCGGATCACAGAGATCTTCGTCTGAAGATCCAGGATTGTTCCGGAAGCCGCGCCCAGTTCATCTGCAAGGATATGGACCGGCACAGGGAGCTGCCCATTTTCACCGTGGATATCCGCAAAGCGTACTAATTTGATGAAAATAAAGGATAAAAAAAGTGAGGACAGGAAATCAAAACTATGATCCTGATCGCTCACAATACAAAAATAAGCGCATTTTTTCTGGCCGGGCAGCGTAAGGTCAATCTCATCATATGAGGTGATCTGCCGGATAATTTTGTTCTGGAAGATCTGGAGTCGTGATCCAAGACCGATGATTACGCCGCTTCGCACGGTTTCGGATGCCTGCTTATAAATACAGTATGGCACCTTTGCCGGATGACTGACCGGAAGGAGGTCAAAAAGAGCATTCAGCTCCTTTTCGGAACTCATGGTCAGAAGTTTGTATACCTGCCCGATATTTTTTGCTTCAGGCGGGTAGCCCTGCTCCACATAAAGGATCAGCGCCTTTAAAAGATTGAGCTCCGCGTTATCCCAGAATCGATCCCCTTTGCCGGTTCCGGTATTTTGGATGACCACATCCGCAAATATCTGGGCCATTGTTTCAGAACCATCAATTTCCATAAGACAGTTCCAACTGTCGGAGTTTTCAGGGCTTACCAGGTTAAAGACTTTTACGATATATCCCTTATTTTCCAGATAGACTGCAAGATCCTCATAAAGTTCTGATTTTGGATCGGTGCATATCAGGCTTTCTCCGCGGGCAACGCATTGAAAGGCTGCATTTCGTACATAGGCGCGGGATTTCATTGATCCGGATGCGCCGTATACCGCAACATTGCGGTTCATTCTGGTTTCTTCCGGAAGACAGACTGCTTTGTTCCCGAGTCTGCCGAGAATCTGTCCTTTCGTATGCTTTACATTGTCAACAAGTTCCAGAACCTGGTGCATCTCCTGCGGTGTCATAAAGCCGGAGGTGCCATAGGTCCCCTTATTGGAATAGCTTAGATTCCGTTCTCGGTCTGATACGCCTCCGTTTCTGTCAAGGCCCATCCGCATAAGCAGGAAAGCCAGCAGAGCAAAGGCTGCCAGACAAATAAAAATCCCATACAGATTGTACGGGAAGTCAGTTAAGGCTGCGAAACATTCTGTCGGAGCGATGGAGGGAAGAAGGGGATTTGTGCCATCCCCTGCAAAATGCCCTTCCCGTTCCCAGAGCTGATAGTTGCGTATAAACTGAGCGACATATCCTCCGGCATAAAGAGTGCAGCCGATAATTGGCAGAAGAAAAATTGATTTCCACCATTTATGGTCCATGTAAAAAACCCCTTTTAAACTTCAGAAGGTCAATACTGGAATACTGGAGGTCTTCTCCCAGGAAAGCCTTCAGTACAGGAAGTTGAAAGTCGAAGGCGATGAGAACACCGCGACGGCCAAACAGCTTTAATGCAGTATTGAATTTGTTGATGCGCAGCATGTCAAAATCATACGCAAACAGCACAACATCTTTTTCAGAAGTAAGGGCATCATGCTCAATGGCAAGCTGGCGATCCGGCGGCAGCAAGTCTGATCTGAGCAGTTGATTTAATCTTTTCTGGAGCAGAGGGCTGCACAATACTTTTAACAGCAGCTCTCCCTCCGGTGTGTTAGGAACATAGTGAAAGTGCTCATAGGAAGTGTCCAATGAGAAGAAGGCTTTCTTGTGGCCGCCCGTGCTGGTCAACAGTCGGTACGCCATGTCCATATCCCGGCCCAGCATAATCGCTCGGACCTTTGGAATGCCGGGATAGGGATTCCCGGATAAATACTGTTGCAAAAATGCGTTGACGCGAATTTCTGTCCGATATTCCCATTTCATCAGGGCGTTTCCGGTATTATAGATTGCAAAGATGCATTCTGACGTGAGCACGATTCCCATGCACCGTGAATTACGGATTTTTGTTGTATCATCTCCCAGTCGTTTGATTTCTCTTGCGGAATAGAACAATGGATAGCTTCGCACATTCCAGATACCGGCTTTATAGCCGGGGAAAAACAGATCCGGCTTCTCATCAGGAAAAACAGGGATTCCCGCATGAAACAATGTAAGATATCCTTCTGCCCTGAGATGGAGCCGGAGACGCCGACTTTTTTCTGACCGGATCTGATTTGTGTCTGCATTACCGGTGAGATACAGGGCGAAGCGCTTTGGAGCTTCCTGTAAGAGATACTCCTTGGAGCGCTTAGTGAGACGGTATCCCCTCAGTTTATCCCGGTAGTGAACCCGCAGCAATTTTTCCGATTTAAGCTGAGTAATTACTTTTTCAGCATAGGATGAACTGGGGATCAGCCGATATAACTGATCAGCCGGGAACTCTCCGCAAAGTGCCGTCAGCTCCAGAAGATGATAACGTGTTGAGTCTTTTAGAATAAGCATCACTCCTAAAAAATACCCATCAGACTCCCGACTTGGGTAAATCCGGCGGGCTGACATCAAGCAGCGAAGCAGAAAAATCAGCGGTTATCTGGCATAATTACCTATGTCGGTAAAAAATCGGCTGAAATCAGGAAATTTCCGACAAGTCAGATATCTGCTCTTTCATACTCCGAAGCCATGCGGGAAATACGGATTTCTCCATAATGTTGACAGAAGTATAGTCCTCATTCCCTAATTCCGTTGTATGGTAGGAGTCGCAGTAAAGCCCGCTGTCATCCTTTAGAACAAACGGTGAAATGGTATCCAGGATCTGTTTAAATTCCATATTGTCGTAGTCACGAATACGTCTAAGGGGCAGTTTGCGGTCATATACTTGGATAAAGCAAACGACACAGTTTACAAAAACGGGAACCGGATGCTCAGCAAGGTAAGACTTGAGGCTATAGTACAGAGGATCGTTAATGTAACCTATGTTTGTGCGTACTTTCCGCTTAGGAAGCAGCCCGGGCAGGCGAATGGTCAGGATACTGCCGTCCGTATCAAACTGGATTCCCTGAACTTTGGCAGCACGATCCATATATTCCGGCTTTGGAAGAATATCTGTGGCAAAAATGATATTCCTTAGCTGACAGGCCAGCCGTTCTGCCCGCAGTGCAGCGTCGGTACTGAGTTCTTCATAATTGGCCGGATATTTTCGGATGTCGGTCATTTTCATTGCAAAAACTGTGTTTTTGAGCTTATCCATTCCATCCTCAATTGTCTCTATCCGCTGTAGAAGTTCTGTAGAGTCTATGAGTGATCTCCTCCTTTCTGGTAGTAGCTGACCGTTCCATCTGATGCCACCGTACAGAAAGCAAGTACATGGGGAATATGAAGTTCCCGAGCCTGATCTGGAGTCGAAACAATAACCAACCGGTTCGCATCGGTCTTCTGTTTGGCAAGAATACGGTTTAAAAGGAATTCTTTCCCTTCTGGAACATAAATGATCTCATATTCCTCTGCATTGGAGAAAAAATTAATCGTAACGGGAAATTCTCCGCTGGTGTGATACACGACTGCCTTCTCAAAGTCCAGCATAACCCAGTATGCTGCAATAATCCCAGCATTGGCTTCGTCAGCAGCTTCCGGACGATCTAAAAGCAGATTCTTGTCAGGATCGTAGTAAATACGCCCCTGTTTCAAAAGATTTTGAATCAGGTGACTTATTGTATCCGGCTTTTTGCGGAAACTGCGGATAACCTGTTCATAGGTCAATGCATGATAAGTGGTGATAATGTGCAGGAGGGAAGCACCTTCCTGGCTGTAGATTTCTTCTCTCGTCTTCATTTCTGAATCTCCTTGTTATTCTGTCTGTACGTGCAGATACACGTAATCAGTACGTGATACTCTGCACGTATTGTTCACGTACAAGTCTACGTGTAAGATTGGCAGTTTTCGGGATAGTCAGTGGTTTACATGTACAAAAAAAGCACCTTCTACGGGTGCTGATAAAATGTGAAAACTATAAGCATGACTATTGTAGCACTGCCGGATTACCCCTTCAATCGCATCTCTGTGCCAATGTACTGCCATCTTGTGACGTTCCCTCTTCGGGGAAAAACTGCTCCAGCAGATGAATGGTTTCTTTGGCAGTAAATCCCCATAAGATCGCACTGAGCGCTTCTATGGCAGCGTGCCGTCTCCGGTAAAAGGTGCGGTAAGAAAGCCTGTCTATATGCGGCGCAAGCCGGTCTATGATCTCGTCGGTATTCCTCAGCTCCTGCGGGGAGAGGAAGGTGTAGTAGAGAATCCAGTAGTATTGCTCCCCGTATTTATGATTGCTCCTCAGCAGATCAACAGCAGAGTCAAGGAGTTTGAGCATTTTGTTACTCCTCTCGATACTTTTTGCCCGCTCTTCGATATCCGAGCCGTTCAAATCCGCCCCTGCAGCATAGATGGAATCCAGAAAATGATCTATGGATGTTCCATAGTCAATCTGGAATTGCGTTTCAAGCTGGTGAACCACCACCTTCAGACTGTATGTGGCGTCGCGATAGTGCTTTAAAAACTGATAGGTATTATGGAATCTTGGATCTTCATTTTGGGCGATATGATTTTTCTTTGTTCTAGGCATGGGCGGAGCCTCCTTTCAATGCTACAGCAGGAATCTCGGCGAACAGTGTGGGTGGATCTTCCTGCGGTGTCATGGATAGTTCAAACCGATAGGCCATGTTCCCATAGGGGCAGATAATCTCAAGACTATAGATACTGTTTACCCCTCCCCTGCTGTCTGATAACCGAGATAATTGGTAACGGGCTTTCCTGCACTGACAGCATGGGAGCCCCTGTGTTTGCAGTAAATCTGCCACTTTTCCAACGACGTAACGAATCACCGGTTTTGGAACGCTATCGGATTCATCTGAAATGCTGATCTGCTCTGTAATGTCTGGTTCTGAAACGCTATCCGGATCATCCGGCACCTGAATGGGAAGGCTTAAGGCAAGCGCAACCTCTTCTTTGTCAATGAGGACATCACTGATGGAGAACATAGTAGACAGATAGTTGTTCAAGTAAATGATGCTGCCGTGTGAGCCGGTAAAAGGAATTAAGGTCAGCAGATCTAAGGAATCCAGTTTTTTCAGGATACGGCAGACTGTTGCCCGTGATCGGCCCCAGCGCTCTGCAAGTTCAGTATAATTTGTTATCGGACTTCCGGTATGATTCCGAAAATATACCACCGGCCCCAGATCCGATCCCTGCACCTGAACATCGTTGTAGACAGCGTGTATCCAGAGATCCAGCAGGATATCCATTTCAGAGCATTTTCCAATACTGATCAGTTCATGGACTTTGGTAATCGGAAAGAAATAGAATCCGCTGTCTTTCTGGCAGGGATAACTGTATCCAAGAATCGTATTTTCTGTTTTCCAGTCCAGGATTGAGAACTTGACCAGCCGATTTTTACCGAGGATGGAATAGGAAACATAATGTTGTTCTTCCAGAAATTGCAACACTAAGATTACCTGGTGATGGAAGCGGAAACGAAATGCTTCCTGTAATTCTGTAATGGGGCAGATCCATTCACCTGCCTGCAGAGTATATGACATACCTTCAAGTCTTCTTCTGGACATTCGGTAATTCGCATATGAGCAGAGAACGATATAATAAAAAAGATAGGAGCCTCCGTTGGTACGGATGTTCCTATCTTCCATAAGATTTCGGATAAATGACCGGTAGATCCGGCAGCGTGGATAATCCACAAGCTGTTTGATTTCTAATTGATATTTCATATGTTTAGTCCTCCAAATGGATTGATATGTAATGTAAATATTAAAAGTTTCAAAACAACGTAGACGAAAGGCAGACTTATAGCTTATAATGAGTGCGTAACTTGTAGGTGCAGAAAATCAGCAGTAAAATGGCAGAGGTCGGACTTTTAAAATACCTTAGTTGGCACGACTGCTCGGTTTGAATTTAGTGGAATAGGGTGGAAATAAGGTGGACACATTTAAAATTCCCCAGAGTTTTAGCGGGTTCCGAGGATTTTTTTGCTGGTCTGCAACACCCTGATTCACCGGTTCAAATCCGGTCTGCGCCTCTCAATGAGGAAACCCGAATGCTCGGAAGAGTGTTCGGGTTTTTGTTTTTGCAGCGGAATAAAGCCCGGTCCTGCCCGAGACCTGGCGGATACTGTTCTTCTTGAGGATCCGTGAAATCCTAATTGGATATATTTTATATAATAGGTAGATTCTCATACCAAAAACAGAAAAAACGGCACAAAAATTCTTGCTTTAGTTTTCATGGTTTGTGAAAAACGACAATTTCTATTTACATTTCTGCCACAAATTGCTATAATTGTATCAATTATAGCGCAGATATGGATTGTTACCAGCAATGGGCAAAACCGAATTCCGAAGAAAGAGGGGTAATTACGGCAGTTTATCTTTCGGGAATCGGTTTTTTTTATACAGGTCGATATCTCGCTATGGATAATCTATAGAAATGGAGGGTAGATGAAAAGTGAAGAGAAACAAAGTAACTTTTTGGAATCGCAGAGGATTCCGCAGGGCAGGCTCGTTTGTCCTGGCGGCTGCGATGCTGGCGGGAAGTCTTTACATTGCGCCGGCAGCAGAAGCGGAAGCAGCTGACCAGACTGAGTACGAGATCTATCCAACGCCTCATGTGATGACGTACGAGGATGGGGATTACATCATTCGCGACGAAGTCAATGTGGTCTATGAGAGCGGGATCGATGAAGCGACGAAGGACAGGCTGAATGAGACGCTTGCACTCAAGAGCGATATTTCAGTCGAGGAATCAGATAGTATCGTGGATGGCATGACGAACATCCTCGTCGGAATCGACGGATCCGGTGAGTATGTTGACAATTATGTCGACGAGAATATCGAGGTAACGACAGAGGGGCTGTTTGATGAGCTTGACTCCTATGTTCTGGACAGTGGTGACGGTGTGATCACAGTCCTCGGAGCGGATACAGACGCCAGCTTTTACGGTCTGACATCACTGTATCATATCATTAAGCAGATGGACAGCTACACGATCCGTAATTTCCACATTGAGGATTGGGCGGACGTGGCAAGCCGCGGATTTATTGAAGGATACTATGGCAATCCGTGGTCAACAGAAGACAGGATTAACCTGATGACATGGGGCGGATACTATAAACTGAATTCTTATTTCTATGCGCCGAAGAATGATCCGAAGCATAACTCCAACTGGAGACAGCTTTATACGGACGAGGAGATCGAGACGCTGATCAAGCCTCTCGCCGACGCGGGAAATGCTTCCAAGTGCCGGTTTGTGTATGCACTTCATACATTTATGAATAATGCAGTCAGGTTTGATACGGAAGAGCATTATCAGGAAGACCTGGCGATTGTGCAGGCAAAATTTGAGCAGGTGATTGAGGCCGGCGTAAGGCAGGTTGCAATTCTGGCCGACGACGCTGCTAATGTGGGAGCAGACAACTACATTAAGTTTTTGAACGATATGACGGACTGGCTGGCAGAGATGGGCAAGAAATACCCGGATCTGAAGCAGACTCTTCCGTTCTGTACAGTTGAATATATGTACAACGGACAGAGCTACTATCAGCAGTTCCCGGAGAATGTACAGATCGTTATGACTGGCGGAAGAATATGGGGCGAAGTAAGCAACAGCTTCACAGAGACCTTTACGAATACGGCAGGACGCGGACCTTACATGTGGATTAACTGGCCTTGTACAGATAACTCTAAGAATCATCTGATCATGGGCGGATACAGCACATTCCTCCATCCGGGGGTAGATCCGGCTAAGATCCAGGGTATCGTGCTGAACCCGATGCAGCAGTCAGAACCGAGCAAGGTGGCAATTTTCGGAAACGCATGCTATTCCTGGAATATATGGGAGACGGAAGAGGAAGCAGATCTGGCATGGAATAATTCTTTTAAATATGTAGATCATAATTCCGCAATCGAGACAGAGGGATCCAACGCGCTCAGAGAACTGTCCAAGCACATGATGAACCAGAACATGGACAGCAGGGTAACAGCGCTTCAGGAATCTGTTGACCTGGCGCCGATGCTCACAGCGTTCAAGGACAAGCTGAACTCTAATACTGTGACAGCAGAGGATGTGGATGCTCTGATTGCCGAGTTTGAAGTGCTTCAGGATGCGGCAGATATATATGAGGCTCAGGCAGGAGATACCAATGTCAGAGATCAGATTATCTACTGGCTTGACTGCTGGGATGATACGACGGATGCAGCGATCGCTTATCTGAATGGAGTCAAAGCAGTGATCAATGGTGATACAACTGCGATCCTTCAGTATAATACGGCAGGAAAGACAGCATTTGACAGCTCCAAGACGCATGCGCTCTGGTACCTCGACCATTATGAGTATGCAGAAGTAGGAGTACAGCATATCGTTCCGTTTATCCAGGCCGCGGCAGATTATGTTTCCAAGTATGCGGAGACGGCGATGAATCCGGATGCAGTCATCCAGTCCTTTATCACAAACAGGACGGATTCTCCAAACGGAAGTACCGATAATGTATTCGATGGCGATGACAGCACAATGGCAAGCTATCGAAATCCGGTATGGATCTATACAGGCGACTATGTAGGCGTGATGTATAACCGCGTGATCAGCATCAGCGATATCCGCTTCCTGCTGGGTACAGGAAAGAATCATTTTGAGGCGTCAAAGCTCCAGTATACAGTGGACGGATCCGAATGGCTGGATCTTGAACTGACCGGAATGGACAATGCGTTTACAGGTGTCAGGGATCAGTACCTTGAGGTAGTGGTCGGAACAGAAAACCTTCCGGATGATTTCCAGGCAATGGGAATCAGGCTGGTGGCAACTGCTGACAACCAGCTGGATGCT
>DWWO01000117.1 GCA_019119675.1 Candidatus Mediterraneibacter faecipullorum | reverse complement strand
AAAAGTAAAAAATTTCCGGGCTCCGATGGTCATGAATGCGATCGATGCCGCAACAGGCCTGGTACTGGCCCAGCTTCCGCTTCAAAATAAAGAATGCGAGATCACGGTAATCCCGGAACTCCTGAAAGTGTTGGACATCAGGGAAAGCACAGTGACACTTGATGCAATAGGCACCCAGACAGAGATCATGGGGCAGATCATCAGGCAGGGAGGACATTTTGTTCTTACAGTAAAAAGAAATCAGCCTCAGAGTTATGAAGAAATCGAAAAATATTTCCGGGAATTGACAGAGGACTACGGCAGGATGCGGGAGGATTCCGGATTTCAGCCGAGACATCCGGAAATGATGAAAGTGTATGAAGAGATCTGCCTGAAAGAGAAAAACAGGGACCGGTATGAGATCCGGCGGTACCGGGTATGCCGGTATCCGGCACTGCTGACAAAGACACAGGAAGAATGGCCGTTTATCCGTACAGCAGGGGAGGCAGAGCAGATCAGGATCCCGATCGAAAGGGATGAAAATGGGAATGACATTACACCAGATGAAGAAACATTTCGGAAACAGGGATCAAGAAGGAAACCAAAGCCGAAAAAGGGAGATGGAGAGGACAGTGATATCCAGATCACGGGGATGATATCAGACCGGGAATTAACAGCAGAAGAAATGGGAGGCTATAAGAGGGCGCACTGGGCAGTTGAGAATAAACTGCACCATGTGCTGGATGATACATTCCGCGAAGACAGGTCACCAGCAAAGAAATCGAAAAATAATCTGGCCCTGCTGCGGAAGTTCAGCTACAACCTTCTGCGGATCGCCATGATACGAGAAAAACGGTCTGACCTCATGACCGAAATGATGGACGAATTCTGTGATGACCATGCCTTGATTGAAAAATATGTCTTTCGCGGAGTAAAAAGCTTTTACTAATCTGAGTATAAAGCTTTTGAAAAAATATGTAAATGACCAAAGGGGATATTTTGCGCATTTTTACAAAACCAGATGGAGTATGCCAGATAAACGCGCGTGATAGTCGGGAAGGAATAAGAGTATATTTCTAAAAGGCGGTATAGGTGTATTCATGAAACAACCCTGCTGCTGCAGTAAATCATTATTGAAAACAACACTTTATTCTGCTAAAATCTAATAAGGTGAAGGAGTGAGGAGATCCATGAGTTTAACAATTCCGATCGAAACTTCTGCAAGACATATCCATATCACGCAGGAAGATTTTGAGACGCTTTTCGGGGCGGGGGCAAAACCCACATTTGCAAAAGAATTAAGCCAGCCCGGTCAGTATGCCTGCAAAGAAAGGCTGACTGTCGCCGGACCGAAAGGAAGATTTGAAAAGGTCGTCATACTCGGGCCATGCCGCAGGGAAACACAGGTGGAAATTTCTGTCACAGATGCGAGACGTCTGGGCATTAAAAGCGTGATCCGGCAGTCCGGTGATCTGGAAGGCACCCCGGGATGTACTCTGATCGGGCCAAAAGGGAAAATCGAACTGGAAAAAGGTGTCATCGTAGCCAAACGCCACATCCATATGACCCCCGTTGATGCCATCCGCGCTCACGTAAAAGACAATGATATCGTATTTGTTATTACAACAAGTTATGAACGTTCGCTGATCTTCTCCGATGTCGTTGTGAGAGTCAGTCCGTCCTACTCGCTCGCCATGCATGTAGATACAGACGAAGCGAATGCATTCGCCAATGAAGATAATCCGACAGGCGTGATACTAAAACTGTTTAACGGACATACCTACAGTCTCCAGTCCTGGGCTGACGAACTGCAGTCCGGTATCCACCGGTAAGATAAATAAAACGGAGTATATAAATTATGTTTATCCTTATTTTCGAGCAGCTATTAAAGATGTTCTTTATCATGGTGCTCGCATTTGTATGTTTCAAAATCGGTCTGGTGGATCAGACCGGAAATAAAACTGTTTCAAATCTCCTCCTTCTGGTCGTCAATCCGGTCCTGATCATCACCGTCTATCAGACGAAATATGATCCTGCACTGGTCCGGGGGCTTCTGCTTGCTTTCGCAGCGGCTGCTGCCACCCATGTCCTCGGCATCCTGATCTCAACCGCATTGATCCGTCCCAAAATCGATACTGACTACAGCATTGAAAGGTTCAACGCCATGTATTCCAACTGCGGTTTCATCGGCATCCCGCTGATCGGAAGTGTACTCGGAGATACAGGGGTCTTTTATCTAAGTGCATATATGGTCATGTTCAACCTGTTTTCATGGACTCATGGTGTTATTTTGATGGAGAAAAGATTTTCCTTCAAGAATCTCAAAGAAGGACTTGTATCTCCTATGTTCATCGCAACACTGATCGCAGTACTTTTGTTCTTTTTACAGCTGGAAATCCCGTCAGTCCTTCTGGATTCGATGAACTACATCGCGGATATGAACACGCCTCTTGCCATGATGGTGGCAGGCTTCTCCGTCGCTCAGGCTGATCTTAAGAAGATGTGCCGGAATTTACGGCTTTATTATGCCTCCGCGATCAAGCTGATCATTTTCCCGCTCTGCTCGATAGCTCTGCTGATGCTGTTCCGCCTGCCATCTGTAATATCCATGACGATCCTGATCGCCGCTGCCTGCCCGTCAGCCACGACCGGCACAATGATGGCGATCCGATATAAACAAAATTATACCTATTCCTCGGAAATCTTTTCTATGACGACCATGTTCGCTGTAATAACGATGCCGGTGCTGGTCCTTATCGCCGAACAGATATTGTGACGAAAAAGTAACAGAAAAAGTGCGGATGACCGCACTTTTTCTGTACTTCTCTTTACTCTACACTTTTCAGCGACTCTACCATATTGATCTTCTTCAGCTTAAAATACATCGCTCCGTTTACCAGCAGGGAGAACAGGATTGTCAAAAGGAATCCGTATATAAAACTGCTCAGATCGATATTACGCCCGAACATGACCGACTCAATCTCTACCGTGACAATGATGAATCCATGCAGGAACTTCCCGAGAACGATGCCAAAAACGGCTCCCAGAACTGTCAGGACGATATTCTCCCTGTACACATACATTGCCACCTCACCATTGTAGAATCCCAGCACTTTCAACGTTGCCAGTTCTCTCTGGCGTTCCGTAATATTAATATTATTGAGATTGTACAGCACCACAAATGCAAGCATACCCGCAGATATGATGAGCACGACGATCACTTCGTCCAGTGCGCCCAGCATATTGTCTACCTGCTCCCTCAGATCAGTCGTGTAGCTTACACTCAGCGCTCCCGGAAGCGTAAGCGCCTCCTCGCCGATACGTTCCGCCTCCTCTGTGATGCGGTCAGCGGTTTTATAAAAGATCGAATTATAATCCGGCTGCTCTCCATACACTTTTTCATAATATGCAGGCGTCATGTACAGATAATGGCTCATGTAATTTTCACAGACAGCGCTGATCTCCACTTCAAGGTCTCCCCTATTCTCATCACGGATCGTGACCGTGTCACCAGGTTCCACGTCCAGCTCTGTCGCCATCTTTTCCGTAAGGATGGCACCCGAATCATCCAGCTCATATTTTTCATTTGTTACGCGGTCCTGAAGAACGACAAATTCAGAAAACTCTTCTACATTTTTCGGCACATCAAGATAGACATCATGCCATTCTTCTCCATTTCCGACCGTAATCTGACTCAGGATCCCTTCCGTAGAACCAGCCATTTTACTATCTTTTTCAAGTGTCGTGATGATATTGCTCTTTTCTTCCTCAGTTGCATCATCACTCAGTATAATGTTTCCGTCATAAAGCTGGATCTCCCCGTATTGAATATCGACAATGGCAAAAATAGAATCTTTTAATCCGAATCCGACAAGCATGAGGGCCATACAGCCGCCTATGCCAAAGATCGTCATAAACAAACGTTTCTTGTAGCGCACAAGATTCCGGATACTGGCTTTCCATGAAAAATTCAGCCGCTTCCATATAAACTTCACACGTTCCAGCAGCACTCTCTGCCCCTGTTTCGGAGTCGGAGGCCGCATCAGTTCCGCCGCCTGTTCTCTCAATTCTTTGTAACATGAGAAAATTGTTGCAAGAAGCGTACTTGCCAGCGCTGCTGCCGCTGCTCCCAATCCGTATTCTAGGTTGTACGGTATGACAATGTCGTTCATATGTTGATACATGATCCCATATGCATTGATAATAATATACGGAAATACTTTCTCTCCAAACAGAATCCCGACTACACTTCCCGATACAGTCGCCAGCAGTGCATATCCGAGATATTTGCCTGCAATGGAATGCCTTTCATACCCCAGCGCCTTGAGTGTTCCAATCTGCGTCCTCTGTTCTTCCACCATACGGGTCATAGTCGTCAGGCTGATAAGCGCAGCCACAAGGAAAAATATCGCCGGGAACACTTCGCCGATCGCCCGCATGCGGTCTGCATTCTCTCCGTATCCGGTATAGTCCGGCAGATTAGATCTGTCGTATATGTACCACTCCGGCATCTCGATATCATTGATCTCGTTTTCCGCATCTGCAAGCTCTTCTTTCGCATCCGCGATCTTCTGCTCTCCGTCTGCAATCTCTGCTTCCGCCTCTGCTTCTCCCTCGTAATACTCTTCCCAGCCGTCCGAGATTTCTGCTTCCGCCTCTTCAAGCTTCGCTTCTGCATCAGCGAGTTCCTGCTCTCCTGCAGTAATCTGATCCCAGCCGCTATTGATCTGTTCCTGCCCGGATTCCAGTTCTGCCTTCGCCGAATCAATCTGGTCCTGCGCCTGCGCAATCGCCGCCTCGCCTTTCTGTATCTCTTCGTACATGGCATTTAGCGTAGCCATTGTCACATCGTCCGTTGCTCCGCTGGCCGCAAGGGAATTATATTCTTCCTTCGCGGCATTCAGCTCATCGATCTGTTGATTCAGTGCATCAATATTGGCATTTAGCTCTTCCTGACCCTGATCCACCTCTGCCTGACTGTCAACGAGCTGCTGCCGGGATGATTCAAGCTGTTCTCTCGATGACTCGATTTCCTGCCAGCCACTGTCCACTTCTTCCTGGGCATCGTCAAGCTGCTGACGTGCATCTGCGAGCTCCGCCTCAGCCTGAGCCTTTCCGTCCTCCAGCTCTGTTTCTGCATCCGAGACCTGCTGCCGCGCATCCTCAAGGGCTTCGTTTGCCTCATCCACGATCTCGTCGTACCGTATCTGCTCACGTTCCGCCTGTATTGCCCCGATTGCATCCATTGCTTCCTGAACGTGGTCGTCATACGCATCCGTAAAAGCTGTCATCTCTTTGGCACCGTCCACCTGTGCATAAATCTCAGTATAGACATCCAGAGAAAAGCTGTCTTCCGGAACTACGATAAATGCTGCCAGGCTTCCATTGCCGATCGTCGTACTTCCTCTCTGGAAAGAAATATAATTCGGGCTGCTCACTGTACCTGTAATTGTAAATGTATCAGTCTTCAGCGTATCTGTAATATCATCGTCGCTGCCACTTGAAAATGTGATCTCATCTCCAATCTCAAGACTGCTTTCGTTTAAATAATCAACATCAACCGCACACTCATTTTCTGCCTCCGGCAGTCTCCCTTCCTCCAGCTGCACCTGATTCATCGTCGGCATAAGTGACATCACATGTACCGCGATCTGATTATCCCCTTCCGAACACAGTACATCAACGGAATAGCTTCCTTCCGCAGCCGACACCCCGTCTACGTCTTTGATCGCCTGCAGATCGTCATCCGTGAGTCCCAGTGTACTGATCACCTCGATATCCATCATATTCTTTTCGTCAAAATATGCATCTCCTGAATAACGCATATCCGGCTCCGATGCACGGATTCCGGAAAAGAAAGAACAGCCGATGGCAACAATGAAAAAAATGGACATAAAACGCCCGAGACTGCGTCTTATCTCCATATAAAAGTCCTTTCTCAATGCTTTTTTCTTCATCTGCCGTTACCCTACCATTCTATATCATCGATCGATACCGGATGCTCATTGAGCTCCATCTGTGAGACCTGACCGTTTTTGATATGTATCAGCCGGTCCGCCATCGGAGCGATCGCCTGATTATGCGTGATCACGATCACAGTCATTCCCCGCTCCCGGCACATATTCTGCAGAAGTTTGAGAATTGCTTTTCCCGTATTGTAATCAAGAGCGCCTGTCGGCTCATCACAGAGCAGCAGCTTGGGATTTTTTGCCAGTGCCCTTGCGATCGAGACTCTCTGCTGTTCACCCCCGGACAACTGTGCCGGAAAATTATTCAGCCTGTCTCCCAGCCCCACTTCCTCCATCACTTTTTTCGCATCCAGCGGATCCCTGCATATCTGAAGAGCCAATTCTACATTTTCAAGAGCAGTCAGATTCGGCACCAGATTATAGAACTGAAAAACAAAGCCGATATCTTCCCGTCTGTATTCTGTCAGCCGTCTCGGATTGTAAGCAGTGATCTCATCTCCGTCTACAAGAAGGGTTCCGCTTGTAGCGGTATCCATCCCTCCGAGGATATTGAGCACTGTCGTCTTGCCCGCACCACTGGGCCCGACAATAACGACAAACTCTCCTTTATCAATCGAGAAACTGATATTATCCGCAGCACGGATCTCGATCTCTCCCATCTTATAAATCTTCGTAATATCCTGCAATTTGACAAAATCTTTCATATGTACTGCTCCTGTACTGTTTCCGCTCTTATGAAAATCAAAGCGGATACTCTGGATGTATCCGCTCTGTTTAATTCTCTGTATTTAATTATAACATGGAACTCACATAAAGTTGAGAACTTTCCCGTAATTTCAGATTATTTTCACACTTTTTTATATTCCGCATTAAGCTTTGCCGAAAACCGGAACAGTACAAGTCCGATCAGGAACATTACCGACAGCGCGCTCACACCGATATTGATAC
Organism: Candidatus Mediterraneibacter faecipullorum; assembly: GCA_019119675.1. Taxonomy (GTDB): domain Bacteria; phylum Bacillota; class Clostridia; order Lachnospirales; family Lachnospiraceae; genus Mediterraneibacter; species Mediterraneibacter faecipullorum. Next base: position 2,580 of record DWWO01000117.1, on the reverse strand, counting down.
TTCCCGTCAGCTGACTTAAGACAGAGACCAGCGCTGTGCCTATGACAGAAGCACCTTTCCCGCATATGTCGTAGATTCCGAAGAATTCTCCTGACTTCTCCGCCGGGATGATCTTCGCGAAATAAGAACGGGACAGTGCCTGTATCGTTCCCTGGAACATACCTACCAGTACTGCCAGCAGCCAGAAGTCAAACTGTGTATCCAGCCAGTATGCATATACTGCGATGCAGAAATAAGCCGCGATGCAGATCGTTATGATCGTTTCAGGCCTTACTTTCTTCACAAGCCTGCTGAAGATAAGGACGCACGGGAACGCAACGACCTGTGTCACCAGCAGTGCCAGAAGCAATCCTGTGCTGTCCAGCCCCAGTGCCTGCCCGTAAGCTGTTGCCATGTCGATCACTGTATAAACACCATCAATATAGAAGAAGAACGCCAACAGGAAAACAAAGATATGTTTCTGCTTTGTCAGCTCGATAAACGTCCTGCCCAGACGTCTGAAGCTGTTTCTCACTACGTGCTCTCCCGCCTCGGAAAAATACTTCTGCCGGTAAGAACGCAGAAGCGGTATGGAAGAACACAGCCACCAGACTGCCGTAATAATAAAGGCAAGGATCATGGAAGTCTGTGTACCCAGCCCCACACTTCCGCCGCCCAGTACGATCACAAGGCTGATCACAAAAGGAATGCAGCTTCCGATGTATCCCCACGCATACCCGTGTGAAGAGACCGAATCCATACGCTCCGGCTCAGTCACATCCGTCAGCATGGCATCATAGAATACAAGGCTGGCCGAATATCCCGTCTTTGCAAGGACAAAGATCACCAGGAACCATAGCCACGAGGACAGGAAACCAAGCACGATACATCCGAATACTCCCACGCCCATAGCGGCAGAAAAAATGATCTTTTTAAAGTTCTTCGTATCTGCAATAGCACCAAGCGTGGGGCCTAGGATCGCCACGATCAGCGTACAGATGGATGTGGCATAGCCCCAGTATGCAAGATAATTTACATCCGATATTCCGGCACTCTCTGCAAGCGAATTAAAATAAATCGGGAAAATCGTGGATACCATCAGGGTAAACGCCGAATTTCCAACATCATAGAGTACCCATTTCTTTTCCAGTGAAGTCAGTTTAAATTTCATGTCTTTTCTCTCATCCCTTTCTGATTTTTCAGGATAGTTCCCTGTGGCCGGTCCGTCCGTCTGCTGCCATTATTGGCGTATCCGCGTTTTTACAGCCGCAGTTCTTCCCACTTGTCCCCGGCTCCAAACGTGCGGTGGAAACGTTCCGGAAGCTCTGCCCCGTCAAACAATGCTTTCTGGTACTGGATGATGAGCCCCGCAGCCAGCGGTACCGCACCTGCATACAGCCGCTTGAGGAGCTGACAGTACTCTTTGCACGCAGGATTTGGCTCAAGGCTCATGACCATCCCTTGTTTGTCTTCATAATGCCCGGCCAGTTTCAGGCAGCCGAAGATCAGGTTTCTCTTCGCCTTTCCAGGGGCAAGGAGCACCTTATGGCAGAAGATCATGGAGCGCATGGATTTCTCTATGAGCTCCGGCGTCATATCGTTAAAAAACGGAGCGATCACGGAAGCATTCTTCCTGTTCGGGTGGATATGGCCTGTCGCCAGATATCGCACCGGATTGATATAGTCTTCCTTGAGCAGCAGACGGTCAAACTCCATCTCGATCTCAGAATGACTGATCCCGCTGGTCTGTATCATTTTCTCGATGTACGGATGACACTCACTGTCCAGTGCAAAATGACAGATAAAACCATATATATAAGCTCTTGCCGCAGCCGGATCCTCTGCTTTTTTGATCACTTCAACGGCATTGCGGAAGAACTCGTCCGACATCTTGTCGTGCAGCTCATATCCCTGAGTATTGACCGGATTTTTCATTAGTGCTTTATAATAAAAAAGAAGGTCAGGCCCGTGAACGCCTATGTCAAACAGCTCTCTGTTATTCTCGATAGAATTCTGGAGCGGACGCGGCAGCGCACTGATAACTTCTTTTCCAAATTTATAATGTGCGTATGTTGTAGGCATAGATATTCCCCTTTTCTGTTGCATTTTTTCATGTCATATGCCGTTCACAGTTTACGGATAAAGGCTGTCCGCAGCCATATGACCGGTCATATGTAACATATTATCACATATCCTATGTAAAAAATCCAGTTCTCTATATCTATAGAATGTTAAATTTTTGTATAAGTTCAGCCATAGGGTTGTCCGGGAGAGAAAATCATGCTCGCATGATTTTTCGAGCGGGCAGCTCCATGAGACGAGCGCCCGTATATGAGGAAAACAGCGGCGCAGCCGCAGCAAGCACGTCAGTGCGGTTTTCCGAATGGCGCGGGCTGAACTCTATTTTTTATAAAAGCAATCTTGACTTTTCCCTGCTCCGGTCCTATATTATATATTGTGCAGTCGTTAGTGCACTTTCCGTACAGATTGCTCTGTACTCATAACCAGGGGTTGTACTGGTTTCGACAGGGATCTTGAAGATGGAGAAGCTATCCGCAGGCTGATGCGTCAAATCGCAAACTTAAAATTAAACGCTAACGA
>DWWO01000116.1 GCA_019119675.1 Candidatus Mediterraneibacter faecipullorum | reverse complement strand
ATCATCTACGTAACACATGACCAGACAGAGGCTATGACACTTGGTACAAGAATCGTCGTTATGAAAGACGGTGTTGTTCAGCAGGTAGATACACCTCAGAACCTTTACAATACACCTTGCAATCTGTTCGTTGCAGGATTCATCGGATCCCCGCAGATGAACTTCATGGACGCTGTATGTAAAGTAAACGGACAGGACGTGACACTCACAGTTGGCGAGCACGTACTGAAAGTACCGGCTTCCAAGAAGAAAGCACTCATCGACGGCGGATATGACGGAAAGACAGTTGTTATCGGAATCCGTCCTGAGGATGTACATGATTCAGAAGCATTCATCAGCAACTCACCGGACAGCGTGATCACATCTACGATCAAAGTTTACGAGCTGCTCGGCGCTGAGGTATTCCTGTACTTCGATGTAGAGGGAACACAGATGACAGCACGTGTAAATCCGCGTACAACACTGAGAACAGGCGACAAAGCTGTATTCGCACTCGACATGGAGAAGATCCACGTATTTGACAAAGAGACAGAGTTGACGATTACAAACTAATGTTTTAAAATTGGGATAGCAGCTGAGCGGCAGCAAAGATGCTATTCACCGCTGGTCAGCCTGACCGGCAAGCTTACCGCTTATCTATCATAATATGAGGGGCTGCACTTGGATAACGAGTGCAGCCTTTTTTATCAGATGGGAGAAGACTCGCTCACGAGTCTTGAAACGGAGAAGAGAATGGATCACACACAGGAACTGACAAAAGCACTGGCAGAATTAAAGAGGATCACAGGTATCTCAATGGAAGTGACTGCAGATACTCCTGAAGAGGCCGAACAGGCCGTCACGCAGATCCGCTGCCTGTGTACGGCTTATAAAGAAAAATACAACAAAGCTGATTTCCTGCAGGGACTGATGACCGGCGGGATTCCCGCTTATGATATCGCAGAGCGCGCAGCTCGTCTCCACATCAATCCTGATGACCAGCGCGTCCTGTTTCTTCTGGAATCCAGGCATATCGACGATACTGTGACGGAAATCCTGAAAAGTATGTTTCCTGCCCAGACCAAGACATATCTTGTCCCCATTGCGGAGGATACTCTTGCGCTTCTCCGTCCGGTCCGGACCGGCGAAACAGGAGCAGACAGCCGGCGCATTGCCCGCACGATCGTAGATACTCTGAACACAGAGGCTCTGGCCCAGGTGCAGTTGGCATACAGCTTTATGTTCAAAAACTTAATGGATCTGCCGGAAGCGTTTCGGGAGACAAGCCTGGCTCTTAAAGTAGGAAAACTATTCTACTCAGAGCAGACTGTATTCCCATATAACGAGCTTGGCATCGGAAGACTGATCTATCAGCTCCCTGTTTCTTTGTGCGAAAATTTTCTGAAAGAAATCTTCGGTCCTGATGTACCTGAAGCTTTTGACGAGGAAACACTCGGAACAGTCAACCGGTTTTTCCAGAACAATCTCAATATTGCAGAAACTTCCCGTCAGCTCCATATGCACCGCAATACGCTGATCTACCGTCTGGAGCAGATTCAGAAGCGGACCGGACTTGATATCCGGTTATTTGAGGATGCCATGACCTTCAAAATCGCAATCATGGTATTAAATTACTTACAATCAGAAAGGAACCATTAAATTATGAATGACGCATTATATGAACAGCTTATCTCCCGAAGACCAAAAGCCTATGACCTGCCTGTCCGTATCCTGGTAATTCTTGTGATCGTGGCAGTGGCTTTGCTCGGCATGCCGTTTGTCGGCTTTCTGTCATTTGTGATCGCCGTTATTCTGGCGGTCGTGGCATACTACTTCATTTTCCCGAAACTCAATGTGGAATATGAATACATCATCCTCAATCACGATCTTCAGATCGACGCCATCTACAACAAATCAAAACGTAAACGCCTTAAGAGCCTTGATATCCAGGGTGCAGAGATCATCGCGCCGAAAGGTTCTCCGAGACTGAATTCCTACAAGCCGGATAAAATATATGACTACAGTTCCGGCAACCCGAACGGAAAGCCTTACGCCATCATGATATCTCTGGACCAGAAAAATGAGTGTATCTACATTGAGCCTGATGCAAAGATGATAGATCATATGAAACAGTGGATGGGGATGAAGATGTATCAGGACTAGATCCGTATTTGCCGGAGAGCCATCCTATGATAAATCGTCCGAAAACCAATCGGATACAGTGGATTATGATAACATATTCGTATCAGGCGGGATTGTAATACTTCCGGCTCCGGTTACAGGTCATAAGACAAAGTAACAAGCCTGCGATATGGCTAAAAGCAATCAAGCAAATGAAGAACTCGTTTCACTCAGACAACTTCATTTTTGATTAACGCCACATCACAGGCTTTAACTTTGTCTAACGACCTTACACAGTCACCGTCCGCATCACATTCCCGTCTAATCCGAAAGATGCATCATATAGGCTGTATCCGTTTGATTTTCTGGGTTCATCCGATCGGAAGTGTCTCCCCGACAATCGCGGAATTTACAGAAGTGGAAAAAGTGGGACGTGTAATACAACCCCAAAAAAATCTTAGTCGCCGAAGTTCCGGTTTTGATTCTTCCATTTAAATTTAATTTTCGGACTAGGAAAGAAAGTAGCCGGGAGACAGGTATTGTGTAC
>DWWO01000115.1 GCA_019119675.1 Candidatus Mediterraneibacter faecipullorum | reverse complement strand
CTGAAGCTGCTAGAAAACGTAAATATAATTAATAAGTGCACTTCAAACAGGATGCCGGTAAATGGCATCCTGTTTTATTTCCTGCCATGCTGATCCTCCCTTCGACAAAGATAAGTATGTTTCATGTAAGGATTGCAGCATGTGGGTTCGATTTCCTGCAATTTCATTAAGATAAAGTGATAAAACTGCAAATTGTTGAAAGTTTTGATTGACATTAATTCATTTTCTTTATAAAATATACGGGTAGACAAAGATGTCTGAAATGCGGCCAGCTCTGTCTGACCGCAATTTTTATTTTAGGAGGTTGTTTAAGATGTCTTACGTTGATGAGGTAATCGATCTTGTTGTAAAGAAAAACCCGGCAGAGCCGGAATTCCATCAGGCAGTCAAAGAAGTTCTTGAATCTCTTCGCCCGGTGATCGAGGCAAACGAGGAGAAATACCGCAAAGAAGCGCTCCTTGAAAGACTGACAGAGCCTGAAAGACAGTTTAAGTTCCGTGTGCCGTGGGTTGATGATAACGGACAGGCTCATGTAAACACAGGATACCGTGTACAGTTCAACAGTGCGATCGGACCCTACAAAGGAGGCCTTCGTCTTCATCCGTCAGTAAACCTTGGTATTATTAAATTCCTTGGTTTCGAGCAGGTATTCAAAAACTCACTGACAGGCCTTCCGATCGGCGGTGGAAAAGGTGGTTCTGACTTTGATCCGAAGGGTAAATCAGACAGAGAGATCATGGCATTCTGCCAGAGCTTCATGACAGAGCTGTGCAAACATATCGGTGCAGACACAGACGTTCCGGCCGGAGATATCGGAACAGGTGCAAGAGAGATCGGATATATGTTTGGTCAGTATAAGAGAATCCGCGGCGTATATGAAGGTGTTCTTACAGGAAAAGGACTTTCCTACGGCGGATCCCTTGCACGTACAGAGGCTACAGGATATGGACTTCTGTACTTCACAGATGAGATGATGAAACTCAACGGTATGGAACTTGCAGGCAAGACAGTTGCTGTGTCCGGTTCAGGAAATGTTGCGATCTACGCTACAGAGAAAGCCCAGCAGCTGGGAGCTAAAGTTGTGACAGTAAGCGATTCCAACGGATGGGTATATGATCCGGACGGAATTGATGTAGCCGCGCTCAAAGAGATCAAAGAAGTAAACCGCGCAAGACTGACAGAATACAAGAAATACCGTCCGAATTCCGAATACCATGAGGGAAGAGGAGTATGGTCCGTTAAAGTTGATGTTGCCCTTCCGTGTGCAACTCAGAACGAGCTGCTGCTCGACGATGCTAAGATGCTTGTTGCTAACGGCTGCAAGGTTGTTGCAGAGGGCGCTAATATGCCGACTACGATCGAGGCTACAGAGTACCTGCAGCAGAACGGTGTTCTCTTTGCACCCGGAAAAGCTGCAAACGCTGGTGGTGTTGCTACATCTGCACTTGAGATGTCACAGAACAGCGAGCGTCTGAGCTGGTCATTTGAGGAAGTTGATGCAAAACTGAAAGACATCATGGTAAATATCTGCCATAATGCATCCGATGCGGCTGAGAGATACGGCTTCAAGGGTAACTATGTTGTAGGTGCTAACATTGCCGGATTCGAGAAAGTCGTTGATGCTATGGAGGCACAGGGAATCGTTTAATATGTGAAAAAACGGTAAAAAGCGTTGACACTTCCGTGAAATTCCTATATATTATATTTTGGTAAAAGGGAGTAACTGGCGCTTGTGTCAAGCGTTTGCGATATCGTCAGTACGATGGCAATGCCGTCCGTATCGCGATTAAATGGTGAGACTTTTATTGCATTACATAAAAACGTCGTGCAATAGAAGTCTCATTTTTTATTGCACCGCACAGTTACAGGAGGAGAGACAAAGATGAAACAGTATTATCAATTATCCGGTGAAGAGACGATCATGCAGGTCAATGGATCCCTGGAGCCTCTCACCGAAGAACAGGTATTGGAACATCAGGAAAAATACGGCCCGAATGAGCTCGTCGAGGGTAAGAAGAAAACAACCCTCCAGATATTCCTCGAGCAGTACAAGGATTTCCTTGTCATTATCCTGATCATTGCGGCTGTCGCATCCGGATTTATGGGGGATGTAGAAAGCGCGATCGTCATTTTGATCGTTATCACTATGAACGCGATACTGGGAACAGTACAGACGATCAAGGCTGAGCAGTCTCTGGCCAGCCTGAAGAAATTGTCCGGACCGGAAGCAAAAGTCCTTCGATGCGGCAACGTCGTACAGATTCCGTCATCCGAAGTGACAGTGGGTGATATCGTAATGCTGGATGCCGGAGATTATATCCCGGCTGACGGACGTCTGACAGAATGTGCCAGCCTGAAAGTGGACGAGAGTGCGCTGACAGGAGAGAGCCTCGGCGTTGAAAAGACGACAGATATCATTAAGGAGGACGAAGTCCCTCTGGGCGACAGGCTCAACATGGTCTATTCCGGAAGCTTTGTAACTTACGGACGAGGCGCCTTTGTTGTGACAGGCATTGGTATGGAAACAGAGGTCGGCAAGATTGCAAGCCTGCTGAAGACGACTTCGGAGAAGAGGACACCGCTCCAGATCAATCTGGATCAGTTCGGCCAGAAACTTTCAATCCTGATCCTGGTATTCTGCGCGATCCTGTTCGGTATCAGTATCTTCAGAGGCGATAATATCGGAGATGCATTCCTGTTTGCAGTCGCACTTGCCGTTGCAGCGATTCCGGAAGCATTAAGCTCTATCGTTACGATCGTGCTTTCTTTCGGCACACAGAAAATGGCAAAAGAACATGCCATCATGCGTAAGCTGCAGGCTGTTGAGGGACTCGGAAGTGTATCCGTTATCTGTTCAGATAAAACAGGTACACTAACACAGAATAAAATGACAGTAGAAGACTACTATGTAGACGAGAAATGCATCAAAGCCGCAGATGTGGATGTCAACGATCCGTCGCAGAGCCGTCTGCTCATCAGCAGTATGCTCTGCAATGATTCAAAAAACACAGACGGCGTTGAGATTGGTGATCCGACAGAAACAGCGTTGATCAATCTGGGAAGCAAGCTGGGGCTTGATCCGGAGGCAGTCCGCGCGAAGTATCCGCGTGAGAGTGAAAATCCGTTTGACAGCGACAGAAAGCTGATGTCTACCAAACATACCATGGAGGGCGTGCCGACTATGGTGATCAAGGGTGCTGTAGATGTACTCCTTGACCGTATGACACAGATCCAGATCGGTGACGAAGTGCGTCCGCTGACTGAAAATGATCGCAAAAATATCGAAGACCAGAACCAGAATTTCTCAAGAGAAGGGCTCCGTGTACTTGCATTCGGATACAAGGTCGTGTCCGACGAAGAAGAGCTGACTCTTGATGACGAGTATGACCTTACGTTTATCGGTCTGATCGCCATGATGGATCCGCCGCGTGAAGAGTCTAAAGCTGCCGTTGCTGAATGTAAGAGAGCAGGTATCCGTCCGATCATGATCACGGGAGACCATAAAGTGACTGCAGCAGCAATCGCAAAGCGTATCGGTATCCTTGAAGATGAGTCAGAGGCATGTGAGGGAGCCGAGATAGACAAAATGTCAGACGAAGAGCTGAAAGATTTTGTAGAAGGCATCTCTGTTTATGCCCGCGTGTCGCCAGAACATAAGATCCGTATCGTCCGTGCATGGCAGGATAAAGGAAATATCGTATCAATGACAGGTGACGGTGTCAATGACGCTCCTGCGCTCAAGCAGGCAGATATCGGTGTTGCCATGGGTATCACCGGAAGTGAAGTATCCAAAGACGCTGCGGCCATGGTACTGACAGATGACAATTTTGCTACTATTGTAAAAGCAGTTGAGAACGGCCGAAATATATACCGTAATATCAAAGCGTCCATACAGTTCCTTCTCTCAGGAAACTTCGGCGCGATCCTTGCTGTACTGTATGCATCCATCATGGCACTGCCGGTTCCGTTCGCACCGGTACACCTGCTGTTCATCAACCTGCTGACAGACAGTCTTCCGGCAATCGCACTCGGTCTTGAGCCGGGTTCTAAAGACGTGATGAATGAGAAGCCGCGTCCGATGAACGAGTCGATACTGACCAGAGATTTCCTGCTCAAGATCGGAACAGAGGGACTTTCTATTGCAGTAACTACGATGATCGCATTTATGATCGGATACCATGGAAGCAATGAACTTCTCGGAAGCACAATGGCCTTTGCAACATTATGTTCTGCACGTCTGTTCCACGGATTTAACTGTAAGTCCGACAGACCGGTCGTGTTTACACGCAAAGTCGTGAACAATAAGTTCCTGATCGGCGCTTTTGTCCTCGGAATTATTTTAATAACCTCTGTTGTTATGATACCTGGACTTCACAATATGTTTAAAGTACAGACACTCACACTGACTCAGCTTCTTATCGTATATGGACTTGCAGCAGTAAATATTCCGATCATTCAGGCAATGAAAGGAATCCGCCTTCTGTTCAGGAAGAAAAAATAAGGAGATAATGAATGAAAAAAGTACAGAAGCCAAGGAAACCACTGATCGTTTATTATCTGATCGCGTTAGGCGTACTGATCGTAATTAATTTTGTCTTGTTTCCGATGATGATGAACGGAAATATCGAAGAAGTAGATTACGGAACTTTCCTGACTATGGTGGAGGAAAAACAGGTTTCCAAAGTCCAGTTGGAAGGCGAGACGATCTATTTCACGGACAAGAGCGAAACTCCGCAGCAATATGAGACGACCAGATTCGAAGATCCGGATCTGGTCAACCGTCTGCGGGAATCCGGCTGTGAGTTCGGCAGAGTGGCAGAGGAGCAGATGAATCCATTCTTAAGTATGCTTCTCTCGCTTGTGATACCGATTGTTGTCTTTATCATTATCGGGCAGATACTTTCCCGCCAGCTAATGAAGAAGATGGGCGGAGGGGCGGATGGAGGCCCGTTCATGCAATTCGGAAAGAGCAATGCGAAAATGTATGTACAGTCCGAGACAGGCATCACATTTAATGATGTTGCCGGTGAAGACGAGGCAAAAGAACTTCTTACAGAGATTGTTGATTTCCTCCATAACCCGCAGAAATATCAGGAGATCGGTGCAATCTGTCCTAAGGGGGCGCTTCTCGTAGGGCCGCCGGGTACGGGTAAGACGCTGCTCGCCAAAGCGGTTGCAGGAGAGGCAGGAGTTCCGTTCTTTTCTATCTCCGGTTCGGAATTCGTAGAGATGTTTGTCGGAATGGGTGCCTCAAAAGTGCGCGACCTGTTCAAGCAGGCAAATGAAAAAGCACCGTGTATCGTATTCATCGATGAGATCGATACGATCGGAAAGAAACGTGACAGCCAGGGCTTTGCCGGAAATGATGAGCGTGAGCAGACTTTAAATCAACTTCTGACTGAAATGGATGGATTTGATGCATCCAAGGGTGTTGTGATCCTGGCTGCAACGAACCGGCCGGATACACTGGATCCGGCTCTGTTAAGACCAGGAAGATTTGACCGCCGGATTCCGGTAGAACTGCCTGACCTGAAAGGCCGGGAAGAAATCCTGAAGGTCCATGCAAAGAAGATTAAAGTCGGAGATAACGTAGACTTTGGTGCAATTGCAAAAGCAGCGTCGGGAGCATCCGGCGCAGAACTTGCCAATATGGTAAATGAAGCTGCATTGAGGGCAGTGCGTGAGAATCGCAAGTATGTAACCCAGTCTGATCTGGAAGAGAGTATTGAGGTCGTGATCGCGGGCTACCAGAAAAAGAACAAAGTGCTTTCCACAAAGGAAAAACTGATCGTGGCTTATCACGAGATCGGCCATGCCCTTGTGGCTGCCCTGCAGACGAATTCCGCGCCTGTCACAAAAATCACAATCATTCCAAGGACCTCCGGAGCACTCGGATATACTATGCAGGTAGACGAAGAAGAAAGAAATCTGATGTCAGAAGAAGAACTGGCAAATAAAATTGCCACGCTGACAGGAGGACGCTGTGCCGAGAAGCTGGTATTCGGCTCTGTTACTACAGGTGCTTCCAATGATATTGAACAGGCGACAAAGCTGGCACGTGCCATGATCACCCGTTTCGGTATGAGTGACAGGTTCGGTATGGTGGCACTGGAGACACAGGCGAATCCCTACCTGGGCGGGGACAGCAGTTTAAGTTGTTCGCCGGAGACGGCAACACAGATTGATGATATGGTTGTCGATACGGTAAAAGAAGCGTATGATAAAGCTATGACTCTTTTGAAAGAGAATCAGGGGAAACTTCATGAACTTGCCAAATATCTCTATGAAAAAGAAACGATCACTGGTGAAGAATTCATGAACATTCTGACACAGGAAAGACTTCCGGATGAGGAACAAAAAACCGGATAAGATTTCAGATAAAGCAGATGCAGATTAAGGAAGTACGGATCAGAGTCATTAATACTATGACGAGATCCGGTATTTATACAAGAAGGAATAGTAATGCCGAAGAACATGCCAAAGCGAAGACCAGTACAGACAGAAGAGAAAAAGGACAGAAGAATACCTACTACAAGGTATGAGCCTGAATACAAAAAGGGACTTACCAGCCAGCAGGTGCAGGAACACCGCCTGCATGGCTGGGTCAACCGTTCCGTGGAGCCTCCGTCCAAGACGACGAAAGAGATCATACACGAGAATATATTTACATATTTTAACCTGATCTTTGCTATCCTTGCGGTACTGCTGATCCTGGTCGGTTCTTTTCGGGATCTGACCTTTCTTCCGGTCATTATTGCAAATACTCTGATCGGTATCGTGCAGGAGATCCGTGCAAAACAGGTGCTTGATAAGCTAACTATGCTGAACGCCCCTCATGCTACGGTCGTGCGTGACGGCAAAAAATCAGTCATTGATGCGGAAGAACTCGTCCTTGATGATATCGTGATCTTCAAAGCGGGCAATCAGGTCTGTGCGGACGCCGTGGTCAGCGCCGGAGAAGTGCAGGTCAATGAATCACTTCTCACCGGTGAGGCTGATGAGATCACAAAGCGGAGGGGCGACAAGCTCATGTCCGGAAGTTTCATCGTATCCGGACAGTGCCACGCGAGACTGGACAGGGTAGGGGAAGACTCCTATATTTCTAAACTGACGCTTCAGGCAAAACAGATGCAGTCCGGCGAACAGTCCGAGATGATACGTTCACTTGACAAACTGGTAAAATGTGTAGGCGTCGCTATCATTCCGATAGGGTTAGTGCTGTTTGCACAGGCATTTTTCTTCCAGCATGACGGGTTCCGCGAGAGTGTAACTTCCATGATCGCCGCCGTGATCGGCATGATCCCGGAAGGACTGTATCTTCTGGCAAGTGTGGCGCTTGCGGTCAGCTCGATCCGGCTGGCTCAGAAGAAAGTCCTTCTCCATGACATGAAATGTATCGAAACTCTTGCGCGTGTGGATGTACTCTGCGTGGATAAGACGGGGACGATCACAGAGAATACAATGAAAGTGATGGATGTGATCGAGACGGATGAGTATGACTCCGATACGATGGATCCGCTGCGCACGCTGCTCAGTGATTTTTCTGCTGCCATGACAAAGGATAATATCACGATGGCAGCAATGAAAGAATACTTTACGAATGCTTCCGGAAAGAAAGCGGTCTCTAAGACCGGTTTCTCATCCGCCACAAAATACAGCAGCGTTACTTTTGAGGACGGCGCTTATGTACTGGGTGCGCCGGAGTTTGTCCTGAAAGAAAAATACGGCGACTATGCAGAGGAAATCACAGAGCATGCATCTACAGGCGCCCGTGTCCTTGTATTTGGCACATATGATGATGAAGTGGACGGAAAGCCTCTGGATCACGGGATCACACCTCTTGGATTTGTCCTTCTGGCGAACCCGATCCGTGAGGCGGCGAAAGAAACGTTCCAGTATTTTGAAGAGCAGGGCGTGGAAGTCAAGGTTATTTCCGGTGATAATCCGGTCACTGTATCAAAGGTGGCAAAACAGGCAGGGATTAAAAATGCTGATAAATATGTGGATGCCTCAGAATTGAAAGACGAGGGAGCACTCCGGAAAGCAGTACTTAAAAATACCGTATTCGGACGTGTCACTCCGGATCAGAAACGTAAATTCGTACAGATACTCAAAGATGCGGGCCATACGGTTGCGATGACAGGAGACGGTGTCAACGATGTGCTTGCATTAAAAGACGCAGACTGCAGTATCGCCATGGCATCGGGAAGCGATGCGGCGGCACAGGCCTCTCAGCTTGTGCTGCTCGAGTCAGACTTTTCCTGTATGCCGCAGGTGGTTCTGGAAGGCAGAAGAGTAGTCAATAATATCCAGCGCTCAGCAAGTCTGTTCCTGGTAAAGAATATCTTTTCCTTCCTGCTGAGCCTGATCTCCGTTGTATTTATGTTTACTTATCCTCTGGAGCCGTCACAGATCTCACTGATCAGTATGTTTACGATCGGTGTGCCTGCGTTCTTCCTGGCACTTGAGCCGAATAAGAACAGGATCAAGGGACATTTCCTTACGAATGTATTCCTGAAAGCTCTCCCGGCAGCTATCACGGATGCGCTTGCCGTGGGTGCACTGGTCATCTTCGGGCGTACTTTCGGAGTGGATTCGACGGATATTTCCACCGCGGCTACCATGCTTCTGGCAATCGTAGGATTCATGATCCTGTATAAGATCAGTGCACCGATGAATAAGATCCGCGCGGCTATCCTCGGTGGATGTATCGCAGGACTTCTGTTCTGCAGTATCTTCCTGAATAATCTCTTTGCTATAACCGGGATGACGATGGAATGTGTTATGCTGTTCGTTGTGTTTGCGATAGCAACAGAGCCTGTATTGCGATATCTGACAATACTTGTGGAAAAACTTAGATTCTATTACCTGAGACTCAGGGGAAGAGATCCCGAAGCTGAATAATAAAAAACGATTGAATATCAAGAGGGAAAAAGAAAGGAAAAAGAAAATGAAAGATCCGAAAAATGAACTTGATGAATTAAGAGAAAAAGAGAAACTGCAGAAGAGCAGTGCCAAATTCTGGGGAATCGTGATCACTGTTATCCTTTTGATCGCAATTGTGTGGGCAGTTGCTTCACATCTGATGTAAGCAGAGAGATGATATGTGTGACTATACAGTAAAAATCCCCATGTCCCACGGAGTTGACTCGCTCAATGTGGCTGCGGCGAGCGCTGTGGCTTTCTGGCAGTTAGGACGTCATTGATGATCTATAAAGAAGCTATAAAACCTGAAACCGGGGAAATCGTTCCCCGGTTTTTCTATAATATCGAGAATAAATCTTCGATACCGAATAAATCTTCCCTGCCAAGCAGATGTTCCATTGTGGTTTTGTTGTAGTCCGAATGTTCCACCTCACGTGCATAACGGCAGGCTGTCCTGATAATGCAGTTTATATCTGTGCTCTGTCCGGTGAGCCATTCTGCCCGTACCAGTTCGCGGATCAGGATCATGCCGGCTATAGAGAACTTCATTTTCCCGTAAGCATTTCCGTTATAGACTGCGCCGCAGAAATAGGTAAATACAAAATAGACAAGCAGTTGTTCTGCTATGACGTCTGAAAAGAGGTCATGAAACTGATGCTCCGTCTCCGCCGTGGGGACCGGGGAGTTTTCCAGTATACTCCGTGCATTATGGAGATATGGTTTCCAGTCATCGCGGAGCACTTCCAGATGATCCAGAATAGAAAAGAGATTAAGCAGAGTTTTTCTGCGTCGTGTCTCCCAACCGTCTGTCAGGCTCAGATTCCGGAGGCGGGTCTCAAACCATTCCTGGACATTTTCGGAGGAATATCTCTCCAGTACAGTGTCAGCATCATAAAGGGCATTTTTGTCAATCCTCTCCTGGAGATCATGGGACAGAGACAGGACAACTGCTGTACGCAGAGTGACCGGCAGGGTTCTGTCCTGCAGGATCTTCAGAATAATGCTCCTTGCATCTGTCAGCTTCGTAAACAGGAAAAAGTCGAATTCCTCATAGGATTCCTTTCTGTCCGGATTCTCCGCATGGAGATAGGTGACAGGCTCACTGCAGTTCAAGATAAGTTCCGCTGCAGCCGGGCAGGAAAGGGACAGGGAAATTTCCCTCAGCCCTTCAAACTCTTCGATATGCCGCGGATATGTGCGGCAGGTGCGGCAGAAAGCTCTTTCTCCGCCGCCTTCCAGATACAGGTCACAGAGATCCTCATCGTTGAGAAAAGCACAGCGTCCGTCATACTGACGAAAAGAGGATTCCTTCCAGTCAATCTCATTTTTCAGACGGTTTCCGAGAGTTCCTTTCGCTTTCTTATATTTTTTCAGGGAAGTGGGATCGATCTGGATCTGCCATCCGGCGCAGCAGGTATCCGGACAGGCTCCGGCAATACAATGAAACTTTTTATAGTAATGTGGTGCTGTATACTGCATTTATTTTCCCTCTTTTTGTCTGGTGTTATTCCGCTTTTTTATGCGTATAATAGTTATTATAAAACAGGGAGAGCAAAAATGAAACAGAATATGTACTCAAAAGATATTATACTGGTGCTCATTGCAACATTTTTCTATATGTCAAGCCCGATGCTCGTGACGCCTCTTATCACCGGATTCACAGAGAGCATAGGTGCGTCCGCCGCAGTCATGGGCTTTGTCGGCGGCCTGATGAATCTGTGCTCTCTGTTCTGCAGACCTCTTGCGGGAAATCTTGCAGACAGATTAAGTAAATACAAAGTATCACTCATCGGTGCTTCGTTCATGGTACTGTCTTGTATCGGATATATCCTTGCACCGAACGCGGCAGTCGTAGTAGTATCAAGGATCATCAACGGAGTGGGATTCGCCTGCTGTTCGGTGTGTATGGCCACTTGGATGTCGAATATGCTGCCGCAAGAGAAGATCGGTTCCGGTATGGGTGTCTACGGAACAATGAATGCCCTGGCAATGGCGGTGGCACCGGCGATCGGAGTCAGCGTCTACCAGAGATTCGGATACCGGACAGCGTTTTGTATTGCTTTAGCCTTTTCTATTGCGATCATTATAGTGATCCAGTTCATAAAAGATAAGGGTGAGCCGGTGCGTCTTGAACCGAACCGGGAATCGGAAGATATAACGGATACCAAAACAGCTTTGTCAAAATTAAATACAGCCGGGCAAATCCCCCACTTCCAGCTCGTTGAAGCCAAAGTGTTGCCGGTCGCATTTATCATCATGCTGTTTGCAATCCCTTACTGTGCGACACAGTCATTTCTTGTGACATATGCTGAAGTGCGAGGCCTTGATGTCTCTGTGGGCATGTTCTTTCCGTCCTATGCCGCAGCTCTGATCGTGCTGAGACTGACCCTTCGCAGATTCTTTGATAAACTCCCTTTCCAAATCTTCCTTCTGGCGGGTTCTGTCAGCGAACTGCTTGCCATTGTGCTCCTTGCCGTCATGCGCAATAATATCATGATGCTTCTGGCAGCGGCCTTTCTTGCAGGAGGGTACGGAGTCATGAGCTCTGTATGCCAGTCGACGGCGATACTGCTTGCAGGCAGAGAAAAAAGAGGTCTTGCAAACAGCACATACTATATCGGTGTTGATCTTGGAATGACGCTCGGACCGATGATCGGAGGGGCACTGTACGGCGGGGCTGATATCCGGTGGTTTTACCCGGCACTGGCAGTGACGATGCCGCTCGCCGGACTAGTATATCTTGTTGCGGGAAAAGGCCTGAAAGACAGGTGACTTTTATTGAGATGAAACTGTTTTAGTGATACACTTTTATAGATATACTGCTGAATATCATACGGCATAAAATTCTCTGAAAAAATCAGGGAATCCACTCATAGACTGCAAGAAGAAAGGATGGGTGCTCAATGACATCAATACATACTGGACAGACAGAAAGTATGCAAATCCTTAATCGTGATGTAATCAAATACATTGCAATGTTTACCATGCTTCTGAATCATATCGCGAATATTTTTCTGGAGCCGGGGACACTGATTTTTACAATCCTTATTGATATCGGTTATTTTACGGCTCCCGTGATGTGTTATTTCCTTGTGGAGGGATACCATTACACACGTTCAAAGAAAAAGTATGCCGGTCGTCTGGCGCTGTTCGCACTGATATCTGAAATCCCCTTCTGCCTTGCATTCTCTGAAGTATATACGGGGGCGAGGATCATATCCTTCTGCGGATTTAATATGATATTTACGCTGTTTCTATGCTTCTGCATACTGCTGGTCATGGACTATGTAGAGAACAGTTTTCTGAAAATCCTGTTTATTGCCGGTCTGTTTATCGTATCACTGTTCTTTGACTGGGCACTTGTGGCTCCTCTCTTTACTGTTCTGTTTGCAAAGGCGGGAGGCAATAAGACGAATATAAGAAATGCGTATCTGCTCGGAGCCGCATTATTTGCACTGATGAATTTCAATCCGGGCGGAGGTGCGGCAGGAACACTGTTCAGTCTTATATATGCTCTGATGTCCGCTGTCGGTATCCTCGCTGCGGGAGTTGTGATTGTGTGGCTGTATAATGGGAAACGGATGGAACGGGGAAAAACGTTTTCGAAATGGTTCTTTTATTGGTTTTATCCGGTGCATCTGCTGATTCTCGGGATCATCAGGATCTATATCAGATAATTTATTCGTAATTTAGGCTATATCTTTAATTTATAGCCAAAAACATGAATAAATCTTGATTATTCATATTTCCCGCTATATACTGTGGTTATAGGAGGGAAGGACATGGATCATTTGGAAAACAGGCATTCTTTTGCCGCTGTCATAGGCGATATTAAGGACTCCAGGCATCTGAACAACAGAAAAGAAGTACAGGATCGGCTGCAGCGGGTCATGGACCGGCTGAATAGGAAGTACGAGGAAGACATTGTTTCAAAGTTCCTGATCACGCTCGGGGATGAATTTCAGGGGCTTTTGTACGGGGGAAAGAACATCCTGAGCATGATCAATGAAATCAAGATAGAGATGTACCCGGTCCGTCTCCGTTTCGGTGTCGGTATCGGCCCGATCACCACAGACATCCAGACGGAAATGGCGCTGGGCGCGGACGGTCCCGGCTATTACCGCGCACGAGAAGCCATTGAAGTGCTCAAGGAACGGGAGAAGAAGAATCGGTCGGTGCCGGCGGATCTCTGTCTTAAGATGGATGAGACAGACCGCGGGAAAGAGGTACTCTTAAATACAGTCTTTGAACTGATGTACGCGGTGGAAAGCGGCTGGACAGCCCGCCAGAGAGAGATCATCTGGGATATGCTGGCGTACGGTGATGGCCAGCAGAACACTGCGGCCAGACTGTCTATCTCGCAGCCGACTGTACAGAAGGCGCTTGCCGCCGGAAACTATTATACTTATGAAAACGCATTAAAAAATGCGGCGGAAATACTTGGAGAGATACAGTATGATTAAAACAGTTTTTACCATCCTGCTATGCGTGCATCTGCTTGGAGATTTTTATTTTCAGACGCAGAAAATGGCGGAAAGGAAAAGAGAACGATTTTCTTGGACCATCTGTCACAGCCTTATCTATGCGCTGTGCTCCTGGCTTTTATTTTCCCTTTTCCTGCCGGGGATGAAGATAAAGTATATCCTGACATTTGTCCTGGCGCATGCTCTGATCGACATAGTGAAGTACGGTGTATGCCAGCGGTGGGGCAGAAGATGTCCGGCTTTGAAGAGCGTGTTGAGCGGCAGGAACGTTTTTCTGTTCGACCAAGCGGCACATCTGCTCACGATCCTGGAGATCGCATTCTGGATGCGTACGATTGACGCCGCAGGGCTGTACAGAGAAGGGATACAGGTATTTTTTGACGCATTCGGATTTCATGAGGCCGTACTCATCAGATGGGCTGTGGTCCTGCTACTCATCCATAAACCTGCCAATATTCTCATCGCAAATATCCTTTCAGGATATAAACCAGACGGAAAAAATGCCCCAGACGGCGGTAAAACGGTCCAGGGGGACAGGAATGCGGGAAGGATGATCGGGACATTGGAGAGGATCATCATGGTCATCTTTATTGCAATCGGACAGTACTCCGCAGTCGGGCTCGTGCTCACTGCAAAGTCTATCGCACGATATGACAGGATCTCAAAGGATCAGTCGTTTGCCGAGTACTATCTGCTGGGGACACTGCTGAGTACGATCTGCGCGGCGGCTGTAACGCTTCTGTTTTTCTGAAAAACTCAAAAGATCAAAGTCGGATTTAGCTGCGCATGTGCGGCTTTGACCGAGCAGGGAACAAAGGATGAAAAGAGTGTCAAATCAAGATAAACTAAAAGTGGAAGGAAAACGGAGAAGACAATGTGCGGACGATATTATATGGATGATGAAACAAGAAGGGAGATTAGACGGCTGGTACTGAAATTGGATCAGAAGATATGTAGTGAATCAGATCAGACTACAGCTGTCTTTCCTTCCCAGAAGGCCACAGTGATAACGGGGAGGGGGCGTCAGCTAGAGGCGGAGCAGATGATCTGGGGCTTTCCCCGTTTTGACGGCAGGGGGATTCTGATCAACGCCAGGGCGGAGACTGCTATGGAGCGGCACACTTTTAGAGAGCGTGTCCTGCACAGAAGATGTGTGATCCCTGCAAAAGGATTCTGGGAGTGGAATAGGTCTAAAGAGAAGTTTTCTTTTGAGCGGCCGGATTCCCAGGTTCTGTTTATGGCGGGATGCTACGACTGTATTGATGGGCAGAACCGTTTCGTAATCTTGACTACAGAGGCAAATTCCTCTGTAAAGCCGGTCCATGACCGTATGCCGCTAATCCTGGAGCGTAATGAGCTGGAATCCTGGGTGACAGACGACAATGCTGTGGAATATTTCCTTCATAAGACGCCGGCGTTACTGGAGAGAGACGCGGAATATGAACAGATATGCCTGTTTTAGCGAGTGACTTCCGAAAAATTCTTTAAGAGGTGTGACGAAATGAGTAGAATAAGAATTATAAAGAAAAACGATGAATACAACTCAGAATATGAGATTGGAGATATTTTCGAGATTCAGGGGACCTGGTATGGCGGCATACATATCACAGGGAAATCCGGTGTGCCGATTTCTCTTGACAAAGAGGAATATCAGGAGCTGGACACAGAACCTGAGCCGGAGGCAGAAGAGGAAGAAATGAAAAGAGATATCTATGTGGGTGACATTGTGCAGCATTTTAAGAGAGAGTGGGTGTCCGCCGACACATCAGAATACCTGTATAAAGTGCTTGCTTTCGCCCAGCACACAGAAACCGGAGAGCGGCTGGTCATCTACCAGGCACTCTATGCGCCGTTTAGAGTATGTGCAAGACCCTATGCCATGTTCATGAGCGAAGTGGACAGAGAAAAGTATCCGGATATCAGACAGAAATACCGGTTCGAGAAAGTAAAGGTGTGAGAGAATGGCGTCAGAGAGAACGGACGAGCTGTACAGACTTCTGCTGAGCAGGGGCTACCCGAAGGAGTTCTGTGCAGAGATCGCGTATAAAAATATGAACACAGATTACACCGCAACGAGGATGATCGGATATCTCTACCGTGTGACAAATCCGCGGATCGAGGATCTGGTGGATGAGATGCTGGCGATCTTAAGCGACCGGGATGAAATCATGCGGAAGAAAGAGATGGAGCATGCCCAGGCGGTGCTCAATGATATCTATAATAACGGACTGTAAAAGGATAACTTATAAAATAATTAAGAAGAAAGGAACCTTGCTATGGCACTTTACGCACTAGGCGACCTCCACCTCAGCTTCCAGTCCGACAAGTCCATGGACATTTTCGGAAGTGTATGGAAGCGCCACGAGCGCAAGATAGAGAAATATGTGAACCGGATCGTAAAACCGGACGATACTCTGGTGCTTACCGGTGACCACTCCTGGGGAAGGAAGCTGCCTGAATGCAGGGAGGATCTCGCCTTTATCGAGCGGCTGCCGGGGCGGAAGATCCTGCTCCGGGGAAACCACGACATGTTCTGGGACGCAAAGAAGACGGAGCGGCTGAATGAGGAATATAAGGACAGGCTGTTCTTCCTGCAGAATAATTTCGCAGTATACGAGGATTATGCGCTGGTGGGAACGAAGGGTTTTACCTTTGAGGGACCTTTCTATCTGGACCGGTGGGGAAATATTACCGGATGGGATGAGAAGAAAGAGGAACAGGCAAAGAAGCTTGTTGAAAGAGAAATGACCCGGCTTCGGGAGTCGTTCCGCCAGGCGTCTGAGGCGGGATACCGGAAATTCATCATGCTCCTTCACTATCCGCCGACGAATATACTGGAAGAGACTTCGCCCTTTACGGAGATTGCGGAAGAGTACGGCGTTTCTGCGGTTGTCTATTCCCACTGTCACGGGGAGAGCCGTTTTGGGGACAGTATACTGGGAGAGTTTCACGGGATCCGATATATGCTGGTGTCGGGTGATTTCCTGAATTTCCGTCCGGCGCTTGTGCTTCCGTGACTTAATATGCAAAAATTTGTCGATTCCTGAAAAATTCATATTGTGTATTTTTATGCATTCGGTTACAATAGTGGATGCATATCTAAAGGGAGGAGACAAGTGCAATGTTTGGAAAAAACAAAAAGGGGCGTGTTCCTTCAGCAAAAAGAGATTTTACAAAGCTGAAGACGCCCCATACATATGTGATCATCTTTTTTGTAGTGATCGCCTGCTGGATACTGACATTTCTGATACCGGCGGGAAAATTCAGTACTCATGAGATCGAGTATACGGATGCCAGCGGAGAGACCGCCACAAGGACGGTCCTGATGGCAGATACATTCCGGTACAGTTATAATCTGGATACGGATTTTGTGGCAGATGCGCTAGCTGACATCAGTGAGGATACGGCGCTTATGGAGGAGATGGAAGTAGACTCTGAAGCGCTCGCTGCTCTGATGGAGACAGATTCTTCTGCATGGACGCAGGAAGATCTGGATGCAGTAGGTATCAGCGACGATGAGATGTACAGTCTGTATGGCGAGGGCTTTTATGATACCAGTGAAAAGCTCCACAAGACAGCAGGGATCTGGGGAACAGAGGACTTCGGCGGATTTGGATTTTTAAACTATGTGTTCGAAGGTCTTGTTACCGGCGACCGCTCTGGTTCTGCAGTAGGCCTGTGCGCACTGATCCTTGTGATCGGCGGCTCTTTCGGCATTATCATGAAGACAGGTGCCATCGATGCAGGAATTTATGCATTCATTAGAAAGACAAAGGGGCTGGAGCGCCTGGCTCTGCCGCTGCTCTTCATCCTGTTTTCTCTGGGCGGAGCGACATTCGGCATGGCAGAGGAATGTATTCCGTTCGCTATGATTATGGTCCCCTTTGTCATTGCCCTGGGGTATGACTCCATCGTGGCGGTGACTGTGACTTATGTGGCTTCCCAGGTGGGAAATGCAGTTTCCTGGATGAGTCCCTTCTCTGTTGCCGTAGCGCAGGGGATCGCAGGAGTTCCTGTCCTTTCCGGTGCAACGTTCCGTCTGATCATGTGGGTGGTCGTTACACTTGCGGCAGCCGGATTCATGATGGTTTACGCAGAGGGCGTGCGCAAGACGCCGGAGAAATCCGTAGTATATGCGGGAGACGCTTATTTCCGCAGCCGTATGGATACTGTGACAGAGGAAGAGCGGGAGTTTAACCTGGGCCATAAGCTGATCCTCCTGGAAATGCTGGCGGTCCTGATCTGGATCATCTGGGGGGTTACCCAGCGCGGATTCTATATCCCGGAAATTGCATCACAGTTCTTTGTCATGGGATTTGTGGCAGGCGTTATCGCGATCATCTTTAAGCTGAACGGTATGACTATCAACGGCATGGCGTCTGCGTTCCAGGGCGGAATCGCGGATCTGGCAGGCACAGCAGTAGTCGTTGGTATGGCAAAGGGTATCCTTCTTGTACTGGGCGGTTCCGACGCGGATGTTCCGTCCGTACTGAATACCATCCTGTACGGCATCGGAAATGTACTTGACGGTGTGCCGGCGTTCCTGGGGGCCTGGTTTATGTACATCTTCCAAAGTCTGTTTAATCTGGTAGTAACATCTAATTCCGGACAGGCCGCACTGACGATGCCGATCATGGCGCCGCTCTCAGATCTGGTAGGCGTATCCAGACAGATCGCCGTCCTGGCTTATCAGCTGGGTGCAGGATTTGTGGACGCGTTCACTCCGGTATCAGCCAGCCTGATCGGTGTGCTCGGCGTGGCAAGGATCGAATGGGGCAAATGGGCGAAGTTCCAGATCAAGATGCAGGCATTCTTCTTTGTCCTCGGCACAATATTCATCGCAATCGCAGTTGCGATCAATTTCCAGTAAACAAACAGAAATATGCTTCGGCCGGTGTTTCGAATGACGCCGGCCGGATTGCTGTAATACACAGAAAAGGATTCAGATACAAGGAGTGAGATCAATGGTTACGATCATCAGAAATGCAAAAGTCTATCAGCCGGAGTACGCCGGTGTGAAAGACATTCTCATATTAGATCAAAGGATTGCTGCAATCGGTGAGAATCTGAAAGCAGACCTCGGCGGTTGTGTTGAAGTCCGGGAAATCGATGCTCAGGGCATGGCGGCTGTCCCGGGATTCATTGACAGTCATGAACATATCCTCGGTGGAGGGGGAGAGGGCGGATTCCACACGCGGACACCGGAGGCTTCTCTGGGAGATCTGATCCGGAACGGTATTACCACGGTAGTGGGATGCATCGGCACGGACGGTGTCGGAAGGGATATGACAGCACTGCTGGCAAAAGCCCATGCCCTGGAAAATGAAGGAATGACAACATATGCTTATACCGGCTCCTATCAGGTGCCGGTGCATACACTTACGGACAGTCTGATGAAGGACATCATGATGCTGGACAAGGTGATCGGAGTGGGAGAGGTGGCGGTCTCCGACCACCGTTCATCTCAGCCTTCCTTTGAAGAGTTCGCGAGGATTGCAGCGGATGCCAGAGTGGCCGGAATGCTTTCAGGCAAGGCCGGGGTCGTGAACGTTCATCTGGGAGACAGTGACCGCAGGCTCGACCTGATCCGCAGGGTGATCAAAGAGACGGAGATTCCTGCCTCGCAGTTCCTTCCCACCCATGTAAACCGTAATGAGGCACTCTTTGAGGAGAGTCTGGATCTTGCCGCAGAGGGCGGGACAATTGATTTTACGGGAAATGAAGATATCGACTACTGGGAGACGATCTGCGACGAAGTACGCGTGTGCAGAGGAATCCGCATACTTCTGGACAGAGGCATTTCAAGCGACCGGTTCACCATTTCTTCAGACGGGCAGGGAAGTATGCCGGTCTTCAACGAGAAGGGCGAGTTTCAGGGTATCGGGATCGGAAAGGCGTCCTGTCTCCTGAAGGAAGTGCGGGAATGTGTCCAGAGGGAAGAAATTCCGCTGGAAATCGCAGTAAAAGGAATCACAAGCAATCCAGCTTCCATCCTGAAGCTGGACAGAAAAGGACATATAAAAGAAGGATTCGACGCGGATATCTGTCTGTTGGAAGAGGGAACACTGGAATTGAATACTGTGATCGCAAAAGGGCAGATCATGGTAAGAGACAGGGTTCAGAAAGTGTTCGGGACATTTGAGAGAAGCTGATAATAATACTGCCCGGGGTAATACCGGGCAGTAAGCTTTATGATAGAAGTTCTGTTTCAATAAGCTTTTATTTCAGGAAGAATCTCACCATTTTCTCGTGTATTTTCCGGTAAGGCTGATACCGCATCGGCAGGTCGATCCATGTCTTTTTATCTACGATACTCTTATAGTGGGAGAACGTATCGAAACCAATCTTGCCGTGATAAGCACCCATACCGCTTTCGCCGAATCCACCAAATCCCATTTCAGTAGTAGCCAGATGAATGATCGTATCATTGATGCATCCGCCGCCGAATCCGCAGCGTGAAGTAACTTTCTTCGCAGCTACCTTATCAGAAGTGAAGAAGTAAAGCGCCAGAGGATGAGGCATGTCATTGATCTTGCGGATCACATCATCCAGATTGTCATATACAAGGATCGGCATGATCGGTCCGAAAATTTCTTCCTGCATTACAGCATCGGAAAATGTCACATTTTCCATGACAGTAGGCTCAATGCGGAGCGCATTTCGGTCTGAGTTTCCTCCGTGTACAACTTTCTTCTCATCGATCAGTCCCAGCAGCCGGTCAAAATGCTTTTCGTTAATGATCTTTCCATAATCCGGATTACGGAGCGGCTGTTTTCCATATTGCTTCTGGATCTGTTTCCGGACTTCTTTTATCAGTTTATCTTTAACAGAGCGATGGCAGTAGATGTAATCCGGTGCCACGCAGGTCTGTCCGCAGTTCAGGTATTTCCCGAATACGATACGTTTTGCCGCAAGCTTGATATTCGCAGTCTGATCCACGATACACGGGCTCTTTCCGCCCAGCTCAAGCGTAACAGGCGTCAGGTGTTCTGCGGCATTTCTCATTACTTCTTTGCCGACAGCCTGGCTGCCGGTGAAAAAGATATAGTCAAAGTGTTCACGCAGAAGACATGTATTCTCAGCCCGCCCGCCGGTCACTACAGCAACATACTGAGGTTCAAAGCATTGTGACAGGATACGCAGGATCACCTCACTGGTGTAAGGAGAATAAGCGCTTGGTTTCACAACAGCGGTATTTCCGGCCGCCAGGGCATCTGCCAGAGGAGAGAGCGTCAGCATAAAAGGATAATTCCACGGACTCATGATCAGCGTCACGCCGTAGGGCGATGGTTTCTGGTAACTTCTGGAATGAAACTGTGCAAGCGGCGTCCGCACTCTTTTTTCTCCGGCAAACCTCTTTGTATGCTTTATCATATAACTGAGTTCTTCCAGTACCATCCCTGTCTCGCACATATAACTCTCAAATCCGCTTTTACCCAGATCTTTCCGGAGCGCATCGTTGATTTCCTTTTCATGTCCGGTAATCGCGGCATACAGCCTGTGAAGTGCATCGATTCGGGTACTGACCGGAAGGGTAGCGCCGGTCTGAAAATATCTTCTCTGCTTTGTAACAAGCTCTTTAATTTCCTGTTCCGTCATGTTTTGTCTCTCCTTCCTCACTGATATCATCCGATATATCCCGGGAATCCTTCGGTCCGTCCTCGGTTTCTAAGTCTTCATCCATCAGCATATGATAATACGTCTCCAACTCTGACGCATCCATCAGCACAGGTACCGGATAGAGCGGGTTCGCCTCTTTGTCAGCATAGTGTGCCAATTTGGGAATGTCTGTTTCCTGAATTTCAGGTATCTTGTCGCCAATACCGAAGCGCTTCTTCATGTCTTTGATTGCCTGTATGAACTGTCTGGCAGCCTCGTCACATGGAGTAGTTTCATCCGCAAGCCCCGCCGCAACAGCCAGACGGGACAGTTTCCTGTAAATCTTTTCCCCATATGCTTCAAGCATCATGGGCAGGATCACCGCATTGGCAAGACCATGAGGTACATTGTATTCTCCGCCGAGAGAATGAGCTATTGCATGTACATATCCAACATATGATTTGGTAAATGCGCATCCGGCATAGAAGGAGGCATGAAGCATGTTACGGCGGGCCTCCACATTGCTTCCGTCCTCATAGGCAGTATCGATATTTTCAAAGATCAGCTTCACGGCAAGCAATGCGTCTTTGCGCGTTCCGTAGGTGGTCGAATTGCCGATGTAAGCCTCTACAGCATGAGTCAGGGCATCCATGCCTGTGGTCGCGGTGATAAACGGCGGGAGACTTAAAGTAACCTTGGGATCCAGAACCGCATATCTGGGGATCAGCGGGAAATCGTTGATCGCATACTTGTAACGGGTCTGTGCATCCGTGATAACTGCTGCCAGTGTCGTTTCACTTCCGGTACCAGCAGTAGTCGGAACTGCCATAAGGAGCGGCAGCCTTTTATGTACCTTTAAGATTCCCTTCATTTTCGCGAGAGACTGCTTCGGCTTCACTATGCAAGCTCCTGCTGCCTTGGCACAGTCCATACTAGAGCCTCCGCCGAAACCGATGATACAGTCACAGCCTTCCTTCATATAAATATCCACTGCTTCGGACACATTGTCCGTCGTCGGGTTTGCCACGGTCTTATCATAGATACAAAAAGGAATTCCGGCATTCTCAAGTGCCTTTTCCAGACGGCGGGTCAGGCCGAGTTTGCGTATGCCTGCGTCAGTGATGATCAGAACTTTACTGCACTTTTTCTTCTGAATGACTTCCGGCAGAGCTTTTACGCTGCCGACAATTTTAGGTTTGCGATATGGCAGGAACGGCAGGGCAATCTTCAAGCCTATCTGAAAGGTCCTGCAATAGATTTTTTTAAGAGGGTTCATGATAACAGATCCTTTCCGGCGCGAGATATTGCGCTTCTTATGTAATATTTTTTCCAGAAAAATATTATCAGCTGCATTTTAGTTTGTCAATAAAACAACTATTGACGTATGTGTCAAGTAATCGTTGGCAGTTTTTTCATTTATTAAT
>DWWO01000114.1 GCA_019119675.1 Candidatus Mediterraneibacter faecipullorum | reverse complement strand
ATGTGCTTCAGGCTCCGCTCCATAATCTGAGAAAAACTAAAGGTAATCCTTTCCGCTACATCACAGGCAGCGAACCAGAATGCATGGATCGAAGCAATGCAGAATGTAATGGAGAGCGATGAGAAATATGCAAACCTTGAGCTTGTAGATATCGTATACGGCGATGATGAGCCGCAGCCGTCTACAGAGCAGACACAGGCACTCCTGCAGAACTATCCGGATCTGAGACTGATCTGCGCACCGACAACAGTTGGTATCAACGCAGCAGCGAAAGTTCTTCAGGATCAGAACTCTGACGTGAAGATCACAGGTCTTGGAATGCCTTCGGAGATGGAAGCATATGTAGGCGAAGACAATGTATGCCCGTACTTCTATCTGTGGAACCCGATCGACCTCGGCGAGCTTGCAGCTTACACAGCTATGGCACTGGTAGCAGGCGATATCACAGGCGCAGCTGACGAGACATTCGAGGCCGGAGACATGGAGAACAGCCTGTACACGATCGTTGAAGCAAGCGACGGCGGTACAGAAATCATCCTTGGTGAGCCATTCGAGTTCAACCCGGACAACATCGCTGAGTGGGCGGATGTATTCTAAATCGAATTATTTAACATCACTATCCATAAAGTCATAATACATAAAAAGAGCTGCTGCAGAAATTGCGGTGGCTCTTTTTATGTCTATCCACTGTTTCTTCGGATCAGCGTCGTCGCCAGCTCCGTTTTTACCGGGGGCTGTCCTGGATCCCGGATCAGCGAGATCAGACGCTGTGCGGCTATGAAGGGGATATCGATTTTTCCTGGGGAAACATCTCGGCGGCGGAGATGGTGCACAGGTTCGGGTGCGCATACTGTACCGGCGCGTTTGCTACCCACGGGGCGACTTATCTGCCAGAGGACGATGTGCTCTGGTGGTCGAAAGGCGGGAAACTGAGCGCTTCTCTGACAGAAATGGAGAATGACGCAGGTGCGCTGATGGACAAACTTTTCGCCGACACTGCGGGGAAGAGGTATTTATCAAATATTACGGAATACACTGCCAGGGAAGAGCTTACATGATCCTTCCGGAAGACCGTACTTATAAGATCGAGGTCATCGACACATGGAATGAGACAAGAGAGACGGTCATGGAAGGCGCAAAGGGGATCGTATGGTTCGATATGCCGGGGAAAGAGAAGATGGTTGTGATGGCGATGGCGGAATGATAATGAGGAAAGATAGTGAAAAGAAAAAGTAAAAAAGTACAGCCTGTTATACCAAAAGAGGCGTCGGTATTCTTGCCGACGCCTCCCCTGCTATTTGATTTCAGGTGAGTCCTCCAATTGGCGGCGGATATCCATATCACCATAGAGAATACGCACGATAGATACCGTGGAGTTTTCAAGATTGACAGTATAAAACAGAAGGTAGTTCTTTGCAGGCAGAAAACGCAGGTTCCTCTTTGTAAAAAGGATTCCGCTCTGGCATAGTTTCAAGGGAACGGGGGTTTTCTATAATTTTCTGGTACATTAATTTCTTTTAAATCCTGTCTTGCCCGGAATGTATAAACGATTTTCATACTCATATGCCATAAAGTCTCCTCATCTCAGCTTCAACCTCGTCAGCGGAGACTATATGGCCCGCCGCAACATCGTCCATTCCTTTTTGAAGTTCGTCATCAATCTGCTCCTTTGTCATACCTCCGATTGCAACAGGTTTTGCAGACGGAAGCTTCATCTCAAAGGGAATGCCAATCTGATTCAGAATGACCTCTGCCTGTTCTTTTGTTTCAGGGTCAACCCTTGTATATACGCTTGCAGTTCTTGATGCGGTTCTTGCCATGATTATCACACCTTTTATAGATTTCTAACTTTATTATACTTAATAGATTGCTAAAAGCAATCCAAGCATCTCCAGAAAGTGACAGATGAGGAAGTTGCGGAAAAGAGGAGAGAAATCGAGGGGTTCTTCGTAATCAGTGAGGATGATGCGGCAGATCCTCTGGCACAGAAACCGACAGAAGAACAGCTCAACTGGTCGGCAAAAGTGGCGGTTGCTCAGGAGAAACTTGTGGATGAATTTAATCTGGATGCTCTGACCTATTATTATCACGGAGCTCCGGGCAATCACTATGAAGATGTACAGGGCGGTTTTATCGTCGGTCATTCGCTTCTTACCGCTGACGGGATTCCCTGTGCCGGAGAAGGGGATCTGAAAACATGCCTTGCAATGAAGATATGTGATATTCTGGAGAAAGGCGGAAGCTTCTGCGAGATTGTTACTACAGATTATGAAGATGGAACGATCCTGCTTGGCCATGACGATCCTTTCCATTTGGAAATCGCAAAGGGAAAACCAATTCTGCGCGGCATGGGGCTCTATCGTGGAAAACAGGGGACAGGAGTTTCTGTAGAGGCGAAAGTGCGTACCGGTGATATTACAAATCTTGCATGTACACAGACGGTTGACGGTACATTGAAATTTATTATCACTGAGGCAGAGTCTACGGACGACCCGATCATGACGATTGGTAATACACAGACACCGGTTAAATTCAAGTCTGATCCGGATACCTATATGGACAAATGGTTCGCTGAGGCGCCGACACATCATTTTGCAATGAGTGTAGGGCACAATGCAGAAGTGTTCAAAAAAGTCGCTGATCTGCTTCATATACCGGCAGTCGTGTTAGAGTAAAGTGATAAAATTTTACCTGAATTATAAGATAATTCCTCTATGCAGCCAATGTTATATGGAGTAGTATCTATTATAGAAAGTAAAATCAGGAAAGGCAGGAAAAGCGATATGGTAAGAAAAGGATTTAAAATGAAGCTCTATCCGGGGATGGAAGCAGAGTACGAGAAACGCCACAACGAGCTGTGGCCCCAGATGCAGGACATGATCCATGAGTACGGCGGAAAGAATTATACGATCTTTCTTGACAAAGAGACACTCGTCCTGTACGGATACATTGAAGTAGAGGATCTGGCGAAGTGGGATGAGAGCGCAGATACTGCGATCAACCGTAAGTGGTGGGACTTCATGGCTGATATTATGGAGACGAACCCGGATAACAGTCCGGTTTCCGTGGATCTGCAAGAGGTATTCCATTTAGATTAGGCGAATCAGAAAGAGAGAGTTGTGTTTTAAATCAGCAGCGGGAGAGACAATATACCGTTTACCTGCTGCTCTTTTCATGCAATTTTTTATTTGTTATTCATACGAGGATATGTTATTCTGTTAGTACGCTTTTGAGGGAAAGCGATTCTGCACTCACAGCAGAAAAATGCGATATATGAGCGGCCGGTTTTCAGACCGATATCTTGCCGCCGGAGGGAATTTATCTTATATTCTGCGCCCGATGTTCCGGGCAATTTTCATCGGACAATCATATGAGCGGATTATGCGAAAGGAGAGATGCCAATGGGATGTGAATGATAACGGTATAGAGTTGTAGTTGCAC
The DNA here is from genome assembly GCA_019119675.1 of Candidatus Mediterraneibacter faecipullorum. Taxonomy (GTDB): domain Bacteria; phylum Bacillota; class Clostridia; order Lachnospirales; family Lachnospiraceae; genus Mediterraneibacter; species Mediterraneibacter faecipullorum. Next base: position 37,148 of record DWWO01000114.1, on the reverse strand, counting down.
GGGAGAAAAGAATTGTATTATACTTTAGGAGAAAGATATGGAGAAAGCAAAGTTACAGTGGCATCCGGGATTTAGCGCCGCTTTGCGTATTACTCTGCATGATGAGATGAAATTTTTAGAGATGCACGAAGAATATCAACTGAGTAAAAAGCCGATGCAGATAGATATTCTTATAATAAAGAAGAAGTGCGACAGGAAGATTCAGAAAGCGGTCGGCAGAATTTTTCGCAGACATAATATAATCGAATATAAATCGCCGGGGGACAGACTCAGTATTAATGATTTCTATAAGGTTTATGGTTATACCTGCTTTTATCAGTCAAACACGGATAAAATAAATCAAATCGATCCGGAAGATATGACGATCACATTTGTCTGCAGCCATTATCCGGAGAAAATGATGCGGCATCTGAAAGAGGTGCGGAAAATACAGGCAGAGCGCTATGGAGAAGGTATCTATTACCTGACGGGAGATCCGATTCCTATGCAGCTTTTGATCGTACCGGAATTGTCCCCAAAAGAGAATTACTGGATTCAGAATTTGAGGACGGACTTAAAAGCCGGTAAAGAGATACGCCATTTGATGGAAAAGTATGAAAAGAATAGGAAATTAAAAGATTATGAAGCAGTGATGGATCTTATCACGAGGGCAAACTGGGAACAGATGGAGGAGGAAAAGAAGATGTGTGATGCATTGAAAGAGTTATTCGCTGATGAGTTAAAAGAAGCAGATGCCAGAGGTAGAGCCGAGGGAGTGCAATATGGTATAGAGCGTGGAAAAATCGAAGGGATACGCCTTGCAAAACAGATTCTCAGCCTGCATGAACAAGGAAATACGGAAGATCAGATTGCAGAAAAATGCGGACTTTCGGCAGAACAGGTGAGGGAAATCTTAGAATAATGGTTCCCGAAAGAAAAGTAACAGTTCAGTGGCCGGCTTCATGCATATTGACAGAAGCATATATAATATAATATGAAAAGAAACCTGCAAGCGGCATCCGATACAAGATTTTCCTTGCGGATGTGGATTGATCAGCACAGGAGTGTATGCATGAATGAAATGGAACAATGATATATTTAAGCGATATATGGAAGCGGGGCTTGCAATCCTGATCGTTCTCACACTCGGGCTGGCCGGTGCTGCAGGTGTTTTATCACCACGGGCAACTGAGCGTGAACAGAATGAGACCGCTGCCGAAAATGACAGTACAAAAGCCAGTCAAGAAAATGAGAATAAGACTTCGGCATCGAACCCGGATACAGAAGAGACGCAGGAGACAATAGCGGACGGGCAGTATCCGATCATGGGAAGCAGCAATATTACAGTTCAGGAGATGGTCGATTATTTTAATGCATCAGGAGAGGAATATCCGGCAGAAGAGCTGTCTGAGGGCGGCGCGGATTCCATTGAGACATTCTGTCAGATGTATTATGATGAAGCGACTGCGGAGGGGGTTCGTCCTGAGGTGGCATTTGCCCAGACGATGAAGGAGACGGGATTTCTACAGTACGGAGGCGATGCTTCTATCGAGCAGTTTAATTTCGCTGGTCTGGGTACGACAGGAAACGGCGTGCCTGGAAATTCCTACCCGGATGTACAGACCGGGATTCGGGCACAGATTCAGCATCTCAAAGCATATGCCACAGCAGATGCCCTGAATCAGGAGTGTGTGGATGACCGATACGAGTATGTCAAGAAAGGTTCCGCACCTTATGTCCAGTGGCTCGGGCAGCAGGAAAATCCGGAGGGACTCGGCTGGGCTACAGGAGATAACTACGGGTATGATATCGTGGGAATGATCGAAGAGATGATGTGACATATTTTGCTGAAAAGCAGTGGAAGGTAGTAGGAGAGTTATGCTATAATTTTTCTGTTACCGCCTCCAAATCTGGTAACAGAGAGGAGGTGAATCATATGGAGTTCATTATTTCTCTTATTGTCGCCGTCGCGGCTGGTGTAATTTGCCATTACATCATCAAATGGCTGGATGGCGATAAATAGTCGGTAACCAGCCTGCGGCGTTAAGCCCTGCCGCATAAAAAGGGAATAGAAAACCCCAGTGTTGCAGCACTGGGGTTTTCGTTATGGCTGAATCATACGGATTCACTATTTCTCTTTGCCTAGTGGCATTATAGCATATGCGATTTTGAAATGCAATATTCCAATATCGATATAACAGACGCGCCATCTGATATCTTAAGATTTCCTAAACATCTTGACAAATCCGCCCCGTACGTCTATAGTATTTCATAGTTAATTTTTAGTTAATACTATTGTAACAAAGGTGAAGAGGAAGAGGAGTACATTATTACTTCCGCCAGAGAGAACCGTCCTCGGGCTGTAAGGCGGTTTCGGAAAAGGATAGTGGAAGGTAGCTTTTGAACCGGATAGCCGAAGAGCATCTTAGCATAGTTGATAGGATCAGCAGGCGGGATGCAGGTAAGTTATCCCGGAGTGGTCCACGTTACAGGGCTTAAGAGATATATTTCCCGGATCGGAGCAATTCCGTGAACACCGGGGAAATGTATGAAATAAGGTGGTACCGCGGAATCTTCGCCCTTTACATTTTGTAAAGGGCGTTTCTTTATGCAATTGTGAAAAATCCGTGAACACCGGGGGATTAAAGGAGAATACAATGAGTAAAGAATTGGCAAAGACTTATGATCCGAAAGCGATCGAAGAGAAACTGTATGAAAAATGGTGTGAGAACAAATATTTCCACGCAGAAGTGGACCGCAGCAGAAAGCCGTTCACAACGGTGATGCCGCCTCCGAATATCACGGGAAAACTGCACATGGGCCATGCCCTTGACAATACACTGCAGGATATCCTGATCCGCTACAAGAGGATGGAAGGATACAATGCACTGTGGATCCCCGGGACAGATCATGCGGCGATCTCCACAGAAGTCAAGGTGACGAACCAGCTCAAGGAAGAGGGAATCGATAAGAAGGAACTCGGCCGCGAGGGCTTCTTAGAGAGAACGTGGCAGTGGAAAGAAGAGTATGCGGGGACGATCGAGGGACAGCTCAAGAAACTGGGCGTCTCCTGTGACTGGGACAGAGAGCGCTTCACCATGGACGAGGGATGTTCCAAGGCAGTCGAGGAAGTATTTATCAGCCTGTATAAAAAAGGATATATTTACAAAGGATCAAGGATCATCAACTGGTGTCCGAAATGTAAGACTTCCCTGTCTGATGCAGAGGTAGAGCATGAGGAGCAGGAAGGACACTTCTGGCATATCAAATACCCAATCGTGGGAACAGACCGTTTTCTCGAGATCGCGACCACACGTCCGGAGACAATGCTCGGAGATACGGCGATCGCCGTTCATCCGGATGACGAGCGCTATAAAGATATTGTAGGGAAGAATGTAATTCTGCCGCTTGTAGGCCGGGAAATCCCGATCGTTGCGGATTATTATGTAGACAAAGAGTTCGGTACCGGAGCGGTGAAGATCACACCTGCTCACGACCCGAATGACTTCGAGGTAGGCAAGCGCCATAACCTGCCGGAGATCAACATCATGAACGATGACGCCACGATCAATGAAAATGGCGGCAAATACGCAGGCATGGACCGCTACGAGGCGAGAAAGGCTATCGTAAAAGAACTGGAGGAGCAGGGATATCTTGTAAAAGTCGTTCCGCACACACACGCGGTGGGGACTCATGACCGCTGCGGCACTACAGTCGAGCCGCTCATCAAACAGCAGTGGTTTGTGAAGATGGATGAACTGGCGAAACCGGCGATCAACGCATTAAAGACCGGTGAGCTTAAGTTCGTGCCGGATCGTTTTGACAAGATTTATCTGCACTGGCTTGAGAATATCAAAGACTGGTGTATTTCCCGACAGATCTGGTGGGGACACCGGATTCCGGCATATTATTGCGATGAATGCGGTGAGTTTGTCGTAGACAGACATGCGCCGGAGAAATGCCCGCACTGCGGATGCACGCATTTCACTCAGGATGAGGATACGCTGGACACATGGTTCTCATCAGCTCTGTGGCCGTTCTCTACACTTGGATGGCCGGACAAGACAGAGGATCTGGACTATTTCTATCCGACGGATGTACTTGTAACAGGATATGACATCATCTTCTTCTGGGTTATCCGCATGGTATTCTCAGGATATGCGCATACAGGAAAGTCACCGTTCCACACTGTGCTCATTCACGGACTGGTGCGTGATTCCCAGGGACGCAAGATGAGTAAATCTCTCGGAAATGGTATTGATCCGCTTGAGATCATTGATAAGTACGGCGCCGATGCGCTGAGGCTTACACTTGTGACCGGAAACGCGCCGGGCAACGACATGCGTTTCTACAATGAGAGAGTAGAAGCGAGCAGGAATTTTGCAAACAAGGTGTGGAACGCATCCCGTTTCATCCTTATGAATATGAAGGAGAATGTTATCGACAAACCGGATGACGCACTCCTTACGCCGACTGACCGTTGGATCCTGTCCGCGGTGAACACGCTGGCAAAAGACGTGACAGAGAATATGGACAAATACGAGCTCGGTATCGCGGTACAGAAAGTCTACGACTTTATCTGGGATGAATTCTGTGACTGGTATGTGGAGCTTGCGAAATACCGTATCTACCACGCAGAAGAAGATCCGGAAGCTGCGAACTGCGTTCTGTGGGTACTGAAAACTGTGCTTGGACAGGCGCTGAAACTGCTTCATCCGTTCATGCCGTTTATCACAGAGGAAATCTACAGCGCCCTTGTGCCTGAAGAGGAGTCTCTGATGATGTCAGAGTGGCCGAAGTACAAAGACGAGTGGAACTTCCCGGCGGACGAGAACGTGATGGAACATGTGAAAGCGATCACGAGAGGTATCCGTAATATCCGTTCTGAGATGGATGTGCCGAACAGCAGAAAGACGAAAGTATATATTGTCTGCACTCTGGAAGATCTCTGCAGCGGTATCGGAGCGGTCAGCGAGTCTGTGAAACCGCTGATGATGGCAAACGAGATCCTGATTCAGGGAGACAAAGAAGGTATTGCAGACAGTGCGGTATCTGTTGTTGTCCCGGATGCGGTCGTATACCTGCCTCTTGAGGATCTGGTAGATTTTGAGCAGGAGAAGGAAAGACTTGCTAAAGAAGAAGCAAGACTGAATAAAGAGATAAAGAGAGCAGAAGGCATGCTCTCGAATGAGAAGTTCGTGAGCAAGGCTCCGGCGGATAAAGTCCAGGCAGAGAGAGACAAACTGGAAAAATATACCCGGATGCTCGCACAGGTGAAAGAGAGAATGGCGGGGCTTGTAAAATAGTTTACAAAGATTTCCTCTTGGAGAAGAAAGGATGTAAGATCATACATGAAACGTATTCATATCAGGAAACCTGATATCAAAGGATTTTTTACTAAAGTCAGAAATCTGAAAAAAGAAGATATCAAGCGGCATTTCAAGGAGAAGAAAGAGCGCAGGCAGCGTATACTGGAAGAACGGCGGAACAGTAAGTTCGCGAAGAAAATGCAGCCGGTCTATAAGTGGATGAACAGGCTCTCCCTGCCGCTCCATTTCCTTCTCGCATGTGTGATCAACTTCCTGATCGAGACGATATCCCGTCTGTCTCCCTTTGAGGCATGGGATTACATGACAGGAACACCTCTTGTGTTCCTGTATAATTCGTTTATGATATTTGCGACATTCTCCATCGTATATCTGGTGAGAAGGCGAGTGTTTGCCCGAATACTGGTCAGTGTGTTCTGGGTGGTTTTAGGTATCTGCAACGGATATCTCCTCACTAAGAGAGTGACGCCGTTCAATGCGCAGGACCTGAAAACAATGTCAGAAGCACTGGCGGTGATGAACAGCTACTTTAATGCTTTTGAGCTTATTATGATCATTATCGGCGTGGTAGCTCTCGTATTCTGGGTTGTCTCCATGTGGAGAAGAGGCGGGCAGTTTACGGGAAAGATGCACAGGTTTATTGCCCTGTGCGGCGTCGGAGTCTCATTTGCTGCATGCCTGTGGCTGACAGATGTGGCCATAGATAAACGTGTAATCTCGAATTACTTCGGGAATATTGCTTTTGCCTATGAAGACTACGGCTTCCCGTACTGTTTTTCTGCCAGCCTGTTCAATACGGGTATCAATGAGCCGGCAGGCTACAGTGAAGAGACGATGAATGAGATCACGGATAACGGGAAACTGACTCAGAGCAGTACCGGACTTTCGGAGGACGAGATGCCTAATATTATGTTTGTGCAGCTGGAGTCTTTCTTCGATCCGACGGAAGTGGAGTGGCTCAGGTTCTCCGAGGATCCGATCCCGAACTTAAGGAAACTGTTTGACGAATATTCCAGTGGGTATTTTAAAGTGCCTTCCGTGGGAGCCGGAACAGCCAACACAGAGTTTGAAGTCCTTACCGGCATGAGCATGCGTTTCTTCGGACCGGGAGAATATCCGTATAAGACTTACGCGAAGTTTAACCAGATGGAGAGTGCTGCCAGCGCGCTGAAAGCCCTCGGCTACGGTGCAGAGGCGCTGCACAATAACGGTGGTAATTTCTACAGCCGCGCACAGGTTTTTAACAAGATGGGGTTTGACCATTATACGAGCAAGGAGTTCATGAATATCCTTCAGACTACGCCGAAAGGCTGGGCGACAGATGATATCCTCGTGCCGAATATCATGGAATCTATGGATACGACAGAAGGTCAGGATTTTGTCTTTACGATAAGTGTGGAGGGGCATGGAGAATATCCGACAGAAAAGGTCCTTGAAGATCCGGAGATCGTTGTAAGCGGTGTCGAGGACGAAGGAGAGAGAAATGCCTGGGAGTATTATGTCAATCTTGTCCATGAAATGGATAAATTCGCGGGTGAGCTGATCGAGGCGGTAGAGTCCAGAAATGAACCTACAGTGCTTGTGTTCTACGGGGATCACCTCCCGACCATGAACCTTGAAGCGAAAGATCTTAAGAGCAGATACCTCTACAATACAAACTATGTGATCTGGGATAATATCGGGCTGGAGAAACAGGACGAGAACATAGCGGCATATCAGATCATGGCAGAAGTGTTCGAACGTCTGGACATTCATTCCGGCACAGTGTTCAATTATCATCAGCAGCGCCGTGAGACAAAGAATTATCTGGCGGATCTGGAGCTGCTCCAGTATGATATGATGTACGGCGATCAGTATGTGTACGGCGATTCCGGCATGCCGGTTCCGGAGGAGCACATGGTCATGGGGGTCAAGGATGCAGAAATCTCCCAGATGGTCGTGCAGGCTGACGGAACGACTTACAGTATTTACGGCGAAAACTTCACGAAGCAGAGCAAAGTCTACATCAACGGAGAAAAGCAGTCGACAACGTTCTTAAATAATACGAGGCTGGATCTGAAAGAATCCGAGATCCAGGACGGAGATACAGTCATGGTGGCTCAGGTAGGCTCAAGCAATACGATATTCAGGGAGTCAAAGACATACGAATATAACAACGGAACCCTGACCGAGCTTCCGGCAGATCCGGAAGCGCCGCAGAACGGCCGGCAGGCATTTGTCGAACAGGAAGAAGAACAGGAAGAATGACATACAGAGAAGCAGAAGAGTATATACTGGAAATTCCTAAATTTACAAAAAAGAACGATGCGGTACACACGAAGACCTTTCTGAAATATCTGGGTAATCCGCAGGAGGACTTAAAAGTAATCCATGTGGCCGGAACCAATGGGAAAGGTTCTGTGTGTGCGTATCTTGACGGGATGCTCCGTTCGGAGGAAAAACGGACGGGGCTTTTCACTTCTCCTCATCTGGTGAAGATCAACGAGCGGATCGCCATTGACGGTGAGCCTGTCGATGACGGGAGGTTTACCAGACTTTTTGAAAATGTACTCAGAGCAGTCCGGGCTATGGAAGAAAGCGGATTGTCACATCCGACTTTCTTTGAATTCCTTCTGGGAATGGCACTATGTGCTTTCCGGGAATCCGGCGTGGAATACGCTGTCCTTGAGACTGGTCTGGGCGGCAGGCTGGATGCTACCAGCGCAGTAGAGCCGCCTCTTGCCTGTGTGATCACGTCAATCGGCTATGACCATATGCAGTATCTTGGAGACACACTTCCGGAGATCGCAGCAGAGAAGGCAGGGATCATACGGCCGGGTGTGCCTGTCTTTTATGCTGCATCCTCGGAGGAAAGCGACAGAGTCATTGAAAATACAGCGGAGAAAAACGGGAGCTTCTGTAAAAAAATCGGGAAAGACGCGTACGAAATTCTCGGAATAGAGGACAAACATATTGCATTTTCCTGTTTCAGTGATTATTATGGAAATACCACGTGGAAATTAAACAATACCGGAATATATCAGCCGGGCAATGCAATGCTCGCTATGGAAGTGATGAGATACCTCTTCCGGGAAAATGCCCGTACAGCGCGGTGGAGAGAGGCACTGTCAGAATTAAAATGGGCCGGCAGGATGGAAGAGGTACTGCCCGGAGTGTATGTTGACGGGGCACACAATATAAGCGCGGTTGAAGCGTTTTTGCAGAGTATTCCGCAGGATGAACACGGGAATATCATATTATTTTCCGCGGTGAAGGACAAAGAATATGAGAAGATGGCAGCTGCACTGTGCAGAGGTATGAGGGCTGAAGCATATGTTGTGACACATATCGAGGATCCTCGCGGGACAAGATCAGAGCAGCTTGGAGATATCTTCAGGAAATATACGGACAGCCCTGTTATAGTCAGAGAGAATGTGAAGGATGCACTCTTATGGGTGCTTGAGAACAGAGAAAGCCGCAGGGTATACTGCCTGGGGTCTCTTTATCTGACAGGGATGATAAAGGAATTGATTCAGGAGGTAAAGTCAGATGCTGAATTACGAAGAAGAGTTAAAGAAGTTTAAACCAAGCCTTGAAGTAGAAGAAATCGAGGATGCTGTCTATCAGGAGGATCTCTCGGATGTGACAGACCTGCTGAAACAGGTCATGGAACAGAAGAAGTAAGTACAGAAAGTGTAATGGTGGATATAGATGGATTATACGAAAAAGATCGTATATCAGTCCAACTACTGGTATAACGATGGTTTGCGAAAAGCCCAGATCCGGGATATGTCCGGCGCAATTGTCTCTCTGCGGCGCAGTCTGCAGTTTAACAGGGAGAACATTGCAGCCAGAAATCTCCTGGGACTGGTCTACTACGGGATCGGTGAGGTGCCGGAGGCGCTGGTGGAATGGATCATCAGCAAGAATCTGCGCTCCTATAACAATATAGCAGACTATTACATCAATACGGTGCAGGCGTCTGCCAGGGAACTCGAAACGATCAATCTGGCAATAAAGAAATATAATCAATGTCTGGCATACTGTCAGCAGAATGGAGAGGATCTGGCGATCATTCAGCTGAAACAGGTGGTCTCATCCCATCCGGCTTTTTTGAAAGCCCACCAGCTGCTGGCCCTTCTCTACCTGCATACAGGGCAATATACTCGGGCGCGTCAGATGGTCCGGCAGGCGAGAAAACTGGATACAGGAAATGAGCTCACGCTGAAATATATGCATGAGCTTACCCATCAGAGAGGTAAACAGCGGCGCAGGACAGGGAAAAAGAAAGAGGATGCAGTAGAGTACAGTCTGGGAAATGAAACGATCATCCAGCCAAAGCATTCCAGAGTCAAAGAGATGGCAAGCCATCTCGCCGTGGCAAACATCTTCATCGGTGCGGCAATTGGTGCGGCGGTCATATGGTTTCTTGTAGCACCCGCCGTAAATCAGTCACAGAACGAGCGGATGAATGACCAGATGCGCAGCTACAGTGACCAGATCAAAACGCTGGAAGCGCAGGTCAGTGCCCAGACAAGAACTCTGGATAATTACCGGGCATCCGGGGAAGAGGTAGAGGCTGATACGAACCAGGCTCAGACGACGCAGGACAGTTACGAGAGTCTTATGACAGTTGTAGATCAGTATAATTCGGGAGAGTACAGTTATGCCACAATGGCAGATACCCTGATCGGTATTAACCGGGATTCTCTCGGAGAGAGCGGACAGGCCCGCTATGATGAACTGACCAACGAGATATACCCGAGCGCATGCGATACGAATTTCTCTACAGGAACAGAGGCTCTGGATGCAGGCAATTACCAGGGGGCTGTTGACGCCCTTGTGAAAGTCGTCAGCATGAATGCCGGTTATAATGACGGACAGGCACTATTTAACCTTGCACAGGCATATATGGGCAATGGCGACAATGAAAATGCGATCACCTATTTCCAGAGAGTCGTAGATGAATATGGAGACTCAGAATATGCAGGAGAGGCACAGACGAATCTGGATACCCTGTCGGCTGCGGCGGCTGATACCTCTTCCGGTGACAGTTCATCAGATACAACAGATTCCGGTGACAGTGGAGAGTGATACCGGACACGATAAGATTCTGATGTACATACAGACCATGCAGATAAAAGAAAAAGAGACACGTAAGAAAAGGATATACCGAATGGTATATCCTTTTTATATACCACTCAGAAACGAATGGAAACGAGGAGGAGTAGCAATGAAATATCAGGTTCAGGAGAACTGTCTGACGATCTATCTGCCGCGGGAAGTGGATCACCATAATGCCGAAGAAATCAAGAGGGAGGCGGACGCCGTGATCGACAGGAATCATATCAAATATGTGATCTTTGACTTTGACAGGACGGACTTTATGGACAGTTCAGGAATAGGGGTTATCATGGGACGGTATAAAACGGTCAGTCTGATCGGCGGGGAGGTATGGGCAGTCCATACCAATGCCAGGATTAAAAAATTACTGATGTTGTCAGGGGTGACAAAAATAATGCAGATCTATGAGGAGGAAAGAAGATGAGAAATACGAATGAAATGGAGATCAGATTTGACAGCCGCTCTGAGAATGAGGGATTTGCAAGGGTGGCAGTGGCATCATTTATGACGCAGCTCAATCCCACTGTGGAGGAGGTGGCAGACGTCAAGACAGCTGTATCCGAAGCAGTGACGAATGCGATCATACACGGGTATGAAAATGAAGTGCATAAGGTGAGCATCCGGTGCAGGATAGCAGAAAACGTACTTACAGTGGAAGTCATCGACAACGGAAAAGGGATAGAAGATGTGCAGCAGGCCATGCAGCCGATGTTTACTACAATGCCGGAGCAGGACCGCTCCGGTATGGGATTTGCATTTATGGAAGCCTTCATGGACAGCATTGAAGTAGAATCAGAGCCGGGCAAGGGTACCCGTGTGAAGATGAAGAAGACCGTCGGAAAAGGAAGGGAGATATGGACCACACAATCGCTTTGATCAGGAAATCACACGACGGGGATAAAGCGGCGAGAGAACAGCTCGTAGAGGAAAATATCGGCCTGATCTGGTGCGTTGTAAAACGTTTCGGAGGGCGTGGTGTGGAGACGGAGGATCTCTTCCAGATCGGGAGCATCGGCCTGCTCAAAGCGATCGATAAGTTTGATCTGTCTTATGACGTGAAATTTTCTACTTATGCAGTCCCCATGATCTCCGGGGAGATCAAACGTTTTCTGCGGGATGACGGGATGATCAAGGTGAGCCGTTCTCTGAAAGAACTTGCATACAAAAGCCTGAAAGCAGGAGAAAAACTGACGGACAGGCTGGGGAGGGAACCTACGATGGAGGAATTATCGGAAGAATTAGGGGTTGGGAAAGAAGAACTGGTACAGGCTATGGAGGCGGGCGGAGAGGTGGATTCTCTCTACCGGCCGATCCACCAGAAAGAGGGAAGTGAGATCCGGCTTCTGGACAAAATCGAAGAAAAAGAAAAAAGCGAAGATAAGATCCTTGACCGGATGGTGCTGAATGAACTGTTGGAAACATTGAGCGCAGAGGAACGCCGGCTCATTTATCTGCGCTATTTTGCTGACCGGACCCAGTCCGATGTGGGCAAGATCATGGGAATATCCCAGGTGCAGGTGTCGAGGATGGAAAAACGGATCATGGAGAATCTGAAGAAGAGAGGTACATAGCGGTCGTGCCGGCAAGAATTTGAAAATTGTTCTGTTATGTATATTTCTGAAGGAAAGCAGGATACTAATCGTTAGAAAACAAAATTAGTATTAACAGTACAAGGACAGGTGGATATGATGGATGACGGACAGAAAAAAATATGGATATGCCTGCTTATCGTGGTCCTGGCGGCAGTCGTGATCGGTATTCTATACTATTTCAGTGCGCCGACAGAACACAGCAGCGAAGGGTTTCTGATCCGGGCAGAGTACGGGCAATGTGAGGCGGATTTGGATGCAGCTTCAGAAAAAACCTGCAGTGTAGTGATCCTTCTGCCAGAGGAGGGCAATAATGGCATCTGAGAATAAGATACTCTATATCAAGGGCAGCCGCGATGTGGAAGTGACAAAACCTGACGTGACACTTGGCGATCTTCTGAGTATGGAGAGCACGGATAAATTGATGCTGGCGAAGGTCAGGACACTTAAGATTGTCAGATTTAAGAAAAGCGGAAGGCAGAGATGTGTGGTTTCGCTGCTTAAGATCATAGCCTGTATCCACGGGGAATTCCCGCAGGTGGACATACAGAATCTGGGAGAGACAGATATCATCGTGACTTATGAGGATCAGAAGACACCGGCATTTGCATGGCATATCATAAAGACAGTGTTTGTTGCTGCAGTGACATTTTTCGGAGCAGCATTTTCTATCATGGCATTTAATAATGATGTGGATGTAACGAAACTTTTCGGGCAGATCTATGAGCTCATGACCGGGCAGGAGACAAATGGATATACGGTTTTGGAGATTGCGTATTCTGTGGGGGTTACTGCCGGAATCCTGATCTTTTTTAATCATTTTGGAAAGAAAAGATTCACCGTAGATCCGACTCCCATGGAGATTCAAATGAGGCTGTATGAGAATGATATCCAGACGACACTGATCGAGAATTCGGAGCGGAGAGGAGAGGAAATCGATGTGGGCACAACAGATACTTCTGGCAGCAATCGGAATTAGCGCAGGGGTCGCCGTGTCAGGCGGCCTTTTTTCTTTGATCGTGGAATTAGGCGTGATCGCGGACTTTGCCGACCGGACGCACACCGGAGATAAAGTGCTTTTTTATGAAGACTGTACGGCAGCCGGCGGTATTCTGGGGAATATTATCTATGTATTTCATATTGGGATCCCGGCAGGAGTATGGGGACTCGGAATCTTCGGCATATTTGCCGGGATCTTTGTCGGATGCTGGTCTATGGCCCTGGCGGAGATACTGAATGTATTTCCTGTATTCATGCGCCGCGCGCGGATCGTGAGGTATATGTCAGCATTTATCATCAGTCTGGCAGTGGGAAAAGGGCTGGGCGCATGTCTGTTTTTCTTTCGGGGATGGTAAGAGTACCAGGAGTGTAAAACAGTAAAATACAGGAAAATGTAAAAAAACTTTCATAAAATGTATTTACGAAAATTTTACTTGCATTTTATTGGTTCATGATATCAGTCTGACATTAGGCTCTTTATAATATGTACTAACAGTTCAGTCATTTGTACGTTTTTACGAATGATGCGGCTGAACTGTTAATGATAAAAACTAAGAGAGTAAATGGAGGAAATAATCATGAATCCGCAGAACAAGATTTCACAGTCACAGAAATTAATGGTATTTGTTCTTTCAATGTCACTTTACGGACTGGCTACTTTATTTACAGAGCTGATCCCGTCTTTTCAGGTAGGTATCGTGGAATTCTCAGTGGAGTATTTCCTGTTTATCCCGCTGACGCTGGCAATGCTCTTTGATCCGCTTTCCGCGGGCTTAGGCGCTGCAACCGGAGAACTTGTATTCAGCGAGATCATGCTGGGACAGTTCGGAGGCCTCGGAGAGCTGGAGAAATTCCTTACCGTTACGATCGGTGTATATGTTGCAGGCCGCCTCGTAAAAAATCCGAAAAACCGCGCAGCTGTAGCAGGCGCTTCCATCTTCGGCGTGTTCCTTCAGCTTTTTATGGGAACCGTGGTAGATATCCTGAAAGTACAGTTTGCAGTGGAAGACTTTGAGGCTGTCGCAGGACTTCCGGAAAGTGTATTTGCAACAGAAGGATTCGCCTGTCTTAACGACCTGCTGTTCTCCGGCATCCTCTTCTGTATGCTTCCGACCATGTTCCTTGTACCGAGGCTCTACGGCAAGATCGAGCCGCTGCTCGGCATGAAGCCGCGCGATGAGAAGACGATGACAGGAAGCGCGCTTTCTGCAAAATCTGTCGTACTCTGCCTCGTGGGATTCGCAGCAGCGATCGTGGCACAGCTTCTGGCAAAAGGCGGATATGCGCTGATCGACTGGGAGGCTGCATGGGCTGAGAGCACAACGGCGATCATAATCGCGATCATTGCGGCCGCAGTCGTCGCGCTGATCGTGATCAGTGTGATCCGCAGCAGAGCAAAGAGTAGTCAGGCAGGTGCCCGCAAGTGAGTATTATAGAGATCAGAAATCTAACATTTACATACCCGGGGGCATCAGAGCCGACATTAAAAAATGCATCAGCAGTGATTGAAAAAGGGGATTTTCTTGCGATCGTCGGGAACAACGGATGCGGGAAATCTACTCTATGTAAGACGTTAAACGGTCTGATCCCTCACTTTATCGTCGGAGATATGGACGGCGACATCATCATTGACGGGCTGAATACAAAAGAACAGGAGATCGGTACGCTGGCCCGCAAGGTGGGATATGTCTATCAGGATTTTGAAAACCAGATCGTATGTCCCACCGTGCTGGAAGACGCATCTTACGCGTGCCTGAATTATGCCATGCCGGATTATGAGGAAAAAGGAAAAGAAGCGCTGAATGTCTGCGGCCTTTCTTCCAAGACCGGCGATTATGTGTGGCAGCTCTCGGGAGGGCAGAAGCACCTTCTTGCCCTGGCGGGAACCGCGGCGTTAAGCCCGGATATCCTGATCCTCGACGAACCCATCGCCCAGCTTGATCCCGCCCATGCGGACGGTATCTATGAGGTGTTGAAGGAACTGAATGAGAAATACGGCAAAACCATTATCGTGATCGAGCATCACACGGACTACATAGTAAAATACTGTAAGGACGTCATGCTCCTGAAAGACGGAGGCGTACAGTGGGTGCTGCCCGCAAAAGAAGCTATGCGGCGTACAGCAGAACTGCAGGGATGCAATATCTTTCCGCCACAGGTGGCGATCGCAGCCGAGCGTATGATCGATGCAGGACTTCTCCCGAAAGAGCCGTTCCTTCAGAAAGAAGAGGAGCTTCCGGTGGATGTGGCGGAGGGAGTCCGCGTATTTACACCTTATCTTAAAAGTAAAGGCCCGGCATACAAGCAGCCGCTGCAAAGGGAACTGAAGAGAGACACAATCGTCGACTTTAAGAACGTGACGGTAAAATACCGCGCAGTCAAAGGCGAACCGCCGAAGATCTTTGACGACTTTTCTCTTCAGATCGGCAAGGGAGAGAAGATCGTTCTGATCGGTTCCAACGGCGCCGGAAAATCTACGATGCTCAAGATGATGATGGGCCTGATCCGTCCGGAATCCGGTCAGGTGCTTTTAAACGATCGGCCGACTGCGGATCTCCCGAAAGAGGAACTGGGCCGTACGATTTCCATGGTGTACCAGAATCCGGAGGAAATGTTCATCAAAGATTCCATCCGCAAGGATATCGAGTACGCTATGATGGTGAGAAAGGTCGAAGATTATCAGAAGAGGACGGATGAACTGCTTGAGATGTTCCGTCTCACAGATCTGCAGGACCGGGATGGCAGGCTGTTATCCGGCGGACAGATGCGGCGCGCTTCCTTGGCCATCGGGATCGCACTGCAGCCGGAGATCCTGCTCCTCGATGAGCCTACGGCTAATCTTGACATTGCTACCAGAAGAGAAATCATGAAGACGCTCCAGATGCTCAAAGGCATTACGGATACAGTGGTGATCGCTACCCATGATATGCAGCTTGTGTGCGACTGGGCGGAACGGCTGATCGTCCTTTCTGCCGGATATGTGATCGCGGACGGAACGAAAGAAGAAATCTTTGCCGATATGTATGTCCGTCAGCAGGTGGGGATCCGGCCGCCTCAGATCTGCGATATGGGCAGGGCGCTGGGGATCGAGAATCCGTGCTTTACGATCGATGAATTTATGGAATATTTCCGGGGTGAAAAATATGCGTAAACTTTCAGAGAATATATTAGATAAATTTTCTATGGATTTTCTGAGAAATCAGGTGCTCAGGAATGCCTACGGCAATGATGATACCGTGATCGCGAAAATGGATCCGCGTATCCTTCTTGTCTGGTATCTATTCTTCGGACTTGTCCCGTGGTTTTTAAACGATGTAGTCCTGTTGCTGGGAATCTTCCTCTTCGTGGCACTCACCACCCGTGCTGCAAAGGTGGCCCCGCTGGTCCTCTTCTTGTTCTGCATCGGTGTATTTTCGCAGACCGGTTATCTCTTTATCGTGGCCCTGTTCTTCGGCGGGAATACGGAAATCATTGCGCCATTGCTTGTGATGACGCTGAAAGTAGCGGCCGTGTCCCTTGCATCCATCACTGTATTTTCCGGACTTGACCCGGATCGTCTGGCAAACGGTCTGCTCTGGTTCGGGTGTCCGGGACAGCTTTCTTTCAGTATATCTTTCGCCTACCGTATCCTGCCGGTCCTGATGGAGGAGTTCCAGAATATCCTGTTGTCCTACCGTCTCAGAGGCAATCCGCCGCATAAGAACGGACTGATCGGGAAGATCCGGTATCTGGGCTATCAGGTCAGGATGATCATCCAGTCATTTTATCCGCTGATGCTCAATACGGCAAAGCGGTCCAGAACGACAGTTGAAGCGCTGGAACTCAGGGGATACCGCTATTCTATACAGAACCCTGAGGTAAAGAAGATGAAGCTGTCCATGCTGAAAGTGACCCAGGCGGATATTATCTTCGTCTGTATCTCGCTGGTGTGGGTATGCATATGTGTCGGTCTGTCTGTCGTACTGTAAGGACAGCAGCAACGGTGTGCAGGCAATGCCGCGGGATGAGCGAGGTATCGCGGTGATCGGGCAGGGAAGTAATCTGCCCCTGCCCGATCATAAAGAGAAATCAGGAAGGATGAGAAAGAAACATGAAAATTGATTTTCACACACATGGGAAACTGGCAAAGAAGCTTCCCTTTTCAAAAGAATATACGGACTGGCTCTTCCGGGAGGCACAGAAATCCGGGCTGGATGCCCTCTGTCTCACAGAACATTTCAATACTCTGGGGTTTCAGGAGGTGTATCGGTATATATCCGGCCGGTGTACACGAGAAGGGGATTCTCTTGTGACAGAGAGCGGCTTCCGCATTTTTCCGGGGATGGAGACAGATATAGCGGAAGGCGGCCATACGCTGATCATCGGGCCTATGGAGTGCATACTGGAAATGAACCGGCGTCTGGAACCGAATAAAGAGAAAGGAAAGTTCCTGTCCTTTGAGGAGCTGGCGCGGATGGTGGAGGAGTACCCGGTCATATTCGGCGCGGGACATCCGTACAGAGAAGGAGGGCATATACCGGAGCTTCCCCGGGAAATGCTTGAGAAATTCTTCTTCCTCGATGTAAACGGCAAAGACCTTGCCAGAGACTGCGATGGCACATGGGAGAAGATGAGGGCACTTTCCTGTAAGATTGACCGTCCGCTGGTTGCCGGAAGCGACACCCATCAGTCTTTCCAGTACGGCTGTGTCTGGAATGAATTCAGACAGACGGTGGATACGGTGCAGGATCTGGCGGCAGAGATCATAAAAGGCACATACGAGATCCGGATGTCTGATTCACTTGCTTTCAAAGTAGAGTCGGCGGGAATCTTAAAGCGGGCGCTAAAAGAAATCGATGCGCTGGGCGGAGATTATGTGTCTGTACTTCTGAAAGGGGCAGAGATATAGAACGGAGATCCTATCTCGGGATCTCCGTTTTATAATGTTCTTTTAATTGATACAGGCAGTCCAGCTGTTCAGAAGATGTCTCTCCCAGTTTTGCCCCCAGCATTACTACAAGAGCATCGAGCAGAGCGGCGGGAGCTGCCATGGAATGATACTCCGACGGCTCGCCCCGGAAGACGAACAGCGGGATGACGGACTCCTGCTCCAGTGAATGATATAGCCGGCTTGTGAAAAAGATACATTGATAACCGGTCCGTTTTTGGTAATCCAAAAGTACGGCAGCCTCTTTCGGTGTTTTCTGGAAACCGAACAGGACTACCAGATCTTTATCTGTAAAGAAATTCATATATTCAAAAAGTTCCGAACTGCCGGCAGGGAGAAGAGTCACTCTCCTGCCGAAGCGGTTCAGGCGGAATCTGAGCAGCTCTGCCATGGAAACAGAGGCGCCTTTGGCATAAATATATATATTTTCAGCTTCAAGAAGTGCATCGGCTGCTTTATGCAGGCTTTCCACATCCAGGAATTCCAGGGTTTTTTCAATACAGTGCTGCTGGCGCCGGAGAAATCCGTCCGGTGTGGAGGCGGATTCATTTCCCAGTGTGGAAATGAGCTTTCCGGCAGGAGGGTTCTCTTCTGACAGGTGCCGGAGTACAGTGCCTTTGAGTTCTTTGAAGTCATTATATCCGCAGTGCCTTGCAAAACGGGAGACCGTGGGCTCGGATGTGCCGATGCGCCGGGCAATGTCGCCAATACTCATGCGGATAAATTCCTGCGGGCTGGCAATTATGTATTCGATAAGCTTTTTCTCTGTCTTCGTAAAATGTATGTCGGATTTTACAAAATAGATATCTGTCATGTACAGGCCTCTTTCATGAGTTTTTCTTTTCGTATCATATCATAAAAATGAGAAGAAAGCGTAAAGAGATGATATAAAGTGTGTAAAACATTCGACAAACACGGATATATTCGCTATAATAACAGCATTGAGGGTTAGGGGCGGAACCGGCTTTTGGACGGAAGAAAGGAGAGACATAAATGCTTCAGATCAAAGATATCTGTAAAGAGTACCGCACCGGCAGTCTGGTCCAAAAAGCACTGGACAAAGTAAGCTTAAATCTGAGAGATAATGAATTTGTTGCGATTCTCGGTCCCAGCGGATCCGGGAAGACAACACTTCTTAATATTATTGGCGGACTTGACCGATACGACACGGGAGATCTTGTCATCAACGGAATTTCCACAAAGAAATATAAGGACAGAGACTGGGATTCATATCGAAATCACACGATCGGGTTTGTATTTCAAAGTTACAACCTGATTCCCCATCAGACGATACTTGCCAATGTGGAGCTTGCGCTTACTATCTCGGGAGTGGGGAAGGCGGAGCGCAGACAGAAAGCAAGGGCAGCTTTGGAACAGGTCGGACTTGGGGAACAGATACACAAGAAGCCGAACCAGCTTTCAGGCGGACAGATGCAGAGAGTGGCTATTGCACGTGCCCTTGTCAATAATCCGGATATCCTGCTGGCGGATGAGCCTACAGGAGCACTGGACAGTGAAACAAGTATTCAGGTGATGGAACTGTTAAAAGAGGTGGCCAGAGACCGCCTTGTTGTAATGGTGACGCACAATCCGGAATTGGCGTATGAATATGCAAACCGTATTGTCAACCTGAAGGACGGGAAGATCATATCAGACAGCAATGAATATATCATTGCAGAGGAAGAAATGCAGGAGCCGGAACACAGGAACATGGGCAGAGCATCCATGTCTTTCCTGACGGCTCTGTCTTTGAGTTTTAACAATCTCAGGACAAAGAAGGCGAGGACTCTCCTGACGTCATTTGCAGGTTCCATAGGCATTATCGGTATCGCACTGATCCTGTCGCTGTCTACCGGTGTTAACGCCTATATCCAGCAGGTGGAGGAAGAGACACTCTCTGAATATCCTCTCCAGATCCAGAGTACGGGATTTGATTTTACATCTATAATGGTGAGCGATGCAGGAGACGGAACGCAGGACAGTGAGGAAGAGCAGGGGGATGTCCATGTAGTGGAGATGGTGACGGATATGTTTTCCACAATGGACTCCAATGACCTGAGATCACTTAAGACATTTCTGGACAGCGGGGACAGCGGGATTGAAAAGTATACCAATGCAGTAGAGTATTCTTATAACACGGAACCGCTGATCTATAAGGAAAACGGCGAAGAAATCCGCCAGGTACACCCGGACCGCTCATTTGACTCCATGGGACTTGGAAGTTCGTCAAACACCAACAGTATGATGTCCTCCATGATGAGTACAAACGTATTTTATGAGATGCCGGAGAACGAGCAGCTCTATGAGGGACAGTATGATATAAAGGCCGGACGCTGGCCCGAGAATTATAACGAATGTGTCCTGGTCCTGACTACGGGCGGAGGGATGAGTGATTTTATGCTCTATACTCTCGGACTACGGGATCCGCTCGAACTTGACGAGATGGTGGAGCAGTTTATAAATGAAGAAAATATCACTGTCCCGGAGGATATGGGAACCTATATGTATGATGATATCGTAGGGACTGTATTCCGTCTGGTAAATCGTGCGGACTGCTATCAGTATGACAGCCAGTATAAGGTATGGACAGACAAATCCGGCGATAAAGCATACATGCAGAATCTTGTGGAAAACGGGGAAAAGCTGACGATTGTCGGAGTTGTACAGCCTTCGGAGGATGCCAGTGCGTCCGCGCTGAGCCCGGGGATCAACTATCCGGCGTCACTGACGAAGCATGTGGCCGAATATGCGGCGTCCTCGGAGATCGTAAAAGAACAATTGGCTGAACCTTCCGTCAATGTATTCACAGGAGAGAAATTCGGAGAGGAAAGTTCAGAGGACGGATTTGACACAGAGTCTCTCTTTACTGTGGATGAAGAAAAGCTTCAGGAAGCATTTGGTTTCGATGAGAGCGCCCTTTCCAATCTCGGGGATCCGCTCGACTTTTCAGGATTGTTTGCGGATGCCGGCGGCTCGATCAATCTGTCCGGCATGACAGACCTCGGAAATATCCGGGTGGCTCTGCCGGATCTGCCGTCCATGAGTATAGCGGAACTTCTGGGAAGTCTGGATCTGGACGTTTCTTCCGAGGGGTTCTCGGAAATGGCAGTGAGTCTGATGGAGGGATATCAGCAGTATGCGCAGGAACATCCGGAGGCGGATTACTCCGGGCTTGCCGGGGCATTTCAGGACTATCTGGGCTCAGATGCGGCGCAGAAGATCCTGAAAGACAATATTGCTGATATCATTCAGTCCGGAGAGGGGATCACCGTGACAGCGGATCAGCTCAGGGAGATGATAAACGCCCTTATGTCCGGATTTCAGGAATTTGCGGCTGAGAACGGATATACAGATCCGGAGAAATTTGACGAGTATCTGCAGGAGTACCTCACAACAGACAATGCACAGGAAATCCTGAACACTTATGCTGATAAGATCTTTAACGGTGTGATCGAAAATGTGGATATCTCTTCCGAACAGATCAGCAGACTTGCAGGTGAGCTTGCGGCGGGATATCAGCAGTATGCACGGGAAAACGGAGCGCCGGATCCGAGCCGTATGGGAGAGCACTTTATCGCGTACCTGGGTACAGCGGACGGTCAGAAGAGACTGACAGACGGTCTTGCGGGAGCTGTGGATACGGCAGGATTGGAAGAGCAGATTTCCGGTGCAGTGGAAAGCTACATGAAAACTGCCATGGGCGCTTATGGAAGTGCCATCGGAGAGGCAGTGGAAAGCCAGATATCATCCGCAATGCAGCAGATCATGAGCCAGCTCGCCGATGGCATGAGCGAAGCCATGGGGCAGGCCATGACACAGGTGGGCAGCAGTCTTGAAAATGCCATGCATATTGACGGAGATGCATTTGCAGACGCATTTCAGATGAATATGACGGGAGAAGAGCTGGCAGAACTGATGATGTCAATGAATTCCGGGCAGAGTGCATCGCTTGAGAATAATCTGAGAACACTGGGGTATGTAGATTTTGCCGAGCCGGCAGGAATTAATATCTATCCGAAAGATTTCGAGAGCAAGGAAGAAGTAGTCGGAATCCTTGACGATTACAATGCACGTATGGAGGAAGAAGGAAAAGACGAACAGGTGATCACTTATACGGATGTAGTGGGAACGCTGATGTCTTCAGTGACAGACATTATTGATATTATCAGTTATGTATTGATCGCATTTGTGGCGATCTCCTTGATCGTCTCTTCGATCATGATCGGGGTGATCACATATATCAGTGTGCTGGAACGCAAAAAAGAAATCGGTATCCTGCGTGCGATCGGGGCATCTAAAGGAAATATATCCCAGGTGTTCAACGCAGAGACGTTTATCATAGGATTGTGCGCCGGGCTGCTGGGGATCGGGATATCGCTTCTGCTCCTTATTCCGGGCAATGCGCTGATCCACTTCCTGGCGGGGACTGATGAAGTGAGCGCGGTGCTTCCCGCTGCACCTGCCCTCGTGCTGATCGCTTTGAGTGTGATCCTGACGCTGATCGGAGGTCTGATCCCGTCAAGAAAAGCGGCAAAGAGTGATCCGGTGACAGCACTGCGGACAGAATAAAAGCTGCATGAAAAAGCGGCGGAAAATGTTGTACAGAAGGAATGAAAGACATGGTAAGGAGAAGGACCATGAGCCAGAATATTATTGAATTAAGAAATATAAAAAAAGTATTTGAAGACGACGATACCACAGTGGTGGAGGATTTCAATCTTGAGGTAAAGAAAGGCGAGTTCGTAACATTTCTCGGGCCGTCCGGATGTGGAAAGACGACGACTCTGCGTATGATCGCTGGTTTTGAGTTCCCTACGGAGGGGGAGATACTGCTGAACGGAGAGGATATCAGTCATCTTCCGCCTAATTTGAGACCGATCAACACAGTATTCCAGCGCTATGCGCTTTTCCCACATCTTAATGTGTATGAAAATGTGGCCTTTGGTCTCAATTTGAAGAAACTCCCGAAACATGTGATCGATGAAAAAGTGAAGAAAGTGCTGGAAGTCGTAGATCTTGAGGGGTTTGAAAAACGAAAGATCTCCACTCTTTCCGGAGGGCAGCAGCAGAGGATCGCAATTGCCCGCGCCATAGTAAATGAACCGGACATCCTGCTTTTGGACGAACCGCTGGGAGCGCTTGACCTTAAGATGAGGAAAGAGATGCAGATCGAGCTGAAGGCTATGCATGAACAATTGGGAATCACATTTATTTATGTGACTCACGATCAGGAGGAAGCTCTGACCATGTCCGACAAGGTCGTAGTCATGTCCGACGGTATGATACAGCAGATCGGAACTCCCGAGGAAATATATAATGAGCCGAAGAATGCTTTTGTAGCTGATTTTATCGGGGAAAGCAATATTTTTGAAGGCAGGATGACAGCGTCAAAGACCGTGGCCTTCTGCGGGGCGCAGTTTCCATGTGTGGATAATGTGCCCAAAGATACCCGTGTGGACGTGGTCGTACGCCCGGAGGACGTGGTGATCACCAGCCCTGAGAAAGGGCAGCTCCGCGGAGTCGTGGACTCGGCTGTCTTTAAAGGGATGTACTACGAGATCACTGCGCTCCTGCAGGATGAGAACGAAGTGGTCATCCAGAGTACAAGGAGCGTGCGGGCCGGTGAGGAGATCGGCATGTGCATCGGGCCGGACGAGATCCATGTCATGCCGGCCGGAGTGCTTGTTAATGTATTTGACGGAACGATCACCAGAGACGGAAGGGTGGCTTTTGCCGGAGGAGAATACGAATGCGATCTGACGCAGCTCTGCGAGGGATCGGTTTTGCTGGGGGAAAGCTCTGTCAGGATGGCGGACGGAACAGAAACCGATCTTGCCGGAACAGAAGTGACGGTAGAGGTGCCGGTAAAAGCGGTTTCCATGAGTGACGAGCAGGTGGATTACCGGGCGGATGGAAATATCATCTCTTTTATTTATAAAGGAAACCATTACAATTATACAGTTCGGACAGCAACGGAGGATGATTTCGTGCTGGATGAAGATGATCTGTGGAATGAGGGGGACCATGTCAGTCTTATGATCCCGAAAGATCAGATCATACTGAAGAGAAAGTAGGGATTGGATATGTTTAGATTTCGATTCAGCAGAAAACAGCTCTGCATACCTTATGTGCTGTTTCTGGTCTGCTTTGTCATACTGCCTCTGGCAGTTATCGTCTATTATGCGTTTACGGACGGAAGCGGCAGATTCACAGCTGCCAATTTCCTGAATTTCTTTACGAATGGAAATACTATCGGCACTCTCTGCTACAGTGCCGTGATAGCTGTTGCAGTGACCGCAGTCTGTCTTCTGATCGCTTATCCGGTAGCTTATGTGCTGGCAAGGAGCGGGCTGAAGAGGGCTCCGGTGCTCCTGATGCTGTTTATCCTTCCCATGTGGATCAATTTTACACTGAGGATTACGGCGCTGAAAGAGATCCTGACAGTAATAGAGGGCAACCTGTCGCTTCATCCGTTCCTTAATACAGTGATCGGAATGACTTATGATTATCTGCCTTTTATGATACTGCCGCTGTATACGACACTTCTCCAGCTGGACCAGAATCTTCTGGAGGCTGCTCAGGATCTCGGAGCAGGGCCCGCATCGGTCTTTACCAGAGTGACGCTGCCTTTATCCATGCCGGGGATCGTAAGCGGTATCACCATGACATTTCTCCCGGCGATGACCAATTATGTCATACTTGACATGATGTACAACAGTACCTATATCATGGGATCGCTGATCGGAAGTTACTTCAATATTTATGACTGGAACAATGGTTCCATGATCTCACTGATCCTGTTTGCAGTGATCTGCATTGTCTCGATCATAACAGGCGGGGAGGATCAGGATGACGCGAAGAACAGGGGGGCTGTGTTGTAATGAAAAAGATACTTTCCTATTCATGGCTTGCCATCGTAGCACTTTTTATGTATATTCCCGTGCTGATCCTTGCATTTTACAGCTTTACAGATTCGACGACGATCGGTGCGGTCCGGGGATTTTCGCTTCACAATTATGTGACGCTCTTTACGACGGAAGAACTTAAAAATATGATTATAGGTACGGTCCTGCTTGCTGTGGGCGCAGCGCTGATCTCCTCTGTGCTCGGTACTGTAGGAGCCATCGGTGCCTTTTATTCCAGATCCGTAACGCGCGCGGCAGTGGAGACGGCAAACCGGATCCCGGTGGTGAATGCGGATGTTGTGACTGCATTTTCCATCTGTATCCTGCTCATTGTTGTGCTCGGGATAGAAAAAAATACATTTATCCCTCTCGTGATCGGCCATGTAGTATTGTGTACGCCTTTTGTATATCTTGCTGTGATGCCAAGGCTCAAACAGATGGACAACGGGCTGTACGAGGCCGCTCTTGATCTTGGGGCAACTCCGTTTCAGGCGCTGTATAAGATCGTGATCCCTCAGATCGTTCCGGGAATCATCTCGGGATTTATGCTGTCTGTCACATTGTCTCTGGACGACTATTTTATATCCACTTACACAAAACCGGCTACATTTGATACGATCAGTACTTATGTGGTCAATGCCACAAGGGGAGCCCAGACAGAGATCAAGACCGCACTGTGGGCACTTTCCACAGTGATTTTTGTAGCTGTGATCCTTGCAGTAGTGATCATGAACATTGCTTCGGCAAAATCACAGAAGAAACAGGAGGCGGGCGCGTATGAAGAGAGAACGTAATAACCAGAGATGCTGTACGCTCCGGATGGCAGCGGCCGGTCTGGCACTTACAGCTGCGCTTTCGGTGATCTTTCCCGGAAGTCCGGGTTTCGCAGGAATCCTCTCCGGAAGAGCGGGCAATGCAGGCATGGCATCTGTATCTGCTGCAGAAAGCGGGGAAAAAGTAATTCTGCGTATAGCTAACTGGGAAGAATATATAGATGAGGGCGGCTGGGATGAAGAGGAAGCGATTGATCTGGACGACCGGGCGGGGACAACGATCCTTGGGGAAAACTCTATGGTGGAGGATTTTGAAGAGTGGTACCTCAAGACTTACGGGGTGGATGTGGATGTAGAGTATTCCACGTTCGGAACCAATGAAGATCTGTATAACCAGCTTACGCTGGGAAATGATTTTGACCTTGTCTGTCCTTCGGAATATATGTTTATGAAACTGATCGCCGAGGACCGGCTCCAGCCTCTTTCAGAGCATTTTTTTGATGAAGGAGACGAAAATAATTACTATATCCGCGGTGTATCGGATTATATCCGGAATATATTTGACACGAATACGATAAACGGAGAACCGTGGAGCAAGTATGCAGCGGGATATATGTGGGGGACTACAGGGATCGTCTATAATCCGGATGTGATCTCAAAGGAGGAGGCATCCCACTGGAAGGTGCTCGCAGATCCGAAGTATAAAGGACAGGTGACTATAAAGGATAATGTGCGTGACAGTTATTTCGCCGCGCTGGGCATCCTGAATGAGGATGCACTGCTGGAACCTGATTTTCTCAGGTCTTCCGACCGTCTGGAACAGATTGCGGAAGTTATGAACCGGACGGATGAGGAGACGGTGGAGGAAGCGGAAGCAATCTTGAAGCAGATGAAAGAAAATGCCTATTCATTTGAATCGGACAGTGGTAAGGCAGACATGGTCACGGGGAAAGTCCTTGCAAATTATCAGTGGTCGGGAGATGCTGTCTATACACTCGATCAGGCGGAAATCGATGATTATTACCTTGCTTATGCGGTGCCGGAAGAGTGTACAAATGTATGGTTTGACGGCTGGGTCATGCTCAAAGACGGAATAGACGGCGATGCGGCAAAACAGCATGCAGCCGAGGCTTTTATGAATTTTATGTCAAGACCGGATAATGTGGTCAGGAATATGTATTATATCGGGTACACATCTGTGATCGCAGGAGGAGACAGCGATATCATCTATGCCTACGCAGACTGGTGCTACGGCGCGGAAGATGATGCGCAAGACACTATCGAATATCCGGTCGGCTTCTTTTTCAGCGGAGACAACTCCGATGAAGATTATATTATCACTGCGCAGGCAGATCAGGCGGACAGGCAGCTCTTTGCCCAGTATCCGCCGCAGGATGTCCTGGAGCGTGCTGTCGTTATGCAGTATTTTGATCAGGATAATAATGAGCGGATTAACCAGATGTGGGTTAATGTCCGCTGTTTTGATCTGGCATCGCTGACGTGGCAGGACTGGGCGAAGATCTCGGCAGTCGTGATCGTGCTGGCAGCCGCTGCAGTGATTTATAAAAAGCGGGATAAAATACGAATTTCTTAGTGCCTAATTTGTGAAAATATGTTACACTTTTTGTGGGTTTATGCGCCTGTCCCGGTCTTTTCCGGCAGATGGCGCATTTTGTTTATGACCTGACGTACCGGAAACAGGAGGAGGAAGCATTGGAAGCGTATACGGGCTTTGCAGCAGTATATGATACATTTATGGATAATGTCCCCTACAGGGAATGGGGGGAATATATACATAGTATGCTATGTGAAAAAGGAGTAAAAGACGGACTTGTGCTTGATCTTGGATGCGGGACAGGCACAATGACAGAGATCCTTGCCGGATACGGGTATGATATGATCGGGGCGGATAACTCTGAAGATATGCTGGAACTTGCAATGGAGAAAAGGATACAGTCCGGACATGATATTCTTTATCTCCTTCAGGACATGCGGGAGTTCGAACTGTACGGGACAGTACGTGCGGTGGTAAGCGTCTGCGATTCGCTCAATTATATAACAGACCCGGAGGACCTTGAAAATGTGTTCCGGCTGGTGAATAATTATCTGGATCCCGGAGGGATTTTTCTGTTTGATTTCAACACAGAATATAAATACCGGGAAGTTATGGGAGACTGCACGATCGCGGAGGACCGGGGTGTGTGCAGTTTTATCTGGGATAACTATTACTATGAAGAGGAACGGATCAATGAATATGACCTGACACTGTTTGTAAGGGAAACGGGACAGCCAGATCCAGATACGGATGAGCCGGACAAAGAGGGGCAGCTGTATCGCAGATATACGGAGACGCATTATCAGAGAGCATATACGCTGGAAGAAATGCAAAGACTTCTTGAAAAAGCAGGGCTGGTGTTTGAAGCGGCATATGATATGGATACCAAAGAAGTTCCCGGAGATACATCCGAGAGAATCTGTGTCATTGCCAGAGAACACGGGAAACGGCAGAAGGATTTGGCGGAAACAGAGGAATAAAAAGATAATAGATCAGGAGAAAATAAGGATGAAAGATTATATTGTAAGAGCTTCTGCGGCACATACGCAGATTCGTGCATTTGCCGCAGTGACAACAGATATGGTGGAAGAGGCAAGACAGCGTCACGGCACAAGTCCGGTGGCAACAGCTGCCCTTGGCAGACTGCTGACCGGCGGCGTGATGATGGGGAGCATGATGAAGAACCCGACGGACATGCTGACGATCCAGATCAAGTGTTCCGGGCCGATCCAGGGGCTGACTGTGACGGCGGACAGCCGGGGAAATGTAAAGGGCTATGTGTTTGATCCGGACGTGATGCTTCCGCCGAAGAACGGGAAACTTGACGTAGGAGGAGCGCTCGGTCAGGGCGTGATGACCGTGATCAAGGATATGGGACTTAAAGAACCTTATTCCGGGCAGACGATCCTCCAGACAGGGGAGATCGCAGAAGATCTCACATATTATTTTGCCACATCCGAGCAGGTGCCGTCTTCTGTAGGACTGGGCGTGCTCATGGAACATGACAATACTGTCCGCTGTGCAGGCGGTTTTATCGTACAGGTAATGCCTTTTATCGAGGATGAGGTCTTAAATAAACTGGAGCAGAATATCCAGAACATCCAGTCTGTGACTTCCATGCTTGATAACGGACATACGCCGGAGGAGATGCTCGCGCAGGTGCTTGACGGGCTGGATCTTGAGATCACTGACACCATGCCGGCCCGATTCTATTGCAATTGTTCCAAAGAGAGGATTGAAAAAGCGATCATCAGCGTCGGAAAGAAAGAGATACAGGCGATGATCGATGACGGCAAAGATATCGAAGTAAAATGTCATTTCTGTAATACAGCATATAATTATACGGTGGATGAACTGGAAGGATTGTTGAAAAAGGCGAAAGCCAGATAAGAATAAAGTGTGAAAAAAGTGTGAACGGGGACGTAGTAAAATCGGGTTTTACTACGTCCCCGACAAGAAAGGCGGAAGGGAAAATGAAACACGGATTTGTTAAAGTTGCCGCGGCCACGCCGGACATCCGGGTAGCGGATGTGGAGTTTAACACAGCGAAAATATGTGAGGCGATCAGTGAGGCCTGCGGACAGAAGGCAAAGATCATTGTATTTCCGGAACTGTGCGTGACCGGATATACATGCAGCGATCTGTTCACTCAGGATGTACTGCTGAAGGCAGCGAAAAACGCGCTGATCAGGGTTGCGGAATATACGGCGGACAAGGATATCCTTGTATTTGTGGGTGCACCCCTGTCGGTCGGGGGAAAGCTGTACAATGTGGCGGCTGCCATGAATCAGGGAAAGGTGATCGGGTTTACGACGAAGACCTTTCTCCCAAATTACGCGGAGTTTTATGAGATGCGGCAGTTCACGCCGGGACCGGATACGGCGGGCTGTATTCAGTTTGACGGGCAGAGCGTGCCTTTCGGTCCGCAGCTTTTGTTCCGGGAGACAAATATGGAAGATCTGGTCGTGTCTGCGGAGATCTGTGAGGATGTGTGGTCTCCTGTACCGCCGAGTATCGGGGCGGCTCTTGCGGGAGCTACTGTCATCGTAAACTGTTCCGCCAGTGACGAGACGATCGGGAAGGACAGCTACCGCAGGGAACTGATCGCGGGACAGTCTGCGCGCCTGATCGCGGGATATATCTATGCGAATGCCGGCGAGGGAGAATCCACAACAGATGTGGTATTCGGCGGGCACAATATTATCGCGGAGAACGGTGCGATCTTAAAGCAGGCAGACCGGTATCACAATGCTATCATTTATTCAGAACTGGATATCCAGAGGATCGTCAGCGAGAGACGGAAGAATACGACATTTAAGGCTGTGACCGGACAGCCACTCACAGAGATACCATTCCATATCAGCACGGAAGAGACGATGCTCACCAGAACATTTCCGAAGAAGCCGTTTGTACCGTCGGACGAGAAAGCAAGGGTGCAGCGGTGCGAGGAAATCCTGACGATCCAGGCGATGGGACTTAAGAAGCGTCTGGCGCACACGAATTCCAGAACTGCTGTAGTGGGAATCTCCGGCGGCCTTGATTCTACACTCGCGCTTCTTGTGACGGCGAAGGCATTCGATATGCTGGGACGTGACAAGAAAGATATCATTGCGGTGACGATGCCGTGTTTCGGAACGACAGACCGGACCTACAATAATGCCTGTGAAATGACAAGAAAGACAGGAGCGACTCTGAAAGAAGTGCCTATCGCGGAGGCGGTGAGTATCCATTTCAGGGATATCGGGCAGGATCCGGAAAACCATGATGTGACCTACGAGAATTCTCAGGCGAGGGAACGCACCCAGGTGCTTATGGATATCGCCAACCGTACAGGCGGTATGGTAATTGGTACCGGCGATATGTCTGAACTGGCTCTGGGATGGGCGACATACAACGGCGACCATATGTCCATGTATGGTGTCAACGCCTCTGTACCGAAGACACTGGTCCGGCATCTTGTCAAATATGCGGCAGACGAGACAGCGGATGAAGAGCTGCGCAGAGTGCTTTATGACGTTCTTGATACCCCTGTGAGCCCGGAGCTGCTCCCGCCGAAAGACGGCGCCATTGCCCAAAAGACAGAAGATCTTGTGGGACCATACGAACTTCATGATTTCTTCCTGTACTATATGCTCAGGTTCGGGTATGAGCCGGCGAAGATCTTCCGGCTGGCGGAGATGACATTTGAAGGAGACTATGACAAAGAGACGATCCTGAAATGGCTGAAGACATTCTGCCGGAGATTTTTCTCCCAGCAGTTCAAGCGTTCCTGCCTGCCGGACGGGCCGAAGATCGGTACGGTGGCACTTTCCCCGAGAGGAGACTGGAGAATGCCGAGTGATGCGTGCGTGGCAGTTTGGATGAAGGAACTCGATGAATTGTAAATAGTATCATAAGAATAAGACAGGAGGCGTGCAGATCATGAAATTGATCAGGACAGAAGATGCAGTTGGCAGTGTGCTCTGCCATGACATTACACAGATCATCCCGGGCGTGGTGAAGGATGCGGTATTCCGGAAAGGACATGTGGTCACGGAAGAGGATATTCCGATCCTGCTCTCTGTCGGGAAAGAGCATCTGTATGTGTGGGAAAAACAGGAAGGAATGCTCCATGAGAACGACGCGGCCGAGGTGCTCCGTCAGGTATGTCAGGGAGGACACATGAAAGCCTCCAAAGCAAAAGAGGGAAAGATCGAACTGACTGCGGAAGAGGACGGCCTCTTAAAGATCGACAGAGAAAAACTGAATGCAGTAAACGCCATGGGACAGATGGTGCTTGCTTCCAGGCACGGGGACTTCCCGGTGAAAAAGGGCGATAAGATCGTGGGGATGCGCGTGGTACCTCTTGTGATCGAAGAGGAGAAGATGAACCGCGTAAAAGAAATCTGCGGTGACGCGCCCATTTTCCAGATCCTTCCGTTCCGTAAGATGAAGGCCGGGATCATCGCGACAGGAAGCGAAGTCTACCGCAGCCGGATCGAGGATAAATTCACTCCGGTGGTAAAAGGGAAACTGGAAGAGTGCGGCGTGGAAGTGATGGGACATGTTGTGTGCGATGACGATGCAGAGATGACGACAGCCGCCATCAATGACTGGATCGATAAAGGAGCGGACATGGTCGTCTGTACCGGAGGTATGAGTGTGGACCCGGATGACAGGACGCCTCTTGCCATCCGCAATGCGTCGGATGAAGTCGTTACTTACGGAGCCCCTGTCCTGCCCGGCGCCATGTTCATGCTGGCGTATAAAAAGCGGGAGGACAGTGGCGCAGATGCGCAGAATACGGGAGCCGGCAGCAGGCAGGATATCCCGGTCATGGGACTGCCCGGATGCGTGATGTACTCAAAACGTACGATCTTCGATCTCGTGCTGCCGCGTATCGTGGCAGGAGAACATCTGAGTGCGGAGGATTTCAGTGTCCTGGGTGAGGGCGGACTGTGCCTGAACTGCGAGGTGTGTACATATCCAAACTGTGGATTTGGAAAATAGGAATCAGTTCACTGTGTACGCCACTTGCCCGGCGATATCCCGTATTTTCTTTTAAAGATCCGGTTGAAATAGGACAGGTTGTCAAATCCGCTTTGTGCTGCGATTTCCAGCACAGGACTGTCGGAAGACTTCAACAGCCGTTCCGCCATCGTCAGGCGGTAATCGTTTAGATAATCGATAAATCCTGTCCCCATATGCTGTTTGAAAAATTTCATAAAGTGGGATTTGCTGTAATAAGTAAGAGCCGCCATGTCATCGATAGTGATGTGCTCGTCATAGTGCTCTTCTACATACTTCAATATGGTTTTCATTTTTTCGAGAGACTTCGTCTGTGATACGGACGCAGTCTCTTTTTTCTGCCGGTTGGAAATAAGCAGAAAGAAGAACTGAAACAGGAGTCCTTTGACTGCAAGCTGGTATCCTTCCGTTTTGGTGTCGCACAGCAGGTCGATCTGGCGGATGCATTCGGAGACATCCTTATAATAGGAAACCGCAGGAGTCAGGTATGTGTCTGACGGGATTTCACCGTTGATAAACGGATAAATAAATCGGATTGCACACAGGTCGTTCTCTCCGGATATGAGCAGATCCGGCTTCATTATGATATTTTCATACTCCATAAAATATCCCTGATCCTGCTCGATGGAATGGAGCTGTCCGGGGCGGATGAGAATGATATCCCCTGAGGTGACAGAACGTTTTTCGAGATCAACGGAAACGATACCCCGCCCTTTTTTAATAACGATCAGTTCAAGCTCTGCATGCCAGTGCAGAGGGACTTGCGGAAAATCTTTTGGGATTGAACAGAGATATGTATTGTACGGGAATCCCGCTGTTGTGTGTGATTTGACTTCTCGGTAATTCTGATATTCATTCAGATTCATGTCATGCCTCTTTCGAAAAATGTATAACAGTTGAGCCCGCGTCAATCGCAAAGTCGCACTATTGTGCTTACCGCGGCTGCCGCCGCTTCTTTGCTCATAAGCAGGCGCTCACTCCATGCATATGCACACTCGTGCATACGTGCAAGCACGTCTGCAGCTCCTGTGCAAAGCATGGGCTGAACTGTGATGATAGTATTGTACAATAAAAGGAAAGTATATTGCAAGAAATCCGTTTGAATTGGTACTATAATGCGAATCATAGAGATAAGACATATGGATTCTTTTTTGAAAGGAGAACTACTATCATGAACATTCAGGAAAAGGTAGAAGCGTACCTTGGCAAGCCGGTCGCACAGGCTTCCAACAAAGAAATCTATGACGGGCTCCTCACTGTTGTACAGGAGATGGCAGCAGAGAAAGAGCGTACAGACAGCAAGAAGAAGCTTTATTACATTTCAGCAGAGTTCCTGATCGGAAAACTGCTCTCTAACAACATGATCAATCTCGGTATTTATCAGGAAGTAAAAGAGATGCTCGAGAAGAACGGAAAGGACATCTGCGAGATCGAAGAGGCAGAGCCGGAGCCGTCACTCGGAAACGGCGGACTCGGACGTCTTGCGGCATGTTTCCTTGATTCTATCGCAACACTCGGACTGGCAGGTGACGGAATCGGTCTGAACTACCATCTCGGTCTGTTTAAGCAGGAGTTTGAAGATCACCTGCAGAAAGAGACTCCGAACCCGTGGATCGAGGAGAAGTCATGGCTTAAGAAGACTGATACGGTATATCCGGTACAGTTCAAAGGACTGAATGTCAATGCGAGAATGTATGACATTGAAGTGACAGGATATAACAATAAGACAAATAAACTTCATCTCTTCGATATCGATTCTGTTGACGAATCTATTGTTGAAGATGGAATTGATTTCGACAAAAATGATATAGAGAAGAACCTCACGCTGTTCCTCTATCCGGACGACAGTGACGAACAGGGAAGACTGCTCCGTATCTATCAGCAGTACCTTATGGTAAGCGCGGGAGCACAGCTTGTCCTTGACGAGTGCACGGCAAAAGGAAGCAATCTTTATGATCTGCCGGATTATGCCGTGATCCAGATCAATGACACTCACCCGACTATGGTAATTCCGGAACTGATCCGTCTGCTCATGGAGAGAGGCATGGACATGGACGATGCTATTGACGTTGTATCCAGAACATGCGCATATACGAACCACACGATCCTTGCCGAGGCGCTTGAGAAATGGCCGGTAAATTATCTGAAGAAAGTTGTTCCGCAGCTTATGCCGATCATCGAGGTGCTTGATGATAAAGTAAGAAGAAAATATGAAGATGAGAGCGTTGCAATTATCGACCGCAACGACACAGTGCATATGGCACACATCGATATCCATTACGGATTCAGCGTAAACGGCGTTGCTGCTTTGCACACAGAGATCCTCAAGAACTCTGAGCTGAACAACTTCTACAAGATTTATCCGGAGAAGTTCAACAACAAGACAAACGGTATCACATTCCGCCGCTGGCTCATCCACTGCAATCCGCGTCTGACCGCTCTGCTGGACGAGACGATCGGAGAGGGCTATAAAAAAGATGCCGCAGAGCTTGAGAAACTTCTTGCATACAAAGATGACGATAAAGTTCTTGAGAAGCTGCTTGAGATCAAATATAAGAATAAAGAAGATCTCTGCGCTTACCTGCGCGAGACTCAGGGGCTGGAAGTGAGCCCGGATACGATCTTCGATATCCAGGTAAAACGTCTCCACGAGTACAAACGTCAGCAGCTCAACGCACTGTATATCATC
Organism: Candidatus Mediterraneibacter faecipullorum; assembly: GCA_019119675.1. Taxonomy (GTDB): domain Bacteria; phylum Bacillota; class Clostridia; order Lachnospirales; family Lachnospiraceae; genus Mediterraneibacter; species Mediterraneibacter faecipullorum. The sequence continues at coordinate 2,295 of DWWO01000114.1, read as the reverse complement.
GATAAATATCTGGAGATCAAAGCCGGAAAGATCCCGGCAGCTCCGGTGACAGCAATCTTCGGCGCAAAGGCAGCTCCGGCTTACGTGATCGCGAAAGATATCATTCATCTGATCCTCTGCCTGCAGGAGATCATCAACAATGATCCTGAGGTAAACAAATATCTGAGAGTTGTCATGGTAGAGAACTACAACGTGACAAAAGCCGGCAAGCTGATCCCGGCATGCGATATTTCTGAGCAGATTTCCCTTGCGTCCAAAGAGGCCAGCGGAACGGGAAATATGAAGTTCATGCTTAACGGCGCCGTAACTCTGGGAACAGAGGACGGAGCAAATGTAGAGATCCACGAGGCTGTAGGCGACGACAATATCTTTGTATTCGGCGCATCCAGCGACGAAGTGATCGAGCATTATGCAAAGGCTGACTATGTTGCGAAAGATTACTATGAGAACAACGAAGCGATCAAAGCTGCGATTGATTTTATCACAAGCGATGAGATGCTCAAAGTCGGCTGCGAGGAGAACCTGACACGTCTTCAGAATGAGCTGATCAACAAAGACTGGTTCATGACTCTTCTGGACTTTGATTCATACAAAGAAACAAAAGAGAAAGCTCTTGCGGCATATGCTGACAGAAAGGCATGGGCAAAGATGGCACTGGTCAATATTGCGAAAGCAGGCTTCTTCTCATCCGACCGTACGATCGAAGAGTACAACAGAGATATCTGGGGATTATAAGGAGGAAAAAATGAAAAGAGCAAGCGGAATCTTATTACCGATATTTTCCCTTCCGTCAAAGTACGGGATCGGATGTTTCTCAAAGGATGCGTATAAATTCGTGGATATGTTAAAAGAGGCGGGCCAGAGCTACTGGCAGATACTTCCGCTTGGACCGACTGGTTACGGGGATTCCCCGTACCAGTCTTTCTCCACGTTCGCGGGAAATCCTTATTTTATCGATTTAAAGACTCTCATCAGAGAAGGACTTCTGACGAAAAAAGAGTGCAAAGCGTATGATTTCGGCGATCAGGCAGAGTGCATCGACTATGAGAAAATCTACAATTCCAGATTCAAGGCGCTGAAAAAAGCTTACGACCGTTTCTGTGAAAACGGCGGTGAGAGCAGCGAGGACTATGTGGCATTCGTCACGGAGCAGGCCTTCTGGCTGGATGACTACAGTCTGTATATGGCAGTAAAAGATAATAACGGCGGCGTGAGCTGGAGCGAGTGGGAAGCGCCTCTCAAGAACAGAGAGGAAGCAGCTCTTGACGCTGCGAGAGAAGAACTGGCAGAAGAAATCGGATTCTACAAGTTCCAGCAGTATGAATTTGATAAGCAGTGGAGGAAACTTCATGCCTACGCAAATGAGAAAGGCATTCAGATCATCGGCGATATCCCGATCTATGTGGCGTTTGACAGTGCGGATACATGGGCGGCGCCCGAGATGTTCCAGTTTGATGAGAATAACGAACCGACCGGAGTGGCAGGATGCCCGCCGGATGCATTTTCCGCGACAGGACAGCTCTGGGGCAACCCGCTGTATGACTGGGAGTATCACAAGAAGACCGGTTATGAGTGGTGGATCAAAAGGATTGAATACTGCTTTAAGCTTTATGATGTGGTTCGCATCGACCACTTCCGCGGCTTTGACGAATATTATTCAATTCCGTACGGCGAGGATACAGCCGTAAACGGTAAATGGATGCCGGGACCGGGAATGGATCTGTTCCGCGCCATTGAGGCAAAACTCGGAAGACCGGCGATCATCGCGGAAGATCTGGGATTCCTTACACCAAGCGTGCTCCAGCTTTTAAAAGACAGCGGTTTCCCGGGGATGAAAGTTCTCCAGTTTGCGTTCGACGCACGAGAATCCTCCAACTATCTGCCGCATACTTATCCGACGAACTGCGTAGTTTACACGGGTACTCATGACAATGATACGACAAGAGGCTGGTATCATGAGGTGGGAAAATCAGCCAGAGATTTTGCAAAAGAATATATGTGCAAAGAAAGGCTTGACGAGGATACGCTGACAAAAGACTTTATCGCTATGGCTATGAGCAGCGTCGCGGATCTGTGCGTGATCCCGATGCAGGATTACTTAAACCTCGGCAGTGAAGCCCGTATCAACATCCCGTCTACGCTCGGCGGCAACTGGGTATGGCGGATGAAGAAAGGACAGTTCGATAAAGCGACAGTGAAAGAGATCGCAAGAGTGACAGAACTGTACGGAAGATAGATTCGTATTTTCCGTACTGAATGCCAATGATATAAGGTCCGAAAACGGACGGAGATGAG
>DWWO01000113.1 GCA_019119675.1 Candidatus Mediterraneibacter faecipullorum | reverse complement strand
AAGCCCGTAAAATCAAGCTTTTTTGAGGTTTTCCAAAAAAATTATTTATAAAATTAGCACTCACCTCTTGACAGTGCTAACAATATGTGCTATAGTACAGCTAGAACAAAGGATAGGAACAAAGAAACAGAGATGTTCCGGTGTTCTATTTTGAAAGGAGATATGACTTATGTTGATGCCGAGTATTTTTGGAGAAAATTTATTTGATGATGACTGGATGGATTTCCCGTTTGACAGAGATTTCTGGGGAAGGACAAATAATAAGACGACTAAAAATCTGATGAAGACGGATATCCGCGAGCATGACGCAGGATATGAACTGGATATCGATCTGCCGGGATTTAAGAAAGACGAGATCAAGGCAGAGCTTGAGAACGGCTATCTGACGATTTCCGCTACAAAGGGAGCTAACAATGACGAGCAGGATAAGAAAGGCAAATATATCCGCAGAGAGCGTTATGCAGGAACAATGCAGAGAAGCTTCTATGTAGGCGACGATGTAACTCAGGAAGACATCAAAGCAAAATTTGAGAATGGTATCCTGAGACTGAGCATCCCGAAGAAAGATGCAAAAGCAGTTGAGACAAAGAAGACTATTGCAATCGAGGGATAATCCCGGACCTAGAGGTAGAAGCATAAGATAGAGATGGGGCCGGTGCACTGATTTGATTCGGTGTGCCGGTCTTTTTGTGCTATAATAGAACTGTTTGAGAGATGAAAGGAATGATCATGTTGAACAAGTTACCTGTCTATATTTTAAAGCGCTATCTGCTCCTTCTGGCCGGTCTTTCGATCATGGCATTTGGCGTTGCATTTTCTATCAAAGCAAGTCTGGGGACCTCCCCAATCTCGAGTGTGCCGTATGTGACCAGCCTGTTTACCCCGCTGACTGTGGGAACAGCCACGATCACGATGCACTGTGTATTTATCCTGCTGCAGATATTGATCCTTCGGAAGAATTATCATCCGGTCCAGCTCATGCAGCTTCCGGTGGCATTCTTCTTCGGGTACCTGACAGACTTCGGCGTGTGGGCGGTTCAGGGAATCACCTGTAATACATACTGGCAGCAGTGGATCGTCTGTCTCATCGGAATCCTGCTGGTAGCGGTGGGAGTCAGCTTTGAAGTTAAAGCAGGAGTCGTAGTGCTGGCGGGCGAGGGCGTTGTGCTTGCAATCTGCAAAGTGCTTCCGAAAGTCAAGTTCGGTTACATGAAAGTGGGATTCGACGTGACGCTGGTCGTGATCGCGTGCATCCTGTCGATCGTGTTTACCGGACGGCTGCAGGGAGTGAGAGAAGGGACGGTCGCAGCGGCTCTGCTGGTGGGGCTGATCGCGAAACAGCTGGGGAAACTGCTGGCGCGGTGGAAGCTGGAAAAATAGTTGATTACTTCTTGTTAAATAAGTTGCTTTTTTGTAAAATCAATCTTATAGAATTACAGAAATTGGAAGGGGAAAGTGCAGTGGCTGGGATCAAAGATGTAGCAAAAAGAGCCAATGTCGGTGTGGGAACAGTCTCCAGAATGTTGAATAACAGCGGATATGTGGCTGAAGAGACAAGAAAAAAAATAGAGATTGCAATGAAAGAACTGAACTATACTCCAAATGAACTAGCACGTAACCTGTATCATAAGCGCACAGGAATTATTGCGGTACTGGTTCCGAATGTCTCAAACCCTTTTTTTACAGAGTTTGTAGATTATGCCGAGGCAGAACTTTATAATTACGGATATAAGATGATGCTGTGTAATACGCGAAAAGAACATAACGCAGAGTTGGAATATCTGGATATGCTGAATCGTCATATTGTGGATGGTGTTATTACGGGGGTACATTCCCTGGATGTTGAAGAATATAAAAAAATCCATAAGCCGATCGTAGCGCTTGATAGATACTTGGGGGAACATATTCCCGTTGTTGCTGTTGATCACAAAGAGGGAGGACGACTGGCGGCAGAGACCCTGATCTGTAACGGCTGTAAAAAAATTTTGCATTTCAGAGGATCTGTGGCTGTTGAATCGCCATATCATGAACGGCATTTCGAATTTGAACGGATCATGCATATGAATCAGATAGAAACATATACTTATGATTTGGAATGGAACCGTTTTGATCTTGAATATTACCAGAAGGTTGTAAGGGATATTTTTGACAAAAATATTGATTTTGACGGAGTGTTTGCAGTTGATGCACTGGCTATCGAATGCATGAACGAAACGATACGCAGACATAAGAAGGTGCCGCGAGACGTAAAATTTGTCGCCTATGACGGAACGTTTCTTACGGGAATCGTGGAACCGAAGATGACGGCAGTTGTCCAGCCTATAGAAGGGCTTGCAAAGGAATCTGTGAGGCTGTTGACAAATTTGATCGGTGGGAAAGATTATAAAAATAAACAGATTATTCTCAGAGTGCAAATGAAAAAAGGAGATACGACGGTTGTATAACCAATATGCACAAAATAAAAAAGAAAAATCTGATATATTGCATAAAAATTTTTTAGTTTAAAGAAAAGTATTGACATATATGATAAAAGGCCTATAATATGTAATATACATGGAACGGGTTCCATAAAAGATGCATAAAAGGTCTTAATTTTTTTCCATATGGAACGGGTTCCATATGGAAAATCCATGAAGGAGGCTTGACAAAAAGGCTTGGACATGTACTGATATATGGAACCAGAGTTAAATAATTTAAAAAGGAGGAGCAACATGAAAAAGAGAGTACTTAGTATTTTGCTTGCCGCGACAATGGTAGGAACAATGATTGCAGGGTGCGGAAACTCAGGAGGTAATTCAGAAGGCGGTTCGTCAGATTCCGGGGATGGAGAAGGAAGCAGTATTACCGTTCTCGTTGAAAGCGGATCTCCGGCGGAAGCATTGGCAAATGAAACAGCAGCTGATTTTGAGGCAGAAACAGGATGCAAGGTAGTAGTGGATGCAGTGGCTTATACAGGTATGTATGACAAGCTTTCTACTGAGATCCAATCCGGTCAGGCGGCACATGATGTCGCATGTATGGACTTTGTATGGCTTGCGGCGTTCGCAGATGCGATTGAGCCGCTCCAGGATGCTGATACAAGCGACTTCCTTCCGACGCTGGAAGAGAGCGGAACCATTGACGGAAATCTGCTTGGCTATCCAATGTGGACAAACTGTAAAATCCTGATCTACAGAAAAGACCTTATCCCTGAAGACCAGGTTCCGACAACATGGGATGAGTATAAGGCAATGGCGGAAAAGACAGCTACGGGAGACGTATATGGAACAACTGTGTTTGGAAGCGGTTCGGATGCAGTGTGCTCATTCCTGGATTTTGCTTGTCAGGCCGGAGCAGAGGGGCTTGTGTTTGACGAAGAAGGTAATGTGAATATCACAGACCAGGCGTATGTTGATGCACTGGATTTTATGGTCGAGATGGCAAATGCGGACTATTCACCGACTGATTCGCTGGCGACAGCTGCAACAGAATCTCAGGAACTGTTCACAAACGGGAAAGTGGCGATGCAGATCAACTGGAGCCATCAGTACCCAGCGGCTGTAGAAGCTCTTGGGGCGGATAAAGTCGGATGCGCGCCGATGATAGCGGGCAGTGCAGGTATTGGCGCTACTACAGGTCCGTGGTATCAGTGTATAATGAAGAACTCTGAGAATAAAGAAATGGCTCAGAAGTATGTTGAGTATATGTATGATCACAATGCAGATTATATGGATCTGACGCTTAAGATAGCCGGCAGGACCTCAGTTTATGAAGAGGCAGGACAGGAAGCCGGAAATGAACATACAACAGCTGTACTTACAACACTGGAATCAGCTCAGTCACAGCCAAGACCGATGGTATCGACATGGGCTCAGATAGAAGAAGTGCTGACGGGCGTTGTGGAATCCTGCCTTGGCGGCGCTGATGTGAATGAGACTCTGGAATCGGCTCAGGCTGAGATTGAAGCAATCGGAAAGTAAATGGTTTTCCTCTTGTATCTTAATAAAGTGAATTAACAGGAAGAGGGCGTTTCCCAATAAGAATGTTTCGCGGGAAAGGCCCTCTGCTGAAAAAGGCGGTAGACAAAATGAGATTGATATCAAAAAAGACATTGCTGTTATTCTTCCTGCCGGGAGCTGTGTTTATGGGAGCGTTTCTCGTATATCCGATCATATCAATGGTTTTTGACAGCTTTTTTGAAATCGGAATTACCGGAGAGAGATCATTTATAGGACTGGATAATTATATACATGCATTTACAGCCGGCGGTTTTATGAAACAATTGAAAAATACGCTGCTTTATATCTTTGTGGCAGTGTCGGTAGAAACGGTGCTGGGTGTTTTATTTGCCCTGTTTTTTGAGATGAACTACAAAGGAAGCAAAATCATCCGGTCATTGATGATGGCTCCGCTCATGATTGCACCGCTGGTTGCAGGTCTTACATGGAAACTGATGATGAGCTCCAGCTTCGGTATTGTAAATGAGCTCCTTACCCGTGTCGGTATACTTTCAAGCAGCAGCGATATTTTGTGGCTGGCCGATGAAAAATGGTCTTTGATCGCATGTTGTATCGCAGATATCTGGCTGACGGTTCCATTTATGATGCTGATGACTCTTGCCGGACTTCAGGGACTGGATACGAGTATTGTTGAGGCGGCAAAGATAGATGGAGCCAATATGCTGCAACAGATATTTTACGTTAAAATTCCCATGATCAAGCCGGTGCTGCTGACTGCTTTATCTGTCAGGATTATTGATGCTGCCCGTACATTTGATATTATATGGGCGATGACAGAAGGGGGACCAAACAGCTCATCAGAAACTTTAAGCATTATCATATATAAAACGCTTACCAGATACAACGATATAGGATATGCAAGTGCAATGGCGGTAGTATTCATAGTGGCCCTGGTAATCTTTACGCTTGTTTTTATGCAGAGCTTGTGGAATCCGAAGAAAAAATCAAATTAGATGAGCGGACAGGAGGCAGAAAAGGTGAAGATAAAAGGTGAAATATTAAAAAAACTCGGAATAGGAATATCTGTGATCCTTACAGTATTCTGGCTTATACCGTACATCTATGTGATTTGCTGCTCATTTAAACCGGGTTCGGAAGTCATAGCGGTTCCTCCTAAGTTTTTCCCGGAAGTATTTTCTGTGGAAAATTTCCAGGGGCTGTTCGAACGTATGGATGCGCTTCAGTTTCTGATCAACAGCCTGACAGCCGCTGTATGCAGCACAGTGATTGCGTTGATTCTAGGGGCGCTTGCCGCGTATGCCATCCAGAGATCGGGTGCGAGACTGTCTATTGTATTGATCGTACTTGTGCTCTGCCTGAAAATGATCCCGACTTCCAGTATTGTAGTTCCGATTTATGAGCTGATCTGTGATCTTGGGCTGTATGACACAAAGATTGCACTGATTATAGTGTATGCAGCAGTAAATATGCCATTTGTGATGTGGACAATGCTGAGCTTCTATGAAGGAATTCCGACTACACTGGATGAGGCGGCATATGTGGACGGAGCGAGCAGTTTCCAGACATTTTCAAAAGTAATTCTGCCGATCTGTAAGCCCGGACTTGCGACTGCATTCATATTTACACTGTTCCTTGCATGGAATGATTTCCTGATCGCACTGTTGCTTACGAGTATGAATGCAAAGACTTTTACAGTTGGTCTGGCGGGATTCCTGTCAGCATATAATCTGGATCTAGGTCCAATGTGCGCAGGAGCATTTTTGTTTAGTTTTCCGGTTATGATAATCTCTCTTGCCGCACAGAAGTATATCGTACAGGGAATGACTGCAGGTGCAGTAAAAGGATAATAATCGATGGAGGAGTCTATGTCTGAGAAATTAATGCAGGAAAACATCATAAAGGCTCAGAAAGAGATAGAGAATAAAAAGCAAAAAGTGAAGAACGGTCAAATGAGGCAGCATTATCATTTTATGCCTGAGACTGGCTGGATCAATGACCCCAATGGTTTGATCTACTATAAGGGAAGATACCATTATTTTTATCAATTTAATCCGTATTATGGACATTGGGATTATATGCACTGGGGGCACGCGGTCAGCAAAGATCTGGTGCACTGGGAGTATCTTCCTGTAGCTCTGGCGCCCAGTGAGGAGTATGATGACCATATCCGGGGCGGATGCTTCTCGGGAAGTGCGATTGAACATGACGGAAAACTTTTCCTGATGTATACCGGAACTTCCAACCATGGCAGCGGATATGAACAGACACAATGTATTGCATACAGTGAAGACGGGATTCATTTTACCAAATATGAGGGTAATCCTGTGATTTATCCCCCGGAAGGCGTGCCGTCGGATCTTTTCAGGGATCCGAAAGTATGGAAGCATGATGGGATTTACTATATGGTATGCGGTGCGAGCCGGAACAAGAAAGCACAGGCGCTGCTCTACCGTTCAAAGGATATGATACACTGGGAATTCTTCAATGTGCTGGCGGAGAGTCGCGGCGAATGGGGATATATGTGGGAATGTCCGGATTTTTACCAGCTGGACGATAAGTATGTGCTCATGTTTTCTCCTATGGGAGAGAGCGACCGGAAAGCGGTTTATCTCGTGGGAGATTTTGATTATAATACGGGTAAGTTTATCTGGCAGGTATCAGGCGAAATCGACTGGGGGTTGGATTACTATGCGCCACAGTCGTTCCTTGCCCCGGATGGCAGACGGATTATCGTAGGATGGGCGAACGAATGGCAGTGGATGTCTTTCTGGAAAGACTGGGGGCCAACTTACAGGGAAGGCTGGTGCGGATTTTTCAATCTTCCGAGAGAAGTGCGGCTTATGCCGGATCATACACTGCAGTTTATTCCGGTTAAGGAATTGGAAATATTGAGGGAAAACGGACAGAGTACAGGCTGTTTTGCTGTAGGGAGTCAGGAGATGGCTCTGAAAGCAGGAGATGGGATTGCTTTTGAGATAAAAATGAAAGTAGATCTTGAAGAGACAGATGCCTCCGGACTGGAAATAGATCTGCGCTGCGGAGAAGGAAGAAAAACCACATGTACATTTGATTTCAAACATGGTGTGATGCAGGTGGACAGAAATGCCTCGGACGGATGGAGCAAAGGAGTTTCATCCAGTACCCTGTTCCTGAAAGGCAAAAAAGAGTTGGATATCCATATCTATTCAGATCAGAGCTCGTTGGAAATTTTTGCCGATCAGTATCATAATAATCATGCAAATAATATATTTGCAGGAAATGCACAGAATCAGATCAAGGTCCGCGCATATGGCGGTAGTGCAGTGATCAGAGATTATGAATCTTATGGAATGAAAGAATGTTTCAGGTAAGGAGAGCGTATTTTATGGCTGGAAAGAACTATTATGACGTGACAGAATGGCCTGTCGGAAATCCCTGTGAAGATATCGGGGAAGTGATCAACAGTATCATAGAGGACATTAAAAGCAGACAGACGGATTCGGATGTCAATGATGGAGGAAAACCGGGAGCGGTGATCTATATCCCCTCAGGAGATTATCATCTTGCTACACAGGTTGTGATAGATATCAGCTATCTGAAGATTATGGGATCAGGCCACGGTTTTACCTCTTCGAGTATCCGATTTAATGTTTCGGAAGATGAATGGCCCAATCTGCATGAACTCTGGCCAGGAGGCAGCAGAATCATAGTAGATCTTATTCCGTCAGAGGAAGATGAATCCTCAGGCGCTGCATTTTATGTGAAAAGAGAAGGGAGCCCGAGGATAAGTTCAGTAGAATTTGAGAACTTCTGTATCGACGGACTACATTTTGTCGATGACGGCTCGGGAATTGTAAATCAGGAAAATACATATACAAACGGAAAAACTGGTATCTACATTGCCGGGGAACAGGATTCTTTCAGAATAACCGGCATGGGTCTGGTGTATCTGGAACATGGAGTGACAGTATATCATGCAGATGCTCTGAGCATACACGATAATTTTATCGCAGAATGCGGAAGCTGTATTGAGCTCAGGGGATGGGGACAGGCGTCGAAAGTGACAGATAATTTGCTGGGTGCAGGATATAAGGGGGATACGATATATGCTCAGAATTTCGGCGGTCTTTTGATCGCTTCAAACAACGTGTTCCCGCGAGGCATGAGCAGTGTGCATTTTGACAGCGTGGCAAGGTCGAGTGTTACAGGGAACAGATTCCACGCCTTTTATCCGGGAATGGTAGTGCTTGAGAAAAACTGTTCCGAAAACCTGATTTCCTCTAATCATTTTTATCGCTCTTACGAACCTTGGGCTCCGATGAAAGACCGGAACAATGGTCTGGATGACCTGTATGGACTTGTCTATATCTGTGGAGACAATAATACCGTGACGGCAAATCATTTCTCTGAGATTATTGATGCAGAGAATATTACACCATCAGGGGCGTCACCGGTGATCATACATATTGTTTCGGGAGAGGGAAACTATATTGCAGTAAACCATATAGTCGCGGCAACCGAGGCAGCGGAACCCGAGGACGCAGAATCGTGTTTTGCTACTCAGGTAGAAGCCATGTTGAGTACCGGAAGATCTATGTCGATCGATATAATCGCTGTACAGATAGAAAAAGATTCTGTTCAGAATATAGTTCTGGATACAGGCAGAGAGGATCAGGTGATTCTGGATCGAGAGAACAATGCTTTCAGAGGGCTGCCAGTAATAGGAATTGAAAAGTAAAATAGAACAATTACGGACAGGAATACTGTAGAGGCGGTATTCCTGTTTTCTGTTTGTAAGCCGGTCTTTTTGATTGCTCTATAGAATAGAGAGCTGACAGCTTGTTTTTCAGATGAAAGACGGTATAATATTTTATGATAAGCTTGTAAAGAAAAAGGCAGGGAGGGAACCGTTATGACACAGTCTGCTGTCGGCATTGAACACGCAAAAGATATGGAAGAAGGAGCGGTACTGGTGAAAGAGGCTGAAAAGAAGATCCCGATGAAAATAGAAGACAGAAAGCTTTACATCGGCGATATGCCGCAGCTCATTGTCGATCTGGAGACGCAGGAGAACTATATCCGGACAGAGGAACGTCTGATCTCCTATAAAAAGAGAATCGAGCTGAGTCCCGATCTGCTTGCGGGAAAGCGGGCAAATGTCCTGCAGACTGCGCTGGAATATTATTACGCGCAGGCGTGTGAGGTCGCAGAAGGGATAAAGATCGCAGAAGAGTACCGCCAAAAGGCGAACACAACGGTTCGCGAAAAACGATAGAGAACGTAGGTGCAATGACATGACGACAGATATGACAAAGGGACCTATCATCCCGCAGCTTACAGAATTTACAATACCACTTGTGCTGGGAAATCTGTTCCAGCTTACATATAATGCGGCGGATTCCGTGATCGTGGGAAAATTCGTCGGGGACGATGCCCTTGCGGCGGTGGGGAGCGCCGGTCCGATCATGAACATGGTGATCCTCTTTATCAGCGGGATGTGCATGGGAGCCGGAATTCTAATGAGCACCCAGTACGGGGCGAAGAAATATGAACAGCTTGAGAGGCAGATCAGTACGACCATGCTGGGAGGACTGGCTTTTTCGGCGGCGATCGCGGTACTGCTGATCGTTTTCTCATATCCGCTGCTGAGGCTTCTGCAGGTGCCGGAAGACATTATCCATTCGGCGGTAATGTACCTGCGGATCGTCTTTGTGGGTCTGATCTTTACCTTTATCTATAATTTCTTTTCCAATACACTGCGGGCCCTGGGCGACAGTAAAGTGCCGCTGTATTTTCTGATCATCAGCGCGGTCCTTAATGTTGTGCTCGATCTTTTCTTCGTAGTCGTGGTGAAATGGGGCGTCCCGGGGAGCGCGCTGGCTACAATGCTGAGCGAGGCGCTGTGCTGTCTGTTCTGCCTGATCTATATTAAGAAAAAGATCCCGATACTTTGTCTGGGAAAGAAGTGGAAAGTCTTCGACGGCTCGATCCTGCTTCGGACATTCAACTACGGAATTACGAGCGCCCTGCAGCAGATGTGTATCCAGCTGGGAAAGATCTGCGTGCAGACGGTCGTCAATGTGCAGGGAGTAGCATTTATCGCGGCATTTACTGCCATCAACCGTGTGGATGATTTCGCCATGACTCCTCAGCAGAATATCGCTCATGCGACGACCACATTTATGGCGCAGAATAAGGGCGCGGGAAATATCAGAAGGATGAAGAAAGGATTCCTAAGTTCCATCATCCTTCAGGTCATCTATACGACAGTGATCGCCATCATTGTGTTCGTATTTTCACGGCAGATCATGCAGCTTTTCGTCAGCGACGGCTCTGAGGAAGTCATTACACTGGGAATGTCCTATCTGCAGCTCATCGCATTTATGTATTTTATGCCGTCGGCGACAAATATCATACAGGGCTTTTTCCGCGGACTGGGAGATCTGAAAGTAACGCTGATCAGTACGATCCTGAATATGTCGGCGAGATTCCTGTCGGCGTGGATCATGATCCACATCCTTGGCGGCGGATTCGGATGCCTTGCGTGGGCCAACTTCGTGGGATGGATCGCAATGCTTGCATTCCAGGTGCCGATGATATTGACGAGGTGGAGGAAAGAAAAGGACGAGCAGTGATTGCAGCGGGCGAGATATAAACAGAGGCCGTATGGAAACAGACGATGTGGAAAAGAAAGTGATTCAGAGGAAGGTAGTGTCAAATGAGTTATGAAAAAATGGAGCCTAAGAAATAGGCTCAGATTGAACCTTGAAAATCGCAGATATGATGTTTGATGG
>DWWO01000112.1 GCA_019119675.1 Candidatus Mediterraneibacter faecipullorum | reverse complement strand
TGGTGTTCTACCATTGAACTACACCCGCGTCATCTCTGACACAATCGGTATTTTATCATATAATTTCATAAAATGCAAGAACTTTTTAAAATTTTTTCGTGACAGTTCAGCCGTGGAACTGACCGGGAGAGAAAATCATGCTCGCATGATTTTTCGAGCGGGCCGTTCCACGGACTGAGCGCCTGTTAATGAGTAAAACAGCGGCGATAGCCGCAGTAAGCACGAAGTGCGGTTTTGCGAATGGCGCGGGCTGAACTGTCAGAACCATATGTTACTGTATCACGTCTTTATACAGGGCGTGTTTTTTCAACGCCTCTGTCATACGAGCCATCTCGCTGAGATCTCCCATCAGAATCACCCCGGACAGTCTGTTGTTGAGGAAATAATATTTGCGGTACTGGCCTTTGCCCATGTCCCTGAATTCCACAGTCTTGTACAGCAGGTTCGGGTTCTTGCCGTTGTCACCTGCAGCAAAGAGTGCCGTATTCATTCCATGGAACGTAAGCGCCGCTTCCACCGGCTCGTACTCCAGTTCCTCGCCCGCAGCATTTGCCCCGGCAATCCTGCCCTGTTCGGATGCTTCCGGCCAGATTGCATAGTTCGCGCCTTCATATTCAGCACAGTCACCACATGCATAAACCCCCGTTACATTCGTCGCCATATGGTTGTCTACTTTCACGGCGCGTCCGATTTCCAGGCCGATGGACTGTGCCAGATCTGTCTTTGCCCTGACTCCTGCGGACACGATGACAATATCTGCAGGTATTGTCTCGCCTCCTCCGATACGGACGCCGCTTACATGCTCCTCTCCCTCGATCGCTGCCACAGAGACGCCTGTACGGATCATCACGTCATTCTTCGCCGCAATCTCCTTGAGGATTTCTGCCGACCCATTGTCGAGCTGGCGCCCCATGAGGACCGGAGCCACCTCCAGAACCGTTACGTTAAGTCCTGTTTTTTTCAACTCCCAGGCTGCCTCTAACCCAAGCACACCACCGCCGATCACAACAGCATTTTTTGCTGTCTGCATAAGGCTCTCTACTTTTTCTACATCGCTCAGTCGGCGGATCGCCACTACTTCCGGAAGACCGTGCCCCTCCATCGGTGGGATAAAGCATTCGCTTCCCAGCGCATAGATCAGACGGGTAAACCTGACTTTTTCACCACTGTCCAAAAGGACTTCTTTTGCTTCCATATCAACAGACGTCACCTGTTTGCCGAGCATCTGGTATATCCGGTTCTCCTCATACCACTCCGGTCCTTCGATGGCGATCTGCTCTGCACTTAAACCTGCAACGATGGATTTCGTCAGCATCGGACGGTTGTATGACGGATAAGGTTCATTGGAGATCATGACAATGGATCCTGTCTTATCCCTCTCACGGATAGCTTTCGCCGCATTGAAGCCTGCTGTCCCGTTTCCGAGGATCACATAATACTCCTGCGTATTGTTCATATATCCGGTCTCTTCCACATCCACCGGCACGAAGTTCTCTTTTCCGACGCCGCACACCGGACAGATCTCCAGGGATGAGTCAAAGACCTCTCCGCACACAAGGCATTTTACAAGGCTTCTGGCACCTTTCTTCTTCGGTTTCACCGGCTCTTTATTCTGAACCACGCACCCAAACTGATAACCGTACTCATATGCACTCACCAGATCTGCATCTGACGGCTTGAAGCGCACCCGGAATCCTTCGGACACTTTCATTTTCAACTGTTTCAGTCTCTCTGTGATATTCGGGACACCCTCGCCGCTCCATCCGTAACTGCCGAATGCGCCTGCACATTTTCCACCATGCGTCGCCGGGAACATCCCCAGCGTCAGATCCCAGATCGGTTTTAACGCTTCGCCCACGATCGTAGGAGTTCCAAGAAGAATACCGTCCGCAAACAGCAGTTCTTCATTTACTTTTGCGGCATCAGCCTCCACCATATCATAAGAACGCACATCAATATCACCGCTGTCTTTTACGCCTTCAGCAATCTTTTCTGCAAGCATCTTTGTATAACCGTAGGCGCTCACATAGGGAATAATGACTGTCTTTTTCGGGTTCAGATTTACAACCGTTGACCATTCTCTGTATTGCTTCATCACAGCCTTGATGCGGTCTCCCACAAGCACCGGTCCGTGTCCTGTACAAACCATAGATATATCCATATTTTCCACACGGTCAAGTGCTTTGAGCATAAACGGCTTGAACGGCCCGATGATACAGTCATAATAATATTTCAGCGCTTTCTGATAATCCTCTTCGTTCTTAATCTCTGAGGATACCACTTCCGGGAGGCAGTAGTGTGACCCGAACGAATCGCATGTGACAAGGATCTGCTCCTCCTCAATAAATGTGTACATAGTATCCGGCCAGTGCAGGTTCGGCACGAACATAAACTTAAGAGTCCGGTTCCCGATCACCATTTTCTCCTCGTCCCTTGCAGGGATTCCGACGAAATCCCGGTTTACGATCTCTTTGAGGAATCCGAGCGCACACCCCGTCGCTATGATCTTCATCTGGGGACTGTAATCAAGAAGTTTTTCCACACTTCCGGCATGATCCGGCTCTGTATGGCTGACAACAAGATAATCGATCTTGTGTACATCGGTCACTTCCTGAAGCTTCTCGAGATATTGGTCAAAAAACTTAGCCTTTGCCGTCTCGAAAAGTATTGTCTTATCCCCTGCTTTCATTACGTAAGAATTATAAGTCGTTCCGAACTCCGTGTACATGATAATGTCAAACACCCGGAGCTGATCGTCAATAATGCCTGTCCAGTAAAAATTATCTCTCAGTTTAATGCTTTTCATGTCTGCCTCCTTATCTTTCTTATATTTCGAAAAAATTTATATTTTTATTCGTTTTTCCCTGCTGCCAGGACCACATGCACATTCTGGCACGGTTCCATCTTCAGACTCCGGCCTTCTTGCAGATATCCGCCAGGCAGCATTTGTCACAGTGCGGTTTCGTTCTGGCGGTACATACATCCCTGCCGTGATAGACAAGCCGGTGACAGAAGTCGCTTCCCTCCTCCGGAGGAATGATCTTCCAGAGTGCCATCTCGACCTTTTTCGGCTCTTTGATCCCCTCTACCAGCCCGATCCGGTTGACAAGACGGATGCAGTGGGTATCTGTCACGATCGCAGGTTTCCCGAATACATCGCCCATGATCAGATTTGCGCTCTTTCGCCCGACTCCCGGAAGTTTCATGAGTTCATCAAAATCATCCGGTACTTTTCCGCCGTATTCATCTCTGATCATCTTCATGCACGCACTGATATCTCTCGCTTTGCTCCTTCCCAGCCCGCAGGGACGCACGATCTCTTCGATATCATTTACATCTGCATCAGCCAGCGCATTTACATCGGGGTACTTTTCATACAGCCCCTCCACCACTACATTCACACGGGCATCCGTACACTGGGCGGCAAGACGCACACTGACCAGAAGTTTCCATGCCTGGTCGTAATCCAGCGTACATCCTGCATCAGGATATTCTTTTTTCAGTCTTTCGATCACTTCCAAAGCACGCTGCTTTTTTGTCATATATCTCGTTCCTTCCCGACAACTCCGTCTTACTGAAGTCATTCTGTATTCTCAAGTGTGTTTTTCAGTTCCTCAAGGGCCTTGGCAAACTTTTTCGACACTGCGGTCGGATTTCTCTTTAACTGACTTGCAATGTGCAGATATATCTTATCTGTCCGTGAACTCATACTGCGAAATTCTCCTGCAATGCCGTCCCTGAGCTTCTTTAGCTCCACTCTCATCTCTTCACTGATCATAGAACTCGTTTTCGATGGAATATCTTCTTTCAAAAGAGTCTCCGCCCGTTCTGCCAGCTCTTCAAGTAACAGACGCTTCTGGGAGCGTTTCAGCTCGATCCACTCCAGATATGCATCCCTGCGGGAGCGGTTCTTGTCCGTCAGCTCCGCCATATGTGTTCTGTAATCTGACACGAGTTTGTCTGAGCGTTTCCGGTAATCTTCCACAAGCGCATTCATGCGCTGTCTGTAATCTGTCAGCAGTTCGTCCGAACGCCGCCTGTAATCCGCCAGCATTTCTTCTGAAACATTCCTGATCTTCTCCTGCATTTCCCGGATCTGCGCTTTGCTCTCTTCAAGCTGTACAAGTACTTTCTTCAGATCCATAGCCTCATTAAACGACTGTGTCAGATCCACCGACATGATCACTGTGAGTACAAGTGCAGCGCCGTCTGTAATAAACAGGGGAATATCCAGGACAGCACGCTCAACAGGTATGTGAACCACTCTCACCAGCAGAACGGAAAATACACCCCAGCAGAGAGATGAACTCACACAGATATATCCCTTCAGATTCAGTTTCTGTCTGCTGTAGTCCCAGTATCTGACATGAAAGAGGCGCTCCATCACAGCACCGGTAATGTATTCCAGCACTGTTGCCGCAAGCATTCCAAAAAGGAAAATAAGCCATGGATCCTCTCTCACTCCGATCGTACTGATCAGAATTACAAGAGCGCCCGAACCATAGATCGGCAGCATCGGTCCGTGCAGGAAACCGCGGTTCACCCATTGGCGTTTCCTCGCTGATACATAACAGCTCTCCCATATCCATCCGATAAAACTATAGATAAAGAAGAACAGGATCCATTGTGTCAGATGATACGTATGCATCGCTTATCCCTTTCTTGTGATGTATCTGCTTCTATGCTTCTTTTTCTTCGATCGCAGTGATCATGTCTACCCGGCGCTGATGACGTCCGCCTTCGAACTCTGTATCCAGCCATGTTTCCACCATCATCTTGGCCAGCTCTGCCCCTACGACTCTTGCACCGAACGCAAGAATATTACAGTTATTATGGGCTCTTGCCATCTTTGCCGTAAACGGTTCACTGCAGACTGCCGCACGGATTCCCTTTACTTTATTTGCCGCAAGAGAAATACCAAGTCCTGTACCGCAGATCAGGATTCCCTGTTCTACCTCGCCTGCTGCCACTGCCCGCGCGACCTTTTCCCCATAGACCGGATAATCACAGCTCTCCGTCGAATTAGTTCCATAATCAACGACTTCATGTCCTTTTTCTTTCAGGAACTCTATAATCTCAGCCTTCAGTTCCAGTGCAGAATGATCATTCCCGATACCTATCTTCATAATATGTCTTCTCTCTTTCCGACCATGTCTTTTTACCGATACACAGTCTGTTTAGTCTACCTGTTAATCATAACAAATCCATATCACAAGTGCAAGGGAAGCCGGAAAAGTATCCCGGGCGCATCACGTAAAACAAAAAAGGTATACAGATCAGAATTTATTTTTCTGTCCTGTATACCCTGTTATTATACATCCGGTGCCTTATGCAGTCCTGGCCGCCCCTGTGCACGCTGCTTCAAATTCTTTTAACTTCTGTTTTGCTGCCGGACTTAAGTGCCGGGGGACATCCACTTCCACAGTCACATACTGGTCGCCGTGTACTGACGAATCTTTCATCGAGACAATTCCTTTTCCTCTCAGCCGGATCTTGGATCCCGACTGTGTGCCTTCTTTAATCTTACAGATAACATCACCGTACAGCGTCCGGACCACCGTTTCACCGCCCAGTACCGCCGTTATAAATGGAACCCGCACAGTAGTGTACACGTCCATGCCTTTCCTCTCATACCCCGGTTTTCCTGCAACCGTCACTTTGAGCAGAAGATCGCCCGCTTCACCGCCATTTATCCCCGGCATGCCTTTACCTCTCAGTCTGACCGACTTTCCGGTATCGATCCCCGCAGGGATATGCACCTGAAGTGACTGGACAGATCCATTCGGATTCGAGGGATCCTGCAGACGGATCACTTTGTCGCAGCCAAACGCCGCTTCGTCAAATCCCACCGTCACTTCTGCCCTCACATCGCTGCCTTTCTGCCGGAAGTCACCGCTGTTAAAGCCGCCGAATCCTCCGAAACCACCAAAGCCGCTCCGAGAACCGTAAGACTCACTCTGGGAACGCCCTCGCGAAGAGCCTGCTCCCGATGTACCGCTGTAAGACGTCCGTCCGGTTCCGTGATTAAAGATATCACCAAAAATATCACCGAAGATATCATCCATATTGCCGCCTTCGAAATGATATTCCTGGTAGCCGCCCTGCGGACCGCCGTATGTCCTCCAGAATCCGCCGCCCGGACCGCCATTCCCGGCTCCCGCGCCTGCCGTCTGGTCAAACGCCGCATGGCCAAACTGATCGTACAATTTTCTCTTTTCTTTATCACTCAGGACCGTATAAGCCTCTGTAACTTCTTTAAACTTCTGTTCTGCATCTGCATCGCCCGCATTGGTATCCGGGTGATATTTTTTCGCAAGTTTTCGATAAGCTTTTTTAATCTGTGCGTCGTCTGCATTTCTGCTGACTCCAAGCACTTCATAGTAATCTCTTTTCTCTGACATTGTAACCACCCCATTGTTCTATTTGTAATATAACAACTATTTTGACAAATGTCAAGGGCGTCGGCAAAATCAGATAGCTGAACTGTTACTCTAAATTCCCCGCATTGTAAGCTGGATCCGTTTCTTCTTCAGATCCACGCTCATCACTTTCACATCCACGATGTCGCCTACGCTCACGACCTCCAGCGGATGTTTGATATACCTGTCCGTGATCTGGGAAATATGCACAAGACCGTCCTGATGGACTCCGATATCGACAAAAACACCAAAGTCGATAACATTTCTCACCGTCCCTTTAAGAACCATGCCTTCTTTTAAATCTTTCATCTCGAGAACGTCTGTGCGCAAGATCGGTTTCGGCATTTCATCGCGCGGATCGCGAGCCGGCTTCTCCAGCTCTTTTACAATATCCTGAAGCGTAATTTCCCCGATTCCCAGTTCTTCAGCAAGCTTTTTATAATCTTTGACCGTAAGTGACAGTCCGTTCAGATGATGTCCGGCAACATCTTCCGGAGTAAATCCCTGCTTCTTAAGCAGCTTCTCCGCAGCATCATAAGACTCCGGATGCACACCTGTCATGTCAAGCGGGTTCTTTCCTCCCTGTATCCTCATAAATCCGGCGCACTGTTCGTATGCTTTCGGTCCCAGTTTCGGCACTTTTAAAAGCTCTCTGCGGTCTGTAAAACGTCCATTCTCCTCGCGGTATGTCACAATATTTTTCGCGATCGTACTGCTGATTCCGGAAATGTAGGAAAGCAGCGGTGCAGACGCAGTGTTCAGATCCACTCCGACTTTATTTACACAGTCTTCTACCACACCGCTTAAGGATTCTCCCAGCTTCTTCTGATTCATATCGTGCTGGTACTGGCCGACACCGATGGATTTCGGGTCGATCTTTACCAGCTCCGCCAGAGGATCCTGAAGTCTCCGCGCAATCGAAGCTGCACTCCTCTGTCCCACATCAAAATTGGGGAATTCCTCGCTTGCCAGCTTGCTCGCGGAATACACAGACGCTCCTGCCTCATTTACGATCACATACTGCACCTTTTCCTCCGGGATCTCTTTGAGCAGCTCCACAATAAACTGCTCCGACTCTCTCGATGCGGTCCCGTTTCCCAGAGAGATAAGCGAAATATGATATTTCGGTATGATCTTCTTGAGCAGATCCTTGCTGGCTTTGATCTTCTGTGGCGTCGTCGGCGCGGTCGGATAAATGACCGTGGTCCCGATCACTTTTCCCGTCGGGTCCACTACCGCCAGCTTGCACCCCGTGCGGAATGCAGGGTCCCAGCCGAGCACTACTTTTCCGGCGATCGGAGGCTGCATAAGGAGCTGGTGCAGGTTCTTGCCGAACACTTCGATCGCACCGTCCTCCGCCTTCTCCGTCAGCTCGTTCCGAATCTCACGCTCAATCGCCGGAGCGATCAGACGATGATAGCTGTCCTCCACTGTCTCTTTCAACACAGAAGTAGTATAGGGATTGTCCTTATGAACGATCTTCTTCTCCAGATAGAGAAGGATATCCTCTTCCGGAGCTTCCACTTTCACTGTCAGGAATTTTTCTTTCTCTCCCCTGTTCAGCGCAAGTATCCTGTGTCCGGCGAGCTTTGGCACAGGCTCCTCAAATTCATAGTACATCTCATACACAGATTCTGCCTCAGAGTCTTTCGCAGCGGATGTGACTTTTCCTTTTTTCATCGTCGTCTTCCTGATCCAGCTTCTGTAATCCGCATTATCAGAAATAGATTCGGCAATGATATCTTGTGCCCCTGCAACGGCATCCGCCGCAGACTTTACCCCTTTCTCTTCCGAGATATACTGCTCCGCCGTATTTTCCAGCGGTTCTTTTGCATTCTGCAGCATGATAAAAGCCGCCAGTGGTTCCAGCCCTTTTTCCTTCGCGATCGTTGCCCGGGTTCTTCTCTTCGGGCGATACGGGCGGTACAAGTCTTCCACTGTCACCTGAGTCTCCGCCGCCAGGATCTGCCGTCTCAGCTCCTCTGTCATTTTTCCCTGCTCTTCAATGCTGGAGATGACCTGTTCTTTCTTCTCCTCCAGATTTCGCAGATATACCAGACGCTCATGCAGCTTTCTCAACTGCTCGTCGTTTAATGATCCGGTGACTTCCTTTCTATATCTTGAAATAAAAGGGATCGTATTGCCCTCATCGATCAGTTTCACCGCAGCATCAACCTGCCAGCGTTTTACACCAAGTTCTTCTGTCAGTTTCTGATTAATGTCCATGTATCAATTGTCCTCTCTGTCGTTTTTCATCTCATTCTATCACGTTCCGCAAAAAGAAAAAAGTAGAGTGTGTTGACATTTTCACATGTTTTCGCCAAAATATCCGTAGTATCATGTTATTTACAGATACTGAATTTTACCATACTTCAAAGACAGGAGTTTCTTCATGGAACGAATCATTACTTATGTCATTGACACCACATCCGCCGGACTGCGCATCGAACAGTACCTGCGCCGCCGCGGCTATTCATACCAGAATCTGACGCAGCTTAAGAAAATGCACGAAAGCATTCTCCTGAACGGCGTCTGGTCGTATATGCGGACTTCCTTGAAAGACGGCGATATCCTGACCGTCCATATTCAGGAAACGGAATCTTCCCCGAACATTCCACCGGTAAAGCTTCCACTTGATATTGTCTATGAGGATGCGGACATTATTGTAGTAAACAAACCCGCCGGCATGCCCGTCCACCCGTCGCTCAACAACTATGAAAACTCTCTTGCCAACGCTCTTATGTACTACTATCAGGAGCAGGGAAAGCCTTTTATCTTCCGGTGTACGAACCGGCTGGACCGTGACACTTCCGGACTGACTGTTGTTGCCAGGCATATGGTAAGTTCCAGTATACTCTCCGGCATGGGTGTGCGGCACGAGATCACGCGGGAATACCTCGCCGTTGTCCGTGGAACACTAAATCCCCCGAAGGGGACCATAGATGCTCCCATCGGAAGGACCGGAAGTTCCCTTATCGAGCGGAAAATTGATTTTGAAAAAGGGGAGCACGCAGTCACCCACTATCGCGTCGTAGAAGAAAAAAACGGGCACAGCCTCGTCTCCCTTATCCTGGAGACGGGCCGCACCCATCAGATCCGTGTTCATATGAAATATATCGGGCATCCTCTTGTCGGTGATTATCTGTATAACCCTGATATGGAATATATCACCAGACAGGCGCTGCACTCATACCGCCTGTCCTTTACACACCCCATAACAGGAGAAAGCATGGAATTCACCGCACCGCTGCCTGCGGATATGTGTCATATTCTGGCCGGATAACACCACAGCATTTGTTTTTGTTGACAGCGCAACCCGCAGCATTCATTTACACACTCAGCTTTTTCTCCGCCAGCAGTCCCGCAAATCTCGACCTGATAAGGATGGTCCTTGCAAGGATCACTGCAAGAAATCCGGTCATAATAATGAGCGTCCATGAAAGGAACATCAGAAATGCCAGCGATACCAGATCTCCCCAGTGCAGACCGCCCCGCACAAATGACTCGGACATCATCTGTACCATCTCCAGGAAATCCGAAAGACCGCCGATAGTCAGCACTGCTCCTGCCGTACTTACCGCTACGGCCGCGCAGGATACGCCGAATACGATCAACATCTGGAGAATTGCCGAAATAAACTTTGCCCCAAGGTTCAAATAATTTTTTCACAAAAATTATTGACATATATTAAAAACTATACTATAATAATTTCTGCTGTGAACGAAACAGCATATATCAAATGTGCGATTAGCTCAGCTGGATAGAGCGTCTGGCTACGGACCAGAAGGTCGGGAGTTCGAATCTTCTATCGCACGTAGAAAAGAGCATTTCTTAACGAAGTGCTCTTTTTGTTTTTCGTAGAATTCTTTTGCCTTATCCGCTCGTGCAAGCACGGCGGTCGCTTACCAGGCATATTACGAAAACAGGCAGGGCGATCTGCCCTGCCTGATAAAATCCTGTATATTTTCTGTCGGATTTTTATTCTTCCGTATATTTCGCCGACTGCATCTTGATCAGTTCCTCATCATCAAAGTAATTGATCCTCATCGCAGCCTTCACATCTTTCAGTGTATCCGCAGCAACCTTCTCTGCTTTTTCGCTTCCCTTTCTGAGTATCTCATATACAGCAGGGATATCCTTCTGCCACTCTTTCCTGCGTTTGCGGATCGGCTCCAGCTCAGACTGGAGAACATTATTCAGGAAGCGTTTCACCTTCATATCGCCGAGGCCGCCCCTCTTGTAGTGCTCCTTGAGCTCATCAAGATCATTATACTCCGGAAGGAACTCCGGGAAATATTCCGGTCTGCAGAAAGCATCCAGATACGTAAACACTGTATTGCCTTCCAATTTCCCCGGGTCCTCGATACGGATATGGGTCGGATCTGTAAACATACTGAATACTTTCTTCTTGATATCTTCCGGTTCTTCTGACAGATAAATGCAGTTTCCAAGCGACTTGCTCATCTTCGCTTTCCCATCGATTCCCGGAAGACGCATACACGCTTCATTATCCGGAAGAAGAATCTTCGGTTCCACAAGAGTCTCTCCATAGACGGAATTAAACTTGTGCACGATCTCTTTTGTCTGCTCCAGCATCGGCATCTGATCCTCTCCTACGGGCACGACCGTTGCCTTAAACGCCGTGATATCCGCTGCCTGACTGATCGGATAGGTGAAGAATCCGACCGGGATACTTGCCTCAAAATTGCGCATCTGTATCTCAGATTTTACTGTTGGATTGCGCTGCAGTCTTGACACAGTTACCAGATTCATATAATAAAACGACAATTCGCACAGCTCCGGAATCTGGGACTGGATCAGCAGAGTCGATTTCTCCGGGTCAAGTCCACACGCAAGATAATCCAGAGCCACCTCGATAATATTCTGGCGCACTTTCTCCGGATTGTCTGCATTATCAGTCAGCGCCTGCGCATCCGCTATCATGATAAATATATCGTCAAAATCTCCTGTATTCTGAAGCTCTACCCGGCGTCTCAGCGAACCCACGTAATGTCCGACGTGGAGTTTCCCCGTAGGGCGGTCTCCGGTAAGCATGATCTTCTTCATTCTTCTTCCTCCTGATTCTATTACTTATTACCGGCAGAAACGCCAGTATCGATTTCTTTTAGTGTTAAAGCACCGGCCGTTTTTGACGCGCATACTTCGGCACACTGCGTTTCTGCGGCGCATACACAAACTGGTAAAGTACGTATGCCATCACACCTGCTCCTATCACATCCAGCACGGAATGCTGCTTCAAAAACATGGTCGCGAGAATGATCAGTCCTGCCAGGACATATGTCCCGATACAGACTCCTTTGTGCTTTCTGAGGGCTTCACTCTCCCCCACCGCTATACATACGCTCAACGAATTAAATACATGAAGGCTCGGGAATACATTCGTACACGTATCTGCACGATAAAGAGTCCTCACCATATCCACAAAAATATTATCCCGCTCAAAGACAACAGGCCGCAGATCCTGTCCATTCGGGAAAATAGTACATATGATAAGAAATACGGTCATCCCCGTAAACATAAATTTAGCCAGCCTGTAAAATCCCGGCACATCTGTAAAGAAAAAATACAGAAACGCCGCGACGATAAATACAAACCACATCAGATACGGAATAATAAAATATTCGATGAACGGAATATGCTCATCCAGCCTGATCTGGATCACATGGTAATGCGTAGTCACATGTTTCTCAAGAAACATAAACCACGGCATGTAGATAAAGATATATAAAAACACCCATGCATGCTTATATTTCTTAACCAGTCCTGCAAATCTGTTTCTCAGCTTCATAATGATGCCCCTTTAAATACGGTTTTGCCTGTTTTTACTTCCCCGGTCACTTTTATTATATTCTCTCAATCGCATCGATTATAGCACGATTTAAAAACGTCAACAACCGTCTTCACAAAACATTTAGTAAATCTTTCGAAATTAAAGACAGGTAAAAGCTGTAACAGACCGAACTTTATCCTGTGATCACTTTCAGTCTTTCTATCATAAGTGAAGCTTTGACTTCTTTCCTCTGAAATCCCGGTTCTCCGTCCGTATGCAGTGGGAGCGGTTTCTCTGTCCTGACCTGTATCTCTTTACATTTTACGATCGTAACCCCTTTAAATCCTATATGCTTTCCCCAAAATGCCAGCGGCAGCAGGCACAGGATCTTTACCACAGGGAGGCCATGTACGATGATGACATCCAGTTCTCCGTCAGTCGGGGAAGCTTTCGGGCAGAACTTAAAGCCGCCGCCCTCATAGGGAAGGTTCATAAATGCCGCGAAATATGCTCTCTCAAATCTCCGGACCGTACCGTCCGTAAATGTTACTGTCATTTCCACCGGCCGGTCTTTCTTCAGCCGGTCCAGAGCCACCACCGCATAGCTCAGTTTGCCCAGCCCAATGCGGTTCAGCAGTATTTTCCATTTTGATACACACACTTCGTGGCATACTGCAGCGTCAAATCCGACCCCCGCACTCACAGCAAAGCGCCTCTGTCGCCCTGCCGCAGTCAGCACCCCTACATCCATATGTATGATGTTCTGAGGGGCAAGTATAATATCCAGAGCTTTTTCCGGCTCTTTCGGTATTCTCAGTCCGCGTGCAAAATCGTTACTGGATCCGATGGGAATGTATCCGAGAGTCACTTTCCCGGGCTCTCTGATCCCGTTGACCACCTCGTTCACCGTACCATCCCCGCCCAGGACCACGATCCTGTACTCCTGTCCGTCCGCCGTGATCTCTCCGGCAATCTTCCGCGCATGGTCTCTGCTCTTTGTCATGTAACAGCAATAACTCACACGCCTTTTCTTAAGTTCCGGTTCGATCATTCTCCATATCATCTCGCCCATGCCTGAGCGGGCTTTGGGATTTACAATAAAATGATATTCCATTTCTGCCGATCTTACCCCCTGCAAAGTGTTGCATCCAGATATTTTCCAAGCGATCTGGCCATGTTTCCCTCGAAATCAGCCTCGCCGTGCTTTACGCACCACTCAAAAACATTTCCGATCACAATCATCCTGATATCCGTCGTAAATTCTTCAATGCCCACATTCAGACTCACAATTCCCGCCTGCTCTGCTTTTTCCACATAATTCTGAACTGTCACGATGGGATAAGGTCGCTCCATACGGATCGCCGCATTGAGGGCCTGGTTTTTCGTATCATAGTATTCCGACACAAACTCGACGCCCAGCTCCCGGCAGTATTTCACATAATTCATATACACCTGGATGATCCCCTCTTTCACGCCGGCCACACTGTCCGGCAGTTCCAGAAGATCCGGATCGATCTTCGGCTGATCCTCGATATAGTAAGACAGCAGATCGTCTTTTGTCTTGAAGTGATGATAAAAACTGCCGTTGGAGACTCCCGCCTCCTCGCAGATGTTCTTGATAGACAATTCCTCGTAGCCTTTTTTCTGCAGAATCCGTTTCGCCGCCTGGAATATCTTCTCTTTTGTCTCACGTGATTTCTGCTGCTGTCTGGAAATAGATGCTTTTTCACTCATTTTGTGCTACTCTCCTGTTTTTTCTACCAGACCATTGTACCACATGCATCTGTCGGTTTCAAGAAAACAGAGCGAGCTCTGTTATCCTGCCCACCTGATACTATTTCGGCACATAAGCCTCAAATGCAGAAGGCATCGGGTATTCTTCCTGAAGCTGCCGTATTCCCGCAAAGATGATACCGTTCTCCTCCCGGCCCGCAGCTGTCATACTTTTTTCAAGTTCATCCACAAGGATCTCATATCCGGTCATATGCCACTCCACGTGGCTGAATATATGCTTTGCATTTCCCAGCTTTCTGATACGGATCGGTGTAAGCCCCAGGGATTTTCCGTATTCGACCACTTCATCATGGTTCATGTGTCCTTCCCTGTTCGGGAACTCGTACATTCCGGCCAGCAAGCCTTTTGCCGGGCGTTTCCTGATCGCCACCTTTTCCTCATCCCGGAAAAGCAGCACGGTCCTTTTCTCAATCCGCCGTTCCTTTGCTTTCGTTTTCACCGGGAATTCCATCTCCCTCCCCTGCTCATGGGCCAGACAGAGATCACTTACAGGACATGCACTGCACAGGGGGGTGCCGTTCGGCAGACACACAATAGCTCCCAGCTCGATCAGGCTCTGATTAAAATCACCTGCTGCGTCCCCGGGAATCACCTCTTCGATCTCTTTCTCTATCTTCGTCTTTGTCCCCGCCTTCGCAATATCCGAATCATCTGCCGTGATCCTGCTTACAACACGGAGCACATTCCCATCCACCGCGGGTTTCGGGATATTATACACAAAGGAGCTGATCGCACCTGCTGTATAACTTCCGATCCCTTTCAGCGAACGGATCTCTTCATATGTCTCTGGAAACTTTCCGTCATATTCGTCCATGATCTGGCAAGCCGCATATTTCAGGTTCCACGCCCGGTTATAATATCCAAGCCCTTCCCACAATTTCAGGAGCCGGTCTTCCCGAACTTCTGCAAGCGCCTTTACATCAGGAAGTTCTTCCAGAAAGCGCTCATAATACGGTTTTACCGCCTCCACCCTCGTCTGCTGGAGCATGATCTCCGATATCCAAACCCTGTAGGCATCCATCCGTTCTCTCCACGGCAGATCCCGCTTATTCTCCCGGAACCATTCTACAAGCGGTTTTGCCGTTTCTTTCAGCCTCGGGCTTTCCAGCACCACATCCACCGGTTTTCGGATCGCGATACTGTCCGGTGTCACTTCGCAGTCACAGGCCAGGATCTTCACGCCTGCCGCTGCCGCCTTTTTCAGTGCTTCCGCGAATGCCGGATGGGTATCCGTATTCGGCGTGAAATATCGCACATCTTTCATCTGGATGACAAAGAATACATATGCATCATACCCTTCTTTCTTCGCCCGTATCAGTTCTTCCAGATGCTTTACCGCCCGGTCGCTGGGCGCATCCGGAAACCGGCATACGCCGTCTTCCTCCAGCGTGACGCCTTTTACCTCAATAAATATCTTCTTCTCCCCTGCTTCCACATACAGATCGAATCTGGAATTCCCGTACGTCGTCTCCGGGCGTACCAGCCGCACATCATGAAATAGATTTCCACCTTCAATCCACTCCTGAACCACTTTATTCGGAATCTGGGAATCCATATTGATCAGGCGTTCTCCTTTCTCCACCGCGATCAGATCCCATTTTGTCTTTCTTGAAGGATTCGTACTCTCCTGTACATATACCGCCGCACCGGGTACGAGAAGTTCCGCACACCTTCCCGTATTCTTCACATGTATCGTCTCTTTCTGTCCATCCATCCTCACATATGCAATAAAACGGTTCGGGCGCTCAATAAAGGATGCCCTTTGTATCCGTTCATAGTTCATGTATATTCACTCTCCCTGCCGATAAACTAATGCCGGGATCCCCTGACATCATAAAATTGCGCCGGAATCATTCAGGCTTATACCCGGTATGCGGAGTTTCCCCTGCATACCGCCGTAATGCCATCATAATTTCGGCGCTGTCTGCTGTCAATATTAACTTACAGGATTTTGGATAAGAACTCTTTCAGTCTCTCATCCTTCGGATGTTCGAAAAACTCTTCCGGCGGAGCCTCCTCACGGATCTGTCCGTCATCCATAAAGATGACTCTCGAAGCCACCTCACGGGCAAATCCCATCTCATGTGTTACGACAACCATCGTCATGCCATCTTTTGCCAGCTTCTTCATCAGGTCAAGTACTTCTCCGACCATCTCCGGGTCAAGTGCGGATGTAGGCTCGTCAAAAAGGATCACATCCGGATTCATGGCCAGAGAGCGGATGATCGCCACTCTCTGTTTCTGACCTCCGGACAGTGTGGAAGGATAAACGTCCGCTTTATCGTCAAGGCCGATACGCTTCAGCAGGTCAAGCGCCTGCTGCTTTGCCTCGCTTTTGATCTGCTCCTTTGTCGTTGTGACCGGGATCAGATCTTCCTTATTGCTGCGGAATATATTTTTGAAACGGATCATCCTGTTCTTACGCTTTGCCTTTTTCAGATCCTTGCATCGAAGATAAGCAGGCGCCATCATCACGTTCTGAAGCACCGTTTTATTATTAAACAGATTAAAATGCTGGAATACCATTCCCATATGCCGGCGGTGCACATTGATATCAACTTTCATATCCGCAATGTCAACGCCTTTGAAAATGATGCTGCCCGAAGTCGGGTCTTCCATACAGTTCAGGCACCGCAGAAATGTACTCTTACCGGAACCTGACGGACCGAGCACTGCGACGATATCCCCTTTATTGATAGTGATGTTGATTCCCTTTAAGATCTCAAGATCACCGAAGCTTTTCCTAAGATTAATTACGTCTATCACTCTTCTTCAGGCTCCTTTCCAGTAATTTTATGAGAAGGGTGATCACCAGTACAAGGGCAATATAGATCAGCGCCATCACCAGATAAGGCACCATAAACTCATAATTGTTTGTTCCGATATAGTTGAACGCCACATAGAGATCCGCCGCGCCGACAAAGCTGACGACTGACGTTTCTTTGATCAGGGAGATGAACTCATTTCCCAGCGTAGGAAGTATGTTCTTCACTGCCTGCGGAATGACGATCTTCGTCATGCTTGCCCCGAAGCTTAACCCTACCGCACGGCCTGCCTCCATCTGACCCGGATCAACAGACTGGATACCACTTCTCATGATCTCAGATATGTAGGCACCACTGTTGAGGCCGAATACAAGCATGGACACCTGCACCCCGTTGATATTCCATCCGATGATCGGCAGGAGCACATAATAAAATACAAGAAGCTGAACTACCATAGGCGTTCCGCGGAACAATGCCACATAAAAGCTGCAGATCCCGTTTAACACTCTCGGAAGCACTTTATATTTCGGCAGTACCCTCACAGTCGCGATGATCGTACCGATCAGGATACCGATGATCAGGCCGCACACTGCGATAAGGAGCGTATTCTGCAGACCTTCCACCACTCTCACATAGCCGTTCTGGTCTATAAATATCTCTATGAACTTATCTATCTTCTGACTAAAATTACCCATTGTCTTCCCTTCTCAAAAGAGGTTTACTGCATTTCGTTGATCGCCGCTGTGATCGCTGCCGCCGGAGCTGCATCGATGATCACATAATCGATATTTCCATTGAGCATATCCTGCACTGCAAGAGATCCGCTCTTATATGTCTGGCATGTTGCCTCAAGTCCCGGGAATCCGAGATCTTCGCTTCCCTCTACATAGCTGTTTCCGGTCGTTCCCTGCTGTACGCCGATCTTCACGGAAGAATCAAGTTCTCCAAGTGCTGCAGCGATAGAATCAGCATCTGTCATATCGTCGAATGTAGTATCATCACTCGGAACGATCAGCCGCTGGGATGCCTGATAATAGGTATCCGAGAATGTCACATATTCTTTTCTTTCATCGCTTACTGTAAGTCCCGCCATTGCAATGTCGCATTTCTGCTGTCCGACTGAGAGACACACTGCGTCGAAATCCATGTTCTGGATCACAAGCTCCTGTCCCAGTTCCTCTGCAAGCAGAGCTGCGATCTCCATATCGATACCAACATAGTTCTCACCTTCCATATACTCGAAAGGCTCAAAAGCCGCGTTCGTAGCAACCACCAGCTGGTCTTTTGACTCATCCAGCGCTGCTGACTCTACAGGTGTCGGCTCTCCGCCGCCGAAGTATTTATCAAAGATCTCATCCAGAGTTCCGTCTTCCTGGATCTTGGCAATAAACGCATTTACCTGCTCAAGAAGTTCCGGCTGAGACTTATCAACACCGAAAGCATACTCTTCACTTGTAAGATCCACATCAATCACTTTTGCCGTCTTCGCACTGCCCGCATCAGAACCGGAGCTGCTGCCGCCGTTATCACTGCCGCCGCATCCCGCAAGCATTCCGACAGTAAGAGCCGCCGTTAAGACTACCGCCAATAACTTTTTCATGTTTACATTCCTCCATTTGGTTTTCAATTTGCATAATCATACAGATTATCTTATTAAGTTTAGCATGTTCTGCATATTTTTCAAGTCCTGAGATGAAAATTTATGCAAACCAGTGTGTTTTCCGAATATCGTGGCCCCGATGGTAATATTTCAGGCAAGCAGTGCCTGGATTCCGAAAAACAGGAATACGATCACACCGAGCACGATCCTGTAATATCCGAATGCCTTAAAGTCGTTCTTCCTGATATAGCTCATCAGGAACTTGATCGCTACGATAGATACCGCAAATGAGACGACCATCCCCACCAGCAGCACAGCCACCTGCATGGCAGTAAAACTAAATCCAAACTTGATCAGTTTGAGCAGACTTGCTCCAAACATGACCGGGATGGCAAGAAAGAAAGTGTATTCTGTTGCCACGCTTCTGGAAACTCCGATCATAAGAGCGCCCACGATCGTCGCTCCGGAACGGGAAGTTCCCGGAATCATAGCCAGCATTTGAAATACACCGATGATCAGGATCATCGGAATTGTCAGCTGGGAAAACTTCGTTACCTGCGGTTCTTTTCCTTTCTGATAATTTTCCACTACGATAAACAAGATACCATATACGATCAGCATCAGCGCCACTACATACCAATGGTACAATGTTTTATCAATCCAGTCGTCAAACAGGATGCCTACCACTGCAGCAGGCAGACAGCCAATGACAACTTTGATCCAGATCTGCCAGGTCATCATCTTCTGCTTTTGTGTCTTCTTCGGGGAAAATGGATTCAATTTATGGAAATAGATCACCACTACAGCCAGGATTGCCCCCAGCTGGATCACAACCTGAAACATTTCAAAAAAGGCATCTCCCTGATCCAGCTTCAGCAGTTCTTCCATAATGATCAGATGCCCCGTACTGCTGATCGGAAGCCATTCGGTAATTCCTTCCACGATACCAAAAATGATCGCTTTTAATATATCCAACATTTTTCTTTCCTCCTTAAAATAAAATACTTTTATAGCAATACAAATTTCTCGATCACATCTGCCACACCGTCTTCTTCATTAGATAGCGTGATGTAATCTGCAGCTTCCTTTACTTTTTCTTCACCATTCGCCATAGCGACTCCGAACCCTGCCTCCTTCAGCATAACTATATCATTGTCACCGTCGCCACAGGCCATGATCTCCTCACGTCTGATCCCCAGCATACGCCCCAGGTTCACAAGTCCTTTTCCCTTATTGACTCCGGCAGCATTAATTTCAATATTATATCTCAGGGAACCGACAAGCTCCATTCCTCCTTCTGCTTCCAGCTCGTTCCATGCAAGCTTCCGTTCATCCATATCTGCAAAAAGAGCCTGTACTTTATCAAGTCCTCTATTTTCCTTTCTTACCAGTTGACTGATATCCTCCACAGGGATTCTGGTCTTTCTCATGTATTCACACATGCTGGGATTTCTGTGATACCGCTCTACCAAAGCCATCTTACCGGCGGGTGCATACCCCTGCCCGTCAAAATATACCTCCTGTAGAGTATCATATTTCCCGCAGATTTCCAATACTTTTTGCGCCAGCAGCGGCGAAAGCAGATGTTCTTCGATCACGCGGTCTTTTACTGTATCGATGATCCTTGCACCGTTTGACGTAAGGGCATAATGCATCCCCGGAAAATTTCTGAGTTCCTCCGGCACTCCCATCCATGGCCGGCCCGTTGCGACAAGGACGACAACGCCCTGTGACAGCGCTCTGCTGATAGCATCTTTTGTACGGGCAGTAAGTTCCTTTTGCTCTGTCAGGACAGTGCCATCAAGGTCCAGCCCGATCATCTTTATCCTATGTTCCATGATTTCCCCCGATTCTGCCGTTACTGTTCACAGTAACATTCTGCATATATTTTACACTTATTTTATTCTATCAGAGTTTGCCAAATAGCGCAATTTGTAGTATAATAATTACTCGCAACTGAATATTGCAGATTAAGAAAGGATTTTACCATATGAAATTCTACAAAAAACGATGGATACAGTCCGGAATTGCCCTGATCTGTTCTCTCGCAATTGTACTTTCGGTTTTTCCTGTTTTAGCAGATAATGAAGAAATTAACAATCTGGAGGATCAGTCTTCTTCTCTCGAAAGTGAGCTTCAGGGTATCAATGAGGACATTCTTGCTCTGAGTGATGAGATTTCTACTACTGAAATGCAGGTAGAGATGCTCAACGGCGAAATTGCCCGTACTTCCGATGAACTCGATGAAGCAATGGCAAATGAAGAGCGGCAGTACGAAGACATGAAAGCCCGTATTAAGTATATGTATGAACACGGGAACGCAACACTGCTCGAGCTTCTTTTCTCTGCCGAAGACATGTCAGACTTTCTGAACAAGGCTGACTTTATTGAAAACCTCAGTGAATATGACCGGAATGCGCTGAATGATCTGAAAGATATTCATCAGCAGATCGAAGACGAACAAAAGACTCTGGAAACCCAGCAGGCTTCACTCACAGATCTTCAGGAACAGCTCCAAAACCAGCAGACAGAACTGCAGGCAAAGGCAGATGCAACATCTACTAATCTCGCTGATGTGCAGGCCAGACTGCAACAGGCAAAAGAGGAAGAGGCTGCACGTATTGCCGCTGAAGAGGAAGCAGCCAGACAGGCTGCTGCATCAGTCAATAACAATCCCGGAAGCGGAAATTCCGGAGGCGGCTACGACAACTCTGTTGTAAATGGCGGAGGAATTGATGCATCTACGGATGATGTCACACTGCTTGCAGCTATCATCCAGTGCGAAGCTTACCAGACTTATGATGCTTTGCTGGCAGTGGCAACTGTTATCATGAACCGTGTCGAAAGCCCGAGATTTCCGAATTCGATCAGCGGAGTTATCTATGCAAGCGGACAGTTTGAGCCGGTATGGACAGGCCGACTTGAAAATGTGCTGAACAGCGGACCTACAAGTCTATCTATGCAGGTCGCTCAGGATGCGATCAACGGCGCAAGACTTGCTGCGGTTTCTGATTGTTATTACTTCCTGTACGCACCGTATACCGACAGAGACGGCGTTGTAATAGGAGATAACGTATTCTTCCAGTCGTGGTAGAGGAATTCGTATTTATCTGAGAGACATTTCTCAGTAAAATATCCG